>JBEKSF010000151.1:0-17285 GCA_049517295.1 Verrucomicrobiota bacterium
TCCAACCAGAAATCTCCTTGGGCGTGTAAGCTCGGTCAGCATGCGAATCGTTCTTCATTCCCGCCACTCTAGCCGAGACCCAGCCCTCCTGCATAGAAGGTAGCCCCCATACCGCTTACCCTCGACCAAGCCGACGAACGGCAATGACCCAGTTGCTGGATACTTCGGCGTTGTTGGCTCACTGTCTGGCCGAAGGGGGTGCGACTCGCGTTCAGGCCCTTTTTGAGGACACAGCGGTCATGACGGGAACTTCCATCCTGGCGTTGTTCAAGTTTGACCTGCGATTGCACCAACTTGGGATTGACGCCGCGTCGCGCGCCGCAGAACTGAACCGGTATCGGGCGTTGTTGGGCGAAGTCGTGAATGTGGATGAGGCCATCCGAAGCGAGGCAGTACACTTGAGAATAAGCGCAACGGCTCGCGCTTCCGCAATGGACACATTGATTGCCGCGACGGCATCCGTGCGCGGTGCAATGCTGATTCACCGCGATCCGCATTTCACGGCATTTCCAGTATCCATGCTGAAACAGGAGATGCTGCCTGCGAAATAGTGATTGAGGGCACGAGATTCAGGCACCGGTTTATGAGCATCTATGCAACACTTTGGAAGTTAAAGTTTCCAAAAGATGGAGACGATTTCAGAGGGTGTGATTGGATCGAAGCGACGGCCCAAGGCGTTCCCCCCAAGGCAATTCACCATCAAGCAGCCAATGAGCACGGAAGCGAGCAGATTCGTCAGCGGCCCAAGGCGGGGTTGGTGTCATCGGAGAAAATGCTCAATGAACTGGAGGATAGAGGCCAAATGCCTCCTCAACTTCGCGGATACGCCGGCGCCGAGAATCATTCAAGTTGAGAGCATCAACGGTTGCGCGGCCCACAGCGGTCAATCCTTCGATTTGATAGCCGTTAAGCCGGAAGTGTTCTGACCAACGTTGCAGAATGGGGTGAAATAACCGCGCGTACTCGCCAGTCGCCGGATCAATCGCCATGATCCTGCCGGCTTTATGCAGATTGCACCCAGGGCACGCCAAGGCGAGGTTCTTAAGATCGGAGATCCCGCCCTTGCATTGTGGGATGATGTGTTCGATGTGGAAAGTGGCTCCCTGGAGGCTCTCGTGCATCAGGCAATACTGGCACCGCCCTTGAGCGCGTGCCCGAAGTGTGCGCGCCAGCTCTTCCGCGACGTTCATTGCGGCTGCTTGCCTAGAATCTGCAATGCCTCGCCTCGGACGAGCGACAGTCGCTCACTCAGTTCAACCAGTGCCTCCAGTTCTTCCCTTTCCGATTCTTGCAAAAGCCCTTCATTGTTGCGGTCCATTAGTTGTTGGAGACGATGGTCCGCCTTAGATGGAAACCGCAGGTTTCCAACAGCCTTTATCCAGTCAACCGGCGCGGCAATGGTTGAATTCACGTAATCAGCCTAAAACACCGAGGCGTTGCTGTCAACGGCGGGCAACGCGAACCCACCAATCGCAAACCTCCGCCAAGAACGGATTTGGGCGACAAGCGGCCTTCAGTTGTAGAAGTCCATTGACCGGGCCGGCGAGCTGACCGGTGCGAGGCGCATTGGGCACGACGATTTTGGATGACAGGAGAAGCTTTTGCTGTCACGATCAGGCTCGAAGCTGAAACCCCTAACAGTCAAGTTAAACTATGAAAGAGAATCTTCCCAGCAAACCGACCCTCAACCGGAGGGATTTTCTGCGCGGCGCCACCGGGGCGACGCTTGCGGCCGCGGTTTTTCCAAACATTATTGCAGCCTCCGCCCGCGGGGCGGACGGCGGTGTTAGCCCCAGCAATCGCGTTGTGCTGGGGGTGATTGGCTGCGGGCCGCAAGGGATCGGGGACATGAACAACTTTCTCAGGTGCAATGGCTGCCAGGTCGTCGCCGTGTGCGACGTGAAAAGCGAACAGACCGAAGCGGCGCGCAAGGTGGTCAATGAGCACTACGGGAACCAGGACTGCCGCACATACAGCGATTTTCGCGAACTGGTGGCGCGCAAGGATATCGACGCCTGCCTGATCGCCACGCCCGACCACTGGCACGTGCTCACGGCGCTGGCGGCCGTCAACTCGGGCAAGGACGTTTACGTGGAGAAACCGCTGGGGCTGACGGTGGCCGAGGACCGGGTTTTGAGGGCGGCGGTTCATCGCAAGAAGCGGGTGTTTCAGTTCGGCACCCAGCAGCGATCCGGGCGTTGGTTCCATCTGGCGTGCGAATTGTCCCGCAACAGCGCCATTGGCAAGCTCCAGCACATCAATGCGTGGGCCCCGGGCGGCGCGCCTGGTGGATCGCGAGAGGTCGTTCCCGTTCCTGAGGGATGGGATTATCAGATGTGGCTGGGGCCCGCCGCGTACAGGCCGCTCACCGAGAATCTCTGTTCGGCGGATGGCGCCAAGAAGACCTGGTGGTTCGTTTCGGACTTTGCCGTCGGTTTCATCGCCGGGTGGGGCATCCACCCGTTGGACATTGCCGCCTGGGGCGCGGGAGATTTGATGAACGGCCCGTTCACAGTGGAGGGCCGGGGCAATTACCGCGCGGCGGAGGGCATTTGCGACACGGCGACAATCTGCGAAGTGGACTACCGGTTTGCCAGCGGACTGACCATGAAATACGTCGGCGTGCCCAATGGCGGAAATGAGGGGAAACCCACCGGCGAACCTTTCCTGCATGGCGAGGAATGGGGCAAGAGGTATCGGCGCATCACTTCCCATGGCACCGCCTTTGAAGGCAGCGCGGGCTGGGCGCACGTGGATCGCGAGGGTATCAACTTGCAACCGGAAAACCTTATCGAGCGCAACCCGGACGATTTTAAGGTCCAACTTATCCGCAGTTCGGATCACGCGGCCAACTTCATCGACTGCGTCAAGAGCCGGGCTGAAACGGTCTGCCCGATCGATGCCGCGGTGAAATCGGACATCCTCTGCCACACGGGCGACATTGCCATGCGGCTGGGACGCAGGCTCACGTTCGATTTTGGGCGGGAGCAATTCGTTCACGACGCGGAGGCCAACCGCCGGCTGGAGCCGCGTTCGATGCGCGCTCCGTGGGGGTTTTGAGCGCGGACTGGCGCAATGGTTGTTCCAAGCTTTATGAAATCACTCAGGGCCTGTTTTTGTTTAATTGCGGGCGTGGTGACCTTGGGCGCCGGGTGGCCGCGCCCGCTGGCGGCTGAAAGCCCGGCATGGTTCCGGGTGTTGATCTTCTCGAAAACGACCGGCTACCGTCACGCCTCGATTACCAACGGAATAGCCGCGATTCGCCAACTGGGCGCGGAACATAACTTTGGCGTGGATGCCACCGAAGATTCCACCGCGTTTACCAGGACGAACCTGGCGCGTTACCAGGCGGTGGTGTTTCTGAGCGTGACAGGCGAGGTGTTGGACGCGGAACAGAAGGCGGCATTCCAGGATTACGTAATGCGGGGTGGAGGATTAGCGGCAATCCACGGCGGGGTGTTCGGTCCGTCAGCTTGCGAAGGCACATGGGCGTGGTACGGGGAGATGTTCTGCTGCGCGTTCACCAACCATTCTGGAGTGGCGCCGGCGACGATCAACGTCGAAGACGGGGCGGATCCTTCCATGAAGGGGTTGCCGGCCCGTTGGCAGCGGACCGATGAATGGTACAACTTCACCGGAACACCACGCGGGTGCGCCCGAGTGCTCGCCACCGTGGATGAGTCCACTTACGCCGGCGGGACGATGGGCGGGGACCACCCGATCGCCTGGCGCCGCCGGGTGGGCCAGGGACGGATGTGGTACACCGCCATGGGGCACACCCCGGAGACATTCAGCGAACCGCTTTTCGTCCAGCACCTCCTGGGCGGAATCCTGAGCGTCGCGGCGAGGGCGCCGGCGGACTTTGCCCCCAATGCCAGAGTGGCTGCCGACCTGGCTTGGAACCGGGCAGAAGATGCTGTCACTCTGCTCGAGAATGGCCATGCCGTATGGCGATTCAACTTCGGGACGAATGAATCCAAACCGTTTTTCAACCCTGTGTCCGTGCCCGGCGTCCCGGATTTGACGTGGGACCGGCCGCCGGACCACCGCTGGCACCACGCGCTCTGGTTCTCGTGGAAATTTATCAATGGCGTCAATTATTGGGAGGAAAAAGAGACTGGCCGCGCCGAGGGGCTAACTCTTTGGAGGGAGCCGCGGATCGAAACCAGGCCCGATTTCTCGGCTCGCATTGTCATGGACTTGGAATACCAGCCAGCCGGGGAGCCTGCCGTGATGAGTGAGCACCGTGTGATCGAGGTTTCTCCACCGGATCAAGAGGGGGCCTACTATTTGGACTGGGCGCTGACCTTCACCGCCGCAGACAAAGATGTGCTGGTGGACCGCACGCCTTTGCCCGGCGAACCCGGCGGCCAATCGTGGGGAGGCTATGCCGGTTTGTCGGTCCGATTCGCGCACGCGATGGAGGACATACGGGTAGTCACCAGCCAGGGGCCGGTCGGGTTTACCGACGGGATGTATCGCGGCAGGGCCTCGGCGATGGACTATTCGGGAGTGATTGAAAAGCGCGAGGCCGGCGTTTGTATTCTGGATCATCCGGGCAATCTCAACACCCCTTCGCCTTGGTATGCCATCAATAACGGCGCCATGAGTTACTTCAGTCCCGCCGTCCTCAGTTATCAGCCTTATTTGCTCAAGGCGCGCCAGAGCCTGTGTCTGCGTTATCGGGTGCTCGTGCATGCCGGGCGGTGGAGCGCGGAGCAGTTGCGCCTGGGCTCGCAACGATATACAGAGCAGCATTAATCTGTTCCGGGGAAAGAGCAACATGAACAAAATAAGTCTTGGAATCAACATGGAATTCGTCCGCCACGAGGATAAATCCTTCGAGTGGGGCGTCCGCAAGGCGGCGGAACTTGGCTATGAGTACGTCGAGCCGATGGTCCACTGGGGCCGGGAACTTCTCAGTGAAGCGGGCTACTTCCACAGCGTATCGATGCTCGACGATCCGTTGCGGATCAAGCGCGCCTGTCAGCAAGCCGGGATCAAGGTTTCCGGCCTCTCGACGCACACGCCGCTGTGCAAGCCGGAAATCAGTGTTGAGTATCTCAAGCAAGCCATCCGTTTCGCCGCGGAGTGCGGCGCGCCTGTGGTCAACACCGACGAAGGCCCCAAGCCTGGGTGGACTTCGGAGGAGGAGGATTACACATTGATGCGCTACACGCTGGCGGAGGCTGTTGCGGTGGCG
The DNA here is from genome assembly GCA_049517295.1 of Verrucomicrobiota bacterium. Lineage (GTDB taxonomy): Bacteria > Verrucomicrobiota > Verrucomicrobiia > Limisphaerales > Palsa-1400 > JBEKSF01. Next base: position 5,204 of record JBEKSF010000151.1, read on the forward strand.
GAGCCTCGGGGCATACTCATCGGCCTGGAGCCGCACCAGCAATACAGCAAGACGCCGGCTGGGCTGGAGCGCATTTCCAACCTGGTCAAAAGCCCGGCCATCGGCATCAACTTTGACACGGGCAACAGTTACCTGGCGGGCGAAGACCCCTACCAATGGCTTGATCGGGTGGTGAGTCGGCTGGTGCATCTGCACGCAAAGGACATTTCGGCGCAACAATCCACCTCTGAACGGGGCAAAGTTACCGGCACGCCGGTGGGCTGCGCTTGCGGAGAGGGCGTGATCGATTGGGCGCGAATTATTCGGCTCTGCCGCAAGGCGCCGCGGGATATTGTCTTGTCGGTCGAGTGCGGCACCATCGAACAAGCCCGGCGCTCCATTGGGCACCTGAAGAAACTGCTGTAAGAGGCTGGCTCCGCGCCGGAAGACCAGGAAGCCAACAGCCATCGTGTTGTTATGAGCGATAGTCCGCATTCAATGGAACCCGCGTCCAAGGCGCCCCGGATAGCGCTGCTGGCCTGCGGGGTGTTTGAGCGCGAGATTGCCCTGCATGGGCGGGGGGCGGGGCACATTGCGGAAACGCGGTTTTTCGAGATGGGGTTGCATGACCGGCCTGATCACCTTCGCAGGATGTTGCAGACAAATCTGGATCAGGTCGATGCGCGGACGGACATTGAAGCGGTCGCGCTGGCTTACGGCTTGTGCGGTCGCGGAGTGGCGGGGCTACGTCCCTTGAGGCACCGATTGGTTATTCCGCGCGCGCATGATTGCATCACGGTGTTCCTGGGGAGCAAGGAGGCCTACGCCGAACATCGGCGGCGCTGTCCAACCGCTTACTATTATTCACCCGGCTGGAATCGGGGACGGCGCGTGCCTGGACCCGAACGGCTCGAATCACTGCGCGCGGAGTTTGCGGCCAAATTCGATTCGGAGGATGTCGAGTTTCTGCTCGAATCGGAGCGCGGGCTGTGGGCGCAGCACGACACCGCGACCTATGTTGATTTGGGGACGGACGACTCGGTTGCGGAAGCGCAGTACGCTCGCAAGTGCGCCGACTGGCTGGGCTGGAAATTTGAGCATCTGCGCGGAGACCCCACGCTTTTAAGGGACCTGCTCTGGGGCCGTTGGGATGAGAAGCGATTTCAGATCATCGAGCCGGGGATGCAATTGGGCCACGCGCCGGACGAATCCATTATGCGCTCCGAACCGGCGGGCGACAAACCGGCTTCAGTGAGAGAGGGTGTGATAAAAAGCGTACGGTCCCAAAAAAGACTGGCGCGGCAGGCTGGCTCCTCTAACATCGGGCCGTTCCGCGCCGGCGCGCGGCTTGAAATGAAAGCAAAGATTATTGTCACTCCCAAAAAGGCCGTCCTCGATCCGCAGGGCAAGACCGTCCAGAACGCCCTCGAACAAATGGGCTATCATGGCATCGGCGCCGTCCATGTCGGCAAATACCTGGAAATCGAATTGCCCGGCTCGGACAAGGAAAGTTGGCGCAAACAAATTGACGAGGCCTGCCACCGAATCCTCAGCAATCCTGTCATCGAGGATTACCGCTTCGACATCGAGTGATTTTCCATGAGCGACCCCCCGATCACCGCCGAATTGGTCAGGAAACATAACCTGACTGAGGAGGAGTATGACAAGATCAAAGCCGTGCTCGGACGCGAGCCTTCGTACACCGAGTTGGGCATTTTTTCGGTCATGTGGAGCGAGCATTGCTCGTACAAAAACACCCGCCCGCTCCTGAGAACCTTTCCCACCAAGTCGCCGCGCATCCTCGTCGGCGCGGGCGAGGAGAACGCCGGGATCGTCGATATTGGCGATGGCCTGGCCGTTGCCTTCAAGATCGAATCGCACAATCACCCCAGCGCGGTCGAGCCGTTCCAGGGGGCCGCCACCGGCGTCGGCGGCATCATCCGCGACATCTTCACCATGGGCGCGCGGCCCGTCTGCGCGCTCAATTCGCTCCGCTTCGGCCCGATCGATAACGGCGACGCAAGCGCCTCCAACAACCGGCGCCTTTTCGGCGGGGTGGTTAGCGGCATCGCCCATTATGGCAATTGTTTCGGCATCCCGACCATCGGGGGCGAGGTTTGTTTTGACAAATCCTACGAAGGCAATCCGCTGGTCAATGCCTTTTGCCTCGGCGTCCTGCGCCACGACCAGATCGCGCGCGGCGCGGCCAAAGGCGCGGGCAATCCCGTCTTTTACGTCGGGCCGGCGACCGGGCGCGACGGCCTGGCGGGCGCGGCCTTTGCGTCGCAAAATTTGACCGAGGAATCGGCCGACCAGCAGCGCGGCGCGGTGCAGGTGGGCGACCCGTTCATGGAGAAACTGGTCTGCGAGGCCTGTCTGGAATTGCTTGCGACCGACGCCGTGGCCGGCATCCAGGACATGGGCGCGGCCGGCTTGACCTGCTCGACGTGCGAAACGGCGGCGCGGGCCGGCACCGGCATCGAAATCGAGCTGGCCAAAGTGCCGCAACGCGCTCCGAACATGACTCCTTACGAAATCATGCTCAGCGAGTCGCAGGAACGCATGCTCATCATCGTCAAGGCGGGACGCGAGGAGGAAGTCAAACGCATTTTCGACAAATGGGATTTGCCCTGGGCGCGGATCGGATGGGTGACGGACACGGGGCGGATGGTAGTCAAGTATAACGAACAGGTGGTGGCGGACATTCCCGCCAAAAAACTGGCGGACGAGGCCCCCGTTTATGAGCCTGAGGCCCGCCAGCCGGACTATTTGCAAGCGGCGCGCGCCTTCTCGCTCGATTCCATTCCCCCGTCCTCCGACCCCGCCGGCGATTTGAAACGATTGCTGGCCTGGCCCACCATCGCGTCCAAGAACTGGGTCTATCGCCAATACGACCAGATGGTGCGCGATGGATCCGTGGTCTGCCCCGGCTCCGACGCCGCGGTGCTCCGCCTCAAGGGCGATTCGCTGCCGCCATCCCGCGGCCGCGGCCCTGCCACGGAGAAATACATCGCGCTGACCGTCGATGGCAACGCCGCCTATGTCTATCTGGACCCTTACGAAGGGGCCAAGATCGTGGTGGCGGAAGCGGCGCGGAACCTGGCCTGCTCCGGCGCAATACCGTTGGGCGCGACGGACAATTTGAATTTCGGCAACCCGCGCGACCCGGAGCTTTTCTGGCAGCTCAAGGAAGCGGTGCGCGGGCTGGCCGAGGCCTGCCGCGCCTTCAACACCCCCGTGACCGGCGGCAATTGCAGCCTTTACAACCAAAGCCCCAACGGTCCCATCGACCCCACTCCGACGGTCGCGCTGGTTGGCTTGATCGAGAAGCCCGAACATATTACCACGCAATGGTTCAAGGACGAGGGCGACGCCATTGTGTTGCTGGGCGATGCCATCGACCTGGACGACCCGTGGCGCGGTTTGGGCGGCTCAGCCTGGTTGCAATGCCTGCACGGATTGAAAGCCGGCGCGCCGCCCCGGTGCGACTTGGAAAAAGAGCGCGGCTTGCACCACGCCTTGCGCGGATTCATCGCGTGCGGACTGATCAAAAGCGCGCACGATTGCAGCGAAGGCGGGTTGGGAGTGGCGCTGGCGGAAAGTTGTCTCTCGCGGCAGATCGCGCGCCATACTCCCGGCTTGATCGGCGCGCAGATCGATTTGTCCTTCGCCCTTGCCGGTGACGCGCGCCTGGACGCCCTGCTGTTCGGGGAAACTCAAAGCCGCGTCATTGTGAGCGCCGCGCCATTCGACGTGGTAAAAATCGTCGAGCGGGCCAAAATCCTCGGCGTTCCGGCGGCAAAGATCGGGACAGTGGGCGGCGCGCAGTTATCCGTCAAACTGGGCGCTTCAGAGGTAAGCTGGCCCGTGGCGGAACTGCATGACTTGTGGTGGAATGCGATTGCCCGCGCGATGGCGCATAAAACATGAACGCAACCGAAAGCTGGCGGCCTTTTGAAACGATAACGGCAAAAGAACGGAAGGCGCGTGAACTCGATGCTTAAAGTCGCGGTGCTCGGTGTCGGCTCGCTGGGCAAGGAACATGCCCGCATCTATGCGGACCTGGCCGCCGCGGGCCGAATCCAGTTTGCCGGCCTGCACGACATTTCCCCATCACAAGCGGGCAAAATCGCGGCGAAATACGGCGTGCCGGTCTTTGGCACACTGCAGGAGGCGTTCGAAGGGGCCGATGCGTTCAGCGTGGTCACGCCCACCCAGACTCACTTCGAGTTGGCCAGCCGCGTTCTGAGCGCCGGCAAGCACGCGCTGGTGGAGAAACCGATGACGGACAACGCTGCCGAGGCGGCGGAATTGGTGCGGCTGGCGCGCGAGCATAACAGCGTGTTGCAAGTCGGCCACGTCGAGCGGTTCAATCCTATCCTGACCTACCTGGAGCAAGTGGCCACCGATCCGCGTTTCATTGAAACCCTCCGGCTCTCACCCTACCCCAACCGCAGCACCGACATCGGTGTGGTGCTGGATTTGATGATCCATGATTTGGACGTGGTGCTGGGATTTGTGCGTTCGCCGCTGACCAGCGTGGATGCGGTGGGCCTTCCGGTGCTCAGCGCGCGCGAGGACATTGCCAACGCGCGTCTGCGTTTTGCCAACGGGTGCGTCGCCAATCTGACCGCCAGCCGCGTCAGTCCGGAGCGGATGCGCAAAATCCGCGTCTTCAGCGGCGGGGCGGTGACTTGTTACGTCTCGCTCGACTACCGCGCCCAAGAGGGCTTCATCTATCGGGTCGCGCGCCAGGGCGAGGAGGAGTCGTCGCTGCTGAAAAAGCTGCTGCATGCCAAGGACTCGACCATCGTGAGCGAGTTTGCCGGGCGCAAGGTCGTGCGCGAGCCGGTGCCGATAGAGAAAGACGAGCCGCTCAAGCTGGAATTGCGCCATTTCATCGAATGCGTCCAATCCCATCAAACTCCCAAAGTCAGCGGAGTGGTGGCCCAACGCTCGCTGGACCTCGCTTTTGAGATCACCCGCCAGATTCAGGCGGCCAACGTTACCATTTAGCGTCAAATGGGCGGCTTGCTGCTTATCATCCCGATCATGGCGTTCGACGTGTGGCTTTGCTGCACGACGGGCCGGCGCCAGGTTGGGAGGTGGATCGAACGCAAGGACTGGCGCAAAATCGCCGCCGCCGCCGCCGCCGGTTTGCTGCTGGCCATTTGGCTCACCTTCCTCCTCCAATACACCTATGGAGGCGACCGGCTCAAAGGTTTTCCCATTCCCTGGAGGCACACCACGCTGCCCGGGGGCGTTGCCATTGCGGGCGCGGCGGCTGATTTTCTCACCGGGCTGGCCGCGCCCATCATCCCGTTCAAGGTCGCCGAGTTTCTCAAGGAAGTGAAAGCGGAATTGAAATGAAACCGCCTACCATCATGGTCGTGGCCGGCGACCCCAGCGGCGACGCCATCGCCGCCGATCTGGTCAAGGCCCTGGGCGCGGCGCTCGACGCCCCGCGTTTCATCGGCGCGGGCGGGCCGAAGATGGCGGCGGCGGGAGTGCCACTGTCCTTCGACTTGACCGCGGAGGCGGTCATCGGGGTGAGCGCTCCGCTCAAAAAGCTGCCCCGTTTCTTGCGCCTGATGCGGGCGCTGAGGGACCTAGCGGCCGCGGAAAAACCGGAACTGGTCATCCTGGTCGATTTCCAGTTCTTCAACGGCCGTCTGGCCCGCGCCATCCGCGCCGCCGTCCGCCGCCTGCGGTCTTCCGCGTGGCAGCCCCGGATCGTGCAATACGTTTCCCCGCAGGTCTGGGCGTCGCGCCCCGGCCGGGCCGACAAGTTGGCGCGGGACATCGACTTGCTGCTGTGCCTGTTTCCCTTTGAAAAGGAGTGGTATGCGGCGCGCACGCCCCGGTTGCGCGTCGAGTGCGTGGGGCATCCAATGTTTGACAGATTCCCGGCTGGCGTTTCGACGGCGGAGGAACCGGGCGGGATTCCAGCGGTGGTTCTTTTGCCCGGCAGCCGGCCAGGCGAATTGCGGCGTCATTTGCCCGTGATCATGGAGGCCGCCCGCCTCATCGAAGCCCGGTGCCACGTTCAGTTCAGGCTCGTCGCCCCGGACGAAGCCGCGGCGGCGACGGCCCGCGCCTTCCAGGTTGCCGGAATGCCGGCAGTCGAAATCCAAACTGGCGGCCTGGCCCGGGCGTTGTCCGCCGCCACGCTGGCCATCGCCTCGACCGGCACGGTGACACTGGAATGCGCCTATTTTGGGGTCCCGACGGTGGCCCTTTACAAGACGTCGCTGCTGACCTACCAGATCGCGCGGCGCATCGTGCGTGTCAACTATCTGGCGATGCCCAACCTGCTGGCGGGCGAAGCGCTTTATCCCGAATTCATCCAAAACGAGGCGACGGGAGAGAACATCGCCAACGCGGCCCTGCAACTGCTGGATGATCCGGCGCGCCGGGCGCAATTGCGCGTGAAACTTCGCGCTATCATCGCCACCCTCGGCGGTCCCGGCGCCACGTCGCGGGCGGTCGCCGCCATTTTGAAACTGACCCTGGCCAACGCCGGTTCTTCCTGCTTCAGGGTGTGAGACAGAATTCTTCCCTGTACTACACTCCGTCAGAATCGCTCATTTTCACGAGGATTTTTTACCACGGATTGCCCGGATTGCACGGATGGGAAACTCATCAAGTCTTATCCGTGTCATCCGGGTCATCCGTGGTTCAATTGCTTTGGTTGCGGCTTGCCGCGCTGTGGTCTTTTCCATCTGACTTTTGCCTGTCCGTATATATGGGCAAGATATACAGAGCAGTCCATTGGGTGGACTACACGGCGCGCACCGCCGGCCCGATCTTCTCCCTCGCCCCGCGACGAAGGAGCGGGGAGAGGGTTGGGGTGAGGGGTTGCCTCCTGCCGCCTATCTTGCGGGCTCCGCAGTATATTTGGGATTCCGCGTTGTCTCCAATTCCTCGCGTCGGAGGGGCAAGCCGCCTGCGAGCCAGTTTGGAACCTCGGGGCGAGCGCCTGCGAGCCGCTGATTGGGCTGGCCTCTGGCGGATGCATGACAAAATTCCTTTTCTTCGTTTGCTTGGTGTAGAGCCGGCCCATGCATCCGCTCTTCCAGAAAGCTGACCAGTTGAGCCGCCACGCGATAGGTGCGGCCATTGAAGTCCACCTCGGATGATCCTGTCGGGTGCCAGCCGGGCAGCGAACAGCTTAACAGAAGGAAACGAAGGAAACAAAGGAAACAAAGGGGCAATGATCCATGACTCCAGATGCACGTCAGCAGGAAATCCCGGTCTCTTGAGCCCGGAGAAGAATTTTGTCGCGCGCCCCGCTTCAATCCGCCCGCATGAAAATCCCGGTCATTGTCTGAAGCCTGGGGTCAGATGTGATCCCAATATCCATCTCTGGACCCATCGGTCTTCTGCGTGACGTCACGCTCCCAATCACTGACTGACGCGGAAGAAATTCCGATTTTTGAGGCAACAGCCAAAAACATCCGTGCCTTGGCAACAGACACTTGCCAACATTACTGAAATAGCAAATGTTCTGAATGGAACTTTTTCATTCGCTGCTTGTATAACCCTCATAGAAATGGTGAGCGTATATCGCATCCCGAATGCCGGAAGATTCTGACATTGTTAAACACGTCCTGAATGGAGACGTAGATCTCAGCATGATACGACGACTCATATGGGACAGCCACCGCTGTGAAGAAATCGGCCAGGACGTTTTTGTCGCGGCCTTTCAGAAATTGTCCTCGTTCGATCCGGCGCGCAGCCAGTTTTCCACATGGTTGTTTACCATCGCACGCAATATGAGCATCAACGCCTTGAAGAAGAAAACTCCGATCCCGGTCGAGCATTTGCCCGAAGCCCTCGATTCCCGAGATCCGTCCGACGAGTTTTCGGACAAGGAATTTTTTGCCCAAATGGATCAAACACTCAAAGCCCTGCCCGGCAAGTTGCAGCGCGCCTTCATCCTCGCTGAATTTGAACAACTGCCTTACGAAGAAATCGCCCGTATCGAAGGCACCCGTCTCGGCACCGTCAAATCACGAATCAATCGGGCGCGGTTGCGGCTTCACGCCGCCATGAAAGACATAGAAGGAGGCAAGTCATGAACCATGATGAGAAGTATCGCGCGTGGAAAGAGAGACTGGATCCCATGGAGGTTCCGGCGGATTTTTCCGCAGATGTCATGCGCCGGATCTGCCGGCAAGCCGAGCAGCGGCAAAAAGTCCGGCAGAATTGGTTCGGCTTTCTCGAATTTCTACCCCGTTCCGTTCAGTTTGCGGTGCTGGCCGTTGCTGCCATTATCGGGCTGGGGCGTTTTTGGCTTCTGTTTTCCATCATCTTTAACCCTGAACTCATGAATTTAAAATGAACAACGCCGCTCCAACCATGCAATTTCACCGGTCACCCTGGACCGCTGCCATTCTTTCATTGATCATGCCCGGCCTCGGCCAGGTTTATACCGGCACGCTGGCGCGGGGACTGGTCTGGATGTTTCTCTGCGGAACATTCTCCGTGATGGGATTGTTGTTTCTCTCGTTTCCATCGGCCTATTCTTGGACTTTAGGCTGCCTAGCTGGACTGTCCTCGGTCGTCATTTGTCTGGCTGCCGCGGTTGATTCCCGCCGGCTCGCCTTGCGTTGCAAACCGGATTACGAACTGAAGGATTACAATCGATGGTATGTCTATGTGCTGCTCCTGCTTATGGGCACCGGAAGTCTCTTGAGCTATGCGCTCAATGTCCGTGACCAACTCATTCAACCTTTCCGCATCCCCGGTGCATCCATGTATCCCACCATTCTTCCAAAGGACCGGTTAATCGCCGTTAAAAACGCCTATCAAACCGCTGACCCACAACGGGGCGACATTGTCCTGTTTGTCTATCCAGATGATCGCCGTATCTTCTACATCAAACGCGTCGTCGCCCTTGCCGGCGACACGGTCGAAATCAAATCGGGTAACTTATATGTCAATGGCGTGCAGCTTCCCCGCGAACCCGTCGGGCCGGCCACCATCAACTCCGATAAAACAACATCCACCGGCGAAGTGTTCTATGAAAACAACAACGGCGCGAAATATCGTATTTTCATCTCCCAGGAAACGCCAGCCGCCGATTTTGGTCCCATCACCGTTCCCAAACATGATTGCTTCGTCATGGGAGACAATCGTAACGACTCGCTCGACAGCCGGCATTTCGGATCCATCGCCGTCACCAGCCTCAAGGGCAAGTTTGAATACCGCTATTGGCCGATTACCGGCGATGCGCATTGGGGAACCATCCGGTGATTTTATCAATGGAGTCGAATCACCTATGACACGAACAAAACATTGGCGATCAGCCCAACGATTCTGTTACTAAATATGGCATTCGAAAAAGAACAATCACATAAGCGCTCGCTCATGGCGGCTTTGTTGTTCGCTCTCATCCAGATTGCCTATTTGCCGGTTTGGCTGGTTGTCCAAACCCTTTACGCGGCCCACATGATTTTCTCGAGCCGAAAACTGGGGGTCTCGGCGACGGCGCTGTCCCCAATGACTATGCGGTGGCTGCAACATCAACTCGGGCTAAGGCGGGATGAGGCCTGCGCAAAGTTGATAAAGGTCCTGCCAAACCATTGCTACGCCGGGTTACGTGCTGCCGCGCTTCCGGTGTTGCTGGGCCACCGGTTGACCGGGTTCGTTCCGAAAATGCTCCGCTATCCCTATGAAGGAATTCCGCCCGTGGGGCATTCGTCGTCCGTCCGGGCGACTTTTGTTGACGCAGCGATTGAACGTTATCTGCCGGGCGTCGAACAATTTGTTGAGCTCGGCGCGGGTTATGACACGCGAACCGTGCAACTGCAGCACAACCGGCAGATTCGTTGTTTCGAGATTGACTTGCCGAAGACCCAACAAATCAAGCGCAAGCTGTTGCATGAATGCGGAGTGGATACCAGCGGTGTTACCTTCCTCTCCGCGAATTTTTTGACCGACGATTGGCTGGATAATCTGATCAAAGCCGGTTTTGATCCGCGCAAGCCCACTTTCTTTCTTTGGGAGGGTGTGACGTATTATCTGAGCCGCGAGGCGATGAAGAAAACCTTTCGTACGATTGCCACGATCGCGCCCGGCAGCGTGGTGGTGTTCGATTACGGCACCGATGCAAACATCAAGGCGCATCGTAGACCCCTCTACCGCCTTAATAAAGCCGTATACAAAGCAATCCGTGAACCCCAGACCTTTTGGATTTCAAGCGAGCCGCCTGTGAAGAAAAACCTGGCCGCGCTAATGGATACATACGGTTTATCTTTGCGTGAGCAACTGGACTACGGCCGCGAAATGAGGCGCAGACGCTCATTTGGCGGCCTCGCTGCTGCTGCGGTCTTAACGGTCCAAACGTAAGCAATCCCACACTCCAAGGATTAAATATTCGAAGGCCGTTTTACTTGCACTTTACTTGCACTTCTTCGTAAGTGCTTGATTATGAATGGAGCGGGTGAAGGGAATCGAACCCTCATTTCAAACGTCGTGTTCTCGCCGCTCGCCCCTGCCGCCGCGCGGCTGCTGCAATTGCCGCAGGGCACGGCGCAGTGATTCAATCTCACGTTCGTCGCCGAGCTTTTGCCGCTCGGCGTGTTCGGCGAGTTCCAAAACATCCTCCATTTGATTGAGCGCCTGTCTCAAGGATTCGACAATTTGCATCACTTCATTCACGGCCTGGCTGATGGCTGAACTGTCCGACTTGGCGGCGCGCGGCGCGGGAACAGCGGGTTGAAATTTTTGCCTCGGCGGTGCGGGTCGTGCCGGAAGTTCGGGCGTGCTGACGGATTGTGCGACTTGCGGCGTCAATGATTCAGCTTGCGCCGGTTGCTCCGCAACTGGAACGGATGGTGCGGGACGACGCCGTCCGCGTCCGCCGCGATGTCCACGCCGGCGTCCGCCGCCCGGTTCCCGGGGTTGCGCGGGGCGAATCGTCTCGGATGATGGTTCCTCTTGGGACATTCCATTTGGAGCATGACGTGCCAGCGGGCAAAAGCAATGGCGAATTATTCCCAACCGCAATGTTCCGGGCGGGCTACGGTTGTTTTTTCACAAACAGCGCGAGCGACGCGGTGTAGCCGTGGAGAAAGTTTTTTTCGCCGACAGGCCCAATTTCGCCGTTGCAGAAAAACCCCGAAAGTCCGAGCGGGCCGAGCCGTCCCTGCACGAGTTCGACATCGTGGTTCGCGCAGCCAAACAAGTGCTTCCCGCGGCCGTTGCAACAGCAGAGGCAGCCGCCGTAAATCGGCGCGCCCCCAATTTGTTTTTTCGCGCGTGCGAGCAGTTCGTTCATGTCCTCGGTCGCCGCGCCGGCGTCGCGCCGCTGGAACTGCATGGTTTGCCCCGCGCGCGGCAACGTGCCGACGGCCAGCACGCCGGACTGCGGGTCACCACCGATGAGGTTGCGCACCAGAAAATCGCCGCGATGGAAATCTTCGAGGTATTCGTTGACGACCAGGCCGATGAACAGGTTGCCCCGGGCCTTTTGCTGTTCGGGCGGCGGAAGTTTTTGAAACGTCTCCGCCAGCACGGAATAGGCGGGCCGGTTGGCGATTTGATGAATCAAATTTTTTTCCACGCGCGTGAGCGTCCATGTTTCGCCGATGGGGGTGCAACCCTGTGAAATGACGCCGGTCAGTTGCACGTCGCCGCCGACCGAAATGGCCACGCCGCCGTCCTCAAACACGCCGCCGTTCAGATAAACCTGCGTTGTTTGCTGTTTGGGAATGCCGCTGGCCAGACCGCCGAGCGCGGGCAGCGGCGCATAGGCCTCGTTCCACGAACGAATCCAGCTTTCCGCGTCGAGATGGAACGGGTCAATGAAAACAAGCCAGCCATTGGTGCGCGCCGGTTCGACGCCGGTCTCCAGGTGCCAGTAGCCGGGGCCGTTGGCCTCCTCGACCTGTTCCTGCGTGAAACGAAATTCTTTCAACTCCGCGCCGGGCAGCGAATAAAGCGCGAGCACCAGTCCGGTCGCGTCTTCAATTTCCTGCGTGCCGGCAATCAGTCCGGTGCTCGAACAGCCCGCGAGCAACGGAATCCGGGCGTGAACGCGCAAAATTTCCAGCGCCTGCCTGGCGAACGGGAAAAATTTCGGCGACATGAAAACGAG
>JBEKSF010000152.1:0-12626 GCA_049517295.1 Verrucomicrobiota bacterium
CCGCGCTTTTTCCCCCAGTCGGTTTTTCCCCCTCGTGGAAATGTGATCAACTCCTGCGCGTGAAGGCATGGATGATGCCCTTATTGGGAATATCGCGGGTCGATCAAGCAGGCGCCCAATACGCCCGCGTCACCCTTTTCCGTCCCCTTCTTCCCGGCGCGCCGCTTTTGCCAATTTCCCCGTATAGAGTTGAAGAGATTCAACCCGCCGCCCCGCCGCCCAACGGCTCCTCCTTCTCCTCAACTCCCCGCTTTGCGCTCATCACTGTGCGCCGCACCCAGCGCTGTGTATGTTCCATCCACCTCTCCTTCAACGCCTTGCGTTCATCGCGCCCGTCGCGGGAAACCTCCAGTCCAACATCCCGCAAAAATACGATAAACTTATCTATCCGCGCCTATATTAGGACAACTGATAAACTATTAACACTATTTTTTTCTTTTCCCTCATTTTATGAACGACAGACCCCGTTTCCCTCTCCCTTCCCCCCATTCCGCGCTCCAATTACAATTGACAAATTTTCAATGGCCAATGGCCAATGCCGAACTTACCCCTCTTCAAGTCCTTCCATTGCCTGCCTTTCTGAATTCGCCCCGGGGTGATGAGCGGCAAGGTTTGAATTTGCTTTACAATCGCAGGAGGCGGATCTACGATGAAAAGTGCTTGGTAGATGAAAGCTGGCATTGGACAAGGTTGGTTACAAGGTCTGCTAATCACTGGAGCAGCGATGCTTCTGGTGCTGCCGTGCGCATGGGCAGGGGTCAGTTTCACGTCCGTCTATTCCTTGACTGGCTATACGGATGCAACGCTGGTGCAATCGGGCAACGGGGCGCGTCTCTATGGCACAACCGTTATGGGCGGAGCGTTTCCGGCGGAGGCGGGAACCGTTTTTGTGGCTCCAACGAACACGGGTGGGTTTTTGGAATTGGGTGCCTTTACGAACGTTGTCGCCTTCACCACCTACGACGGCGGCAGGCCGTATGCCGGGGTGATATTCGGCCCCCGTGGCTATCTTTATGGCACGACCGCCTTTTACGGGATTTCCAACACACTTTTTCCGACGGGAATGGGGTCGATGTTTTCCCTTCACACCAACAGTGTTCCATTGGGCCAGGAATTTGGGCAGCTCTATCGTTTCGGGACCGTTCTGAACACGCACGGCCAGCCGCTGGATGGCGCCAGCCCACGGGCGCCGCTGGTCAACGGGCCTGCCTCGTATCTTTACGGAACGACCTATTACGGGGGCACCAACGGATATGGCAATGCGGGTCCTGGCTACGGCACCGTGTTCAAAATCACGACCAACAACCTTCTGACTGGATTGCATTCGTTCGCCGGAGCCGATGGGGCCAATCCCACCGGCCTGGTGCTTGGCAGCGACACGAACATCTATGGGGTTACCAGCTTCGGCGGCTCCAACACAACGGTGGTGGACACCAATGGCGACGTCGGATTCGGAACGATCTTCAGAATCACGACCAACGGACTGCTGACGACCCTGTACTCTTTTGGCGCGGTGACCAATGCGGCCGGAAACGCGCTGGATGGAGCGGAACCCAATGCGCTGGTGGAGGGCAGCGACGGCAATTTCTATGGCACCACAGCTTACGGCGGTTCCAATGCAGTCATAGTCAATGGCAGCGGGGACGCGGGTTATGGGACGGTATTCAAAATCGGGACTAACGGCAGATTGACCTCGTTGTATTCGTTCGGAGCGGTCACCAACACACACGGCGTGGCCTTGGACGGCGCGAATCCTTCCGGGCCGCTTATCGAGGGCGCGGACGGCAATTTCTTCGGGGTGACGCAGTACGGCGGCACAACCAACACGGGAACTATCTTCAGAATCACTCCCGCCGGCGCACTGACGACGCTGATTGCCTTTGGACGCACAAATGCTGGTCTTCAGCCCCCGGGTTTGCCTCCTTATTCAGGAATTGGCAACTATCCGCGCGGCGGGTTGATGATCGCCGCCGACGGCAGTTTTTACGGCACCACCTATGCCGGCGGGCGCATCGACACTTCCGAAGGGACGATCTATCGCATTGGGCCGCCGGCGCCGGACATTCTCAATTCTCTGCCCACCATCACCGTCATAGCCGGTTCCACCAACTCGTTTGCCGTGGGCGTCAATAGTATTTACGCAACGAGCTATCAGTGGCAATTTGACGGAACCAACCTGACCGACGGGGGCGAAATCAGCGGGTCGGCCACAACCAACCTGGTACTCAGCGGCGTCACGCTCGCCGACAGCGGAACCTACAAGATCACGGCGACCAATGTGGCGGGAACGGCCAGCGCTTCCGGCGTGCTGACCGTTGTTCCGGCGATCATCGAACCGCAGCCCGTTGGCGCGACCATAGTCGCCGGGGCGAGCTATGTTTTTACGGTTGGGGTGAGCAGCGTTTATCCGGTGACCTGCCAATGGCAATTGGATGGAACCAACTTGACCGACGGCGGCAATATCTCCGGCTCGGCGACCAGTAGTTTGACGCTGGCCGGCGCGACGCTGGCCGACACGGGATTCTATTCGGTAGTAGTCAGCAATGCGGCGGGGACGGTCCACAGCACCGGCGCGGCGCTCAATGTCTATCCGTTCCTGACGACGGCAGCGCCGTCGAGTTTGACGGTCATCGCGGGATCGACGGCCAGCTTTGCCCTGGCGATGCAAAGCGATTATCCGATGAGCTATCAATGGCAGTTCGATGGCACCAACCTGTCGGACGGAGGCAACATCGCCGGTTCGGCCACCAGCAACCTGACCGTGACAGCGGCCACAATGGCCGACGCGGGCACCTACACTGTAGTGGCGAGCAATTCGGCGGGGGCCTTGACCAATTCAGGAGCGGTGCTGACGGTGGTGCCTTTTGTTACGGTGACGCCGCCGTCGAGTTTGACGGTCATCGCCGGGTCGGGCGCCGCGTTCACCGCCGCGCTGCAAAGTGTGTATCCGATGAACTATCAATGGCGGTTCAACAGAATGAATCTATCCGACGGGGGCAACATCGCGGGTTCGAGCACGAGCAACTTGACAGTGAGCGGGGCGAGCACGGCGAACGCCGGGGAGTATTCTCTGACGGCGAGCAACGGCGCTGGTTGGACAAATTGGAACGTAATCCTGAGCGTGCTCAATCCAACGGGGCCGGGTTGCAAGTTGAGCGGGCTTTACTCCTTCAGCGGCGGCGACGGCGCAAATCCGGAGGCGGCGCTGGTCCAAGGTGCCGACGGCAACTTCTACGGCACAACGGTGGTCGGCGGAACCTACGATGAAGGGACGATGTTTCGCGTTTCCGCCGCGGGAGCGCTCGCCACGCTTTACTCTTTCGGCACGGCAACCAACGACGGGAGCGATCCGGAGGCGGCGTTGATCCAGGGGAGCGACGGGATTTTTTATGGAACGACGCACGATGGGGGCGGCAACCTTGACGATGGCGCCGTATTCAGCATGACGGCGGATGGGGTGCTGACGAACCTGCTTGTCTATGGAATCGGGAACGGCGGGTTTCAAGCCGGCGTGCTTCAGGGGCCGGACGGCTTGCTTTACGGCGGCACCGTTGGCGGATATGTCTTTGGACTCACCACCAATGGCGGTTGCACCACCCTTTTCTCATTTGCGCGGGGCGAGGGCCTTGCGGCCACGCTAGCGGTCGGAACGGACGGGAATCTGTACGGAGTCACCGAAGGCGGGGGCACGAATGGCGACGGGTCCGTTTTTGAAACCTCCACCAGCGGAACGCTGGCCACGCTCTACTCCTTCAAGGGCGGAACTGACGGCACAAGTCCCGCCGCGCCGCTGATCCAAGGCGGCGACGGTGCCTTCTATGGTTCTGCCATCAAGGGCGGCGCGAACGGGGCGGGGACGGTTTTCAGAGTCACGACCAACGGAGCATTCTCGACCTTATACTCCTTCGGCGCCCTAACCAATTGGGACGGCAGCGCCCTGGACGGTGCCACGCCCAACGGATTGCTTCTCGCCAACGATGGATATTTCTACGGCACCACTCAGGGCGGAGGCTATCAAGCAGACGGCACGGTCTTCAGAATGACACCGGATGGAGCGTTCAGCACGCTCGTCTTCTTCGACTGGACGAACGGGGCCAATCCCGCCGCCGCGCTGGTGCAAGGGAGCGACGGCGCCCTTTATGGCACTACTGTCAACGGCGGCGCGAACGACTCGGGAACCATCTTTCGCTTGACAGTACCGCCCGCCTTTCGATTCGCCACCCCAACCAACGGCATGATTTCATTGGCGTGGAGCGCGGTGGCGGGCCAGACGTATCAAGTGCAATACACGACAGACTTGACCCACCCCAACTGGCTCAATTTGGGCGGTCCCATCCTCGCCGGCGGACCTGCCTTGAACATCACCGACTTCCTCACCGCTTCGCAACGGTTTTACCGGGTATTGACCCAATAGCGGGCCAGGCGCCGCGGCAAGGGGTCGGCGGCTGAGTCGGTGCAAATCAAACACCGCGTCACGGCATCACCGTTACAGGCAGGCTGGCGGCTGCGTCCCCGCGCGGGCCGGCGATGGTGATTTTAGCCGTCCACGTGCCGGCCAGCATGGGTTGGATGGTGGTGCGATAGCGGCCAGGGGTGGCGGTGGGCATCACCTTGCCGATGCTGTGCATCACAGTGCCGGGCATACTCAGGCCCAGTTCAAAGGTGACGGCGCCGACATTGGCCAAATTGCCCCGCGCATCGCGGAATTCGATGAAGACGTCATTGCCCGAGGCGCGCAAGGCGCCGCCCTGAGTGAAGAAGCTCGCCGTCAGACCGCCGAGGCTGACGGTGGCAAAAGGGCGGGCGAAAATTTCACGGATGGGCAGTCCGCCCGAGAGGCGATTATAGGCAAAATAGCCGCCCAGGCCCAGGATGAATAAAACCGGTATGGCATAGAAGAGATACAGGAGCGCGCGAACGCTCGAAGCGGATTTGACCGTCGTTGAATTGCCAGCCATGCGGGACATATTGTTTCCAGCACAAAATGAAAGTCACGCGGCCAATGAGCAATTCCAAAATCGGGACGTTCCAAACTGACGGGCCGCGGAGGTGGGTTCGTTAAATGGCGCTTGGCAAGAATTGGGGGGCAGGCTACCAAACTGTCAATGCTTTACGAACGCTGGCGGCAAATATCGTCGGAACGGCGCAACGACATTGCGCTCAGAGATGGGGCATCGGGACGGCGGTGGACCTTCGGCCAGTTGTTTTGCGCCGGGCAATCCCATCCGGCGCGCGAGGAGGAAGTGGCTTTTCCGCAAGGCCATTCGCCGCAGTTCATACTCGATTTGCTGGCGGCGTGGCGCGACGGAAAAACGGTCTGCCCTCTGGAACCTGGACAAGCGCCGCCGCAATTTTCCAACCCGCCCCGCAAGTGCGTTCACCTCAAATGCACCTCGGCCACGACGGGAGCGGCGCGGTTGGCCGCTTTCACCGGCGGGCAATTGGCGGCGGACGCGGAAAACATCGTCAGGACGATGGGATTGCGGGCCGACTGGCCCAACATGGGAGTCATTTCACTGGCGCATTCCTATGGTTTTTCAAACCTGGTCCTGCCTTTGTTGTTGCACGGGATTCCTCTCATTTTGGCCCCGGCGCCTCTGCCGGAAATGGTTCGGCGGGCGACGGAAAATGAAAGGGCGGTGACGCTGCCGTCGGTGCCGGCGATGTGGCGGGCGTGGGGCGAATCGAAGGCGATTCCGGCCAATGTGCGTCTGGCCATCTCGGCCGGCGCACCGCTGCCATTGAGGCTGGAAGCGGAGATTTTTGAGTCGCTGGGGCTGAAGATTCACAATTTTTACGGGGCGTCGGAATGCGGCGGGATAGCATTCGATGCGGAGGCGAGGCCGCGCGGCGATGGGTCGTGCGTGGGCGCCGCCCTGAGCAATGTGAATCTGTCGGTCAACGAGGACGGTTGCCTGACCGTGCGCAGCGGCGCGGTGGCGGAAACCTACTGGCCGGAGGAAGCGGATTCGCCGGGGGGCGGAGTTTTTCACACAAGCGACCTCGCGGAATTAAAAGAGGGGCTGGTTTATTTGCGGGGGCGGCGGGACGACCAGATCAACGTGGCGGGACGAAAGGTTTCGCCCGAAACAATCGAGCGGGCGTGCCTGGCAAATCCGGGGGTGAGAGAATGCCTGGTCTTCGGCGCGCCGAGCCGTGAAGAGGAACGATCGGAGATCATCGTGGCGGTGGTGGCGGGGGAGGCCTCGGAAGGGGAACTGAGACAGTATCTGCTGCAAACGCTGCCCGCCTGGCAAGTGCCGCGCCAGTGGCGGTTTGTCAAAACGCTGCCCGCCAGCGCCCGCGGCAAACTCTCGCGGCAGGAATGGCGGCGGCGATTCGCGGCGGGCGATTAAGGGCGGGAGTCCGCGGCGGAAATCATTTTGCGCCGCTCAAGGTCAATTCGGCTGTCAACACAATGTCGTCGCCAACCCGCGCCGCGGCCTGGGCTTGGACCAGATTGCCCAAGCGCCCTGTGACGCGCGCTTCCAATTGCACGGTTTGGCCGGGGCGGACAGCGCCAAGGATTTTGACGTTGCGCAATGCGGTGAGCTTCAGCCCGGCTAGGGGGGGGATTTTGGGATCGCTTTGCGCCACGACGCCCGCCAGTTGGGCCGCCGCTTCCACCAGCAGGACGCCGGGAAAGATGGGATCGCCCGGGAAGTGGCCGCGCAAAAACGGCTCGTCGCCGCGCACGCGATATTGGCCCGCGCCGAATTCCCCCGGCTTAAGGCTGGCCAGACGGTCAAGAAACCGGAACTCCCCGCCGTGCGGCAGGAAGTCCAAGGCGGCTTGGAGCGGGTCGCGGGCGGGATTCATTTGGCAAAGGGGCTTGTGACTTTGAAATCAGGCGGAGGCGTCCATTGGAAAAGACTATCGTCCAGCGCGGCATTGGACACGGTGTTGGAGAAATCGTTTCGCATGCTGGATCCGTCGGCAAAAATGAGTTCGGTGGCCTTGAGTGAAAAATCCACGGGAGCCAGGTCGATGAGCAGGGAGGAGATCATTTTGCGGGAGGAGGCGCTGCGCGGCACGAGGACGAGATGCCAGGCGGCATTGGTTTCTGTGAGCGAGAGGATTTGGAATTGGGCGGTGAAGTCCGCGCGGCCGCGGGGAAAACCGGCTTGCAGCAGCGGCAGGGCGTCGCGCCATTCCGCCGGGGCGTCGGCGCCCAGGGAGTAATGTTCGGCGTGTTTGAGGCTGGGATAGATCACGTACATTTCATCCGCGCGTCCCAGCGCGATCGTTTGGGGGGGCTGGCCCAGTTCCCAGCGGAAGCGATTGGGCATGGCGAACCAAAGGCGGCCGGTCGTGACCAGCGGCTGGGTCAGGGATTTGAGGGCGCGGGTTTGAGTGAATTGGGCGGACCAGGTGCGCGTGTTTGATTGGGCCGCAAACCACGAGTCGAGGACGGCGTTGGTGTCGGCCGCGGGCGCCAGCCGCGCGGCGAGGATGCAAGCCGCCGCCAGAAGAGAGCGGGCGGCGCCTTTGGTTATTGCGGCGACGGCCATATAGGAACGAAGTGAAACCATTGAGTTGGATACTGCTGGATAGCCGGCTCAAAGACACGCTGGATTTGCTGGGTCAGCTTGATGCGTTCGGCGCGATTGCGCAGGGTGGGGCGGTCGTAGGCGATTTCCGGCAGGATATAGGCGCGGTAGCCGCGGGGGATACGCACGATGACCGAGGGGACAATGGCGCAGCCGGAGGCGCGAGCCAATTCCGCGGCGGCAATGGAAGCCAGAAAGGGGCGTCCGAACAGATTCACAGTGACGGCTGTGGACTTGGGGGGACGATCCATCAGGAGGGCGACGGTGGCGCCCTGTTGCAAACGGCGGATAATGTCCACAAAAGCGAAAATGTCTTCGCCGACAACCAAAGTTTCCACGCCCCAGCGGGCGCGGGAGAGGCGGCGGATATGGGTCAAGCGTTGGTCCGGTTCGGGCTGAGTGAGGACGAGCAAGTTGCAGCCGCGCTCGACGAGGAAGGCGCCGCCGAGTTCCCAGTTTCCCAGGTGGGGGGTGACGAGCAGGACGCCGTTGCCGCGGGCCTGCGCGGCGGCAAAATGCTCCCAGCCCTGCCAGTCGGCGAACCAGTTGTGGCCCTTGGCGCCGCCTTCGTAGCGCCACAGATCGACCAGTTTGAGGGCGAATTGCTCGAATAATTGGCGGGCGCCGCTCCTGGCGGCGGCGGGGTCGTTGTCCAGAACCGGCAACAAATTACAGATGACAGTCTGGCGGCGATGAGGCGCCAGCCGGCAGTAGATGGCGGCGGCGGATTTTGCCAGCGCGCCGCAAAGGGCGGGAGGCAACAGGCGGGCCAGGGCCAGTCCGACATTCCAGAGACCAGCGCGATAGAACTGCGAAGGCTCCGGCTCCTTTGGCGCGGGGGCCTGCCGCGGTTGATGGCGAAGGAGAAACCGCCACCAAACCGGCAGCAGAAAGACCGACAGCAGCATGTTCGCGGCAATGCCGAAAGCGCAAACGCGCCCCAGGCTGGCCATGCCCGCGTTGCTGGACAAACCCAGGGAACCGAAGGCGGCGGCGGCCGTCGCTCCGCAGAGCAGCAAGGCGCGTCCGACCGAGCGATGGACGAGGGCCAGATCGCCGGCGCGGCGGCGCAGTGCCAGTTGCATGAAAATGCTGTAATCGACGCCGGTTCCCAGAATCAACGGAATCGCCATCAGATTGAGCAAGTTCCACGACCACCGGCAAATCGACATCACGGCCAGCAGGCAAAGTCCGCTCAGCAGCAAAACGCCCAGGCTGATGAAGATTTCGGTCCAACGGCGGAAGGCGAGCGAAAGGGACAGAAGAATAAGGGAGGCCATCGGCAGCAGCAGCTTCCACATATTGGCTTTGACCAAATCCAGAACGGTGGCGCCGAGCAATTCCCAGCTCGAAAGCCACACCCCGTCGGGCGGAAGGCGGGATTCCAGCGGCGCGAGCGGGAGGCCGTTGGTTCCCGGAAAAAGAAAGCCGGCGGCAAAGAATTGATTGGAGCCGCGGGCGGCGAGCTTGTCAAAAATCCAGCTTGAGAGCTGGTTTGTGGGCCAAAAAACATTGGTCGCGGCGGCGGCGCGCCGCCAGGTATCCAGGATTCCCGTTGTCAATACGAGGGCGTTTTCGGAGAAGCCATTGGCCAGCGCGGCGTCGCGCATGGCGGCGCTTTCCGCGGCCAATTGAAGCGCGGCGGCGCGATTGGCGGATTGGTATTGGGGGCGGGGCCAGAGGGGGTTGGGGAGGGTCATGGAGGCCAAAGTCCCATTTGACAGGGCTTGTTGCAGCGGTGGCAAGACAGCGTCAAGCCGTTGTGCCACCTCGCTTTCGTTGCGGCCCTGGACAATCAGCCAGAGCGGATCGTGTTTTTGGCCGAGGTTATTTTTGATGGCCTCCAGCGCCGCAAATGCCGGGCTGCCGCGCGGCTGCAGGGCGTCGGCGGTCGCGTCCACCCCGGGCCATCCGCGCCAGAGGATGACGGCGGCGGACAAAACCAGAGCGGCGGTGGCCGCGAAAACAATGCGGACGCGGCGGGGATGCAGGGGGGCGACGGTTTGGACGCTGGAGAGGGATGGGTTGGAGGCCGGGCGCATTCGGTCGGGAAACAGAGGCGGGAGAAAGGCAAAAATCATGACCAGGGCCGAGAGGGCGACGCCGATCGCAACGAGGGAACCGAGTTGGGCCAAGCCGGGCAATCCTCCGAAATTGAGGACCAGAAATGCGGTGATGGTGGTGGTGGCCGCCCAAAAAATTCCGGGGGCAATCGCGCGGCGAATCTCCGGCACGGACAAGCCGGGGTGGGCGACCGCCTCCTGATAATGGACGAGGGCGTAATCGACGGCCAGGCCCAGGAGGATGGCGGCGAAACCCATGCTGACGACATTGACAGTGCCGAAGACCAATCCGCCCAGCGCCAGAGTAGCGGCCAGGATCAACGCGAGCAAGGCGAGCAGCCAGAGCATCGGCTTGAAGCGGCGGTGCGCGAGCCAAAAGAGAACGGCAATGATCACCGAGGTGCCTCCGACGGAGAGCGTCATGTCATGTTTCATGGCGCTGGAGATTTCGGCGACGAAGGCCGGGCGGCCAGTGTAGCCGACATCCACTTTGACATCGGGCGGCACCGCGGCCTGGACGGCTGTTTTGACGGCGCCCAGCCACGCGATGCATTCGCGGTAGCCGGCCAATTGGGACGTTGCGTCGATAAAGATGATTCGGAACCTGCCGTCGCTGGAGACGAACAACGACTGGCCCTGTCCAAAGCCCGCCGCCATGTTGTCGGCACTTTCCGGCAAGCGCGTCAAACCGAAGGGATCGTAACTCAGTTGCGCGATGTCCAGGGGCGAGAAGGTGGTGGCAAGTTGCCGGCGCGTGGCGGCGAGAAGGGAGGCAAGATTGGTTTGCTGGAGGCGAAGGGCCAGTTGGGAGAAAAGCCGCGGGGGCTGGTTGAGCCAGAGATAGCCGACCAGTTCGGCGGTTTGCTCCGGATGTTCCAGCCAAGGCGGCTGCCAGGTGACTTGGGAAACAAGATTCGTTTTGGCGCGCAAGGCCTCGGCGATCGAACTGGCCGCCTTCTCCGTTTGGCCGGCATCTTTGGCTTCAATGGTGAGGATGAGTTGGCGGGCATTGGCAAAATGTTGCTGGTAAATTTTGAGGCCTTGCACGGCGCGGACATTGGCCGGCAACAGATCGAGCACCTCGGCGTCGAACCGCAGCCGAGCCACTCCGAGGGCAAGCGGGACGAGCAGCAGCAGCCACGCGCAGCGAAACAAGCCGCGCCTCATGGGAAAAACCGGCCCTCGAGGGATTCGCCGGTGAGCGGATTGGCCAGACGCCACCAACTGTCGCGCAGGTGTTCAAACTGCCATGCGCCGGGCGGCATGGCGCCGGCGAGCGCGCGCGGCAATTGAAACCAGACCAACCGGGCCGGCGGCGGGCCCTCACCGCTCCAAAGGTGGTTGGCAGTTCCAAATGCCATTTGCCAGCGGGGGCCGGCGATGCGGGCGGTGGCGATGGGAAAGGGGTTTTTTGAGAATTGCACGAAGCAATTACCATTGGCGTTGGTGGCGCAGATCAGTTCGCCGGCCAGTTCGTCGCGGGCTTTGGGCGGTTTCCAAAGGGCCTGGCCCTGTTGGACGCGCCAACCCGGAGCGGAGAAGTCGGCCGGCGGCAACGGAGCGGGCGTGCGACAGCCGGCGGCGAAAACCAGCGCCGGCAAAGCCAGAGCGGGGATAGCGGGCCGGATAGCGCGCGCCAGGGCGTCAATTGGAATTTTTGGGTTCAAACTTTTCACGCTCAACGCGCAGAGGCCGGCCATCGGCGCGGCGGGGTCCGAAGGAAATGCGGGGCACTATCGGGAATCGCTTCTGGATTTTGATCAGCAGGAAAAAGTACTCCAGCCGCCAGCGCAGACTCCATCCGCCTTCGACTTCGCCCGCCAGCACTGCGATGACCGCGGAAGGCAGATCGCAATGGTCGCGGGGCCTGAGGAACAACTCCATGAATGGGGTGGTGTAATAATTTTCCACCACGCGCCAGTAAAACTTCAGCCCCTTGCGCAGCCTCCTTTCGTAGCGCGCGAAATGCCGCGCCGCCGGTTTGCCGCGAGCAAGGGATT
This sequence comes from Verrucomicrobiota bacterium, assembly GCA_049517295.1. Classification (GTDB taxonomy): domain Bacteria; phylum Verrucomicrobiota; class Verrucomicrobiia; order Limisphaerales; family Palsa-1400; genus JBEKSF01. The sequence continues at coordinate 11,614 of JBEKSF010000152.1, forward strand.
GCGTTACGACGTCTGCCGCGAGACGGCCCGACCACATGGCCAGAAACACCCCGGCCGAAAAAATGGGGTCCATAAATCCGGCCGCGTCGCCGACGCGCAGGAGGCGGTGGCCGACAAAACTGCGGTTGTAGTAACTGAAATCGCTGGTGGTGCGGAAATCCCCGACCCGGCGCGCCTGGAGCATGCGCTTTTTCATGGGAGGAGTGAGATCAACCCAACGCTGGAAGACCTCGCCCGGCGCGCCCTGGGACTTGTTGAATTCGTCCTTGTCGATCACCAGGCCGACACTGGTTTTGGTCTGGGTCAGCGGGATGGTCCAGAACCACTTGTTTTCGAGGCGGGTGATGACGGTATCGGTGGCGAGTTCACCGGCATCCAGCGCGACGTTTTCAAATTGGCTGAAAACGGCGACCTTTTTCCAGGAGGGATGAATGACGCGCAGATTATCCTGGTTGCCCGTCACGTTGCCGCGCCCGCTGGCGTCAATGAGGAATGACGCCCGGAAATGATGGGATTTGGCCTCGGGGTCCCGCGCTTCAACGCTCACGCCGTCCGACTCGGTGTCAAACCGCGTGACCGTCCAGCCTTCGCGGACATCGGCGCCGGAGGAGCGCGCGTGACGGAGCAGGATGTGGTCGAAGGTGGCGCGCTCGACCTGGATGGCTTCGGGTTCACGATTGAACTTGCCGGCGCGGAAAGCGAAACGGGCGGCGAGGGAGCCGTTGGAGATTTCAAATTGAGCGCCGAATTTTCTCGGGAACCCGGCCGCTTGCAGGGCGGGCAGCACCCCCATATCGCGAAAGATCGTCATGTTGCAGGGCAACAAAGATTCGCCGATGTGAAAGCGGGGGAAGACCTCCTTTTCGAGAACGAGGACGCGTTTGCCGGCGCGCGCCAAAAAAGTGGCGGCGCTGCTTCCGCCGGGTCCGCAACCAATTATCAAGGCATCGTAGATCGGGTCTGCCACAGGGAAGGAATTTCGGCCAAGGGCGGCGGCATGGCAAGCCGGAAGC
>JBEKSF010000153.1:0-12869 GCA_049517295.1 Verrucomicrobiota bacterium
CGATCAAGGAGAGCCGGGATTTCGACCTGCCGATGGTGGCGGCGCACTTTTTTTACCACGGCGGCTGGGCCGACAAGCTGGCCTACGCCTTTCCCGGCAAGACGCCGCGGGCGCTGGGAGTGGCGGGCCAGATCATCCCGTGGAATTTCCCATTGCTCATGGCGGCGTGGAAGATCGCTCCCGCGTTGGCGTGCGGCAACACCGTGGTGCTGAAGCCCTCCCGGACGACCAGCATCAGCGCGCTGCACCTGGCCCGCATTTTCCAGGAGGCCGGCCTCCCCGACGGGGTGGTCAACATCGTCACCGGGACGGCTGAAACCGGGGCGGCGATCTACCATCACGCGGATGTCAACAAGATCGCGTTCACCGGCTCGACAGAAGTGGGCAAGATCATCGCCAAAGCGTGCGCGGGGACGGGCAAGAAGCTGACGCTGGAGTTGGGCGGCAAGGCGGCCAACATCGTGCTGGAAGACGCGCCGTTGGACCAGGCGGTCGAGGGCGTTGTGTGCGGGATTTATTTCAACCAGGGGCACGTGTGCTGCGCCGGCTCGCGCCTGTTTGTGCAGGAAGGGGTTTATGCAACTGTCATCAAGAAATTGCGCGACCGCATCCAGACCTTGCGCCTGGGCAATCCGCTGGACAAGAACACGGACGTGGGGGCGATCAACTCCGGCTGGCAACTGGAGAAAATCCGGGAGTTGGTGCATAGCGGGCAGGAGGAGGGGGCGGAGATCGAGCAAACCCAATGCGCGCTGCCCGCCCGGGGCTATTGGTATCCGCCGACTTTTTTGACAAACGTGACGATGTCGAATCGGGTGGCGCGGGAGGAGATATTCGGGCCGGTGTTGAGCGTGATGACGTTTCGCACGCCCGAGGAGGCGCTGGAGCGGGCGAACAACACGCCCTACGGATTGAGCGCGGGGGTGTGGACGGACAAGGGGAGCAAGATTTTCAAGATGGCGGGCAAGCTGCGGGCGGGAGTGGTGTGGGCCAACAGCTACAACAAGTTCGATCCGGCCAGCCCCTTCGGCGGGTACAAAGAGAGCGGGTTTGGGCGCGAGGGGGGAGTGCAGGGGTTGTCGGCCTACGTGGATTTAAGTTAGCGTGGGCGGCCTCATTTGGCGGCGGAAGCGCGGAGAACTTTGCCGGGGGCGGGCAAGTCGGCGTTGCTCCAGCCGCCACCCAGGGCCATGACCAACTGGACGCAAGCGGACATTTGTTGCACGTGAATGGCCACGGCGGTCTGCTGGTTGCTCAACAAGGAAACCTCGGCGGTGATGACGTTGAGATAACTGTTGAGGCCCTGCCTGTAGCGTTCGTTGGAGAGGTCCAGGTTTTTTTGCGAGGCCTGCACGGCGACATCCTGCTGCCCGGTTTGTTCGGAGAGAATCCGCAGGGCGGCGACGTTGTCTTCAACCTGCTGGAAGGCCGCGAGGACGGTTTGCCGGTAGGTGGCCGCGCTGGAGCGGTAGTTTGCCCAGGCTTGCTCGGTGGCGGCCTTGCGCTTGCCGGCGTCAAATATAAGTTCTGAGGCCGCGGCGCCCGCCGTCCAGTAGAAGCTGGAAGCTTCCGCCAATTTGGCCAGCGTCAGGCTTTGGAGACCGACGGCGCCGGTCAAGCTGAGCGCGGGAAAGAAAGCGGCGCGGGCCACGCCGATGCCGGCATTGGCCTGGGCAACGGCGCGCTCGGCGGCGGCGATGTCGGGCCGGCGTTCCAGCAGTTGCGCGGGCAGGCCCAGGGGGACGTCCGGAGGTTGGTGGTTCCAAAAGGCGGGTTTGATGGAGAAGGTGGAGGCGGGTTGGCCGACGAGCAGGGCGATGGCATGTTCGTATTGGGCGCGCTGGATGCCCAGGGCGGTGGCTTGGGCCAGGGTCGTTTCGAGCAGGGTGTCGGCCTGGGCGACGTCCAAGTCGGAGTCGATGCCCGTCTCGAACAAGGTTTTTGTCAAGTCGAGCGAGTCTTTGTAGTTTTTGATGGTGGAGTCGTACAACTGGATCAATTCGTCCTGGGCGCGGAGTTGGAAGAAATCGACGGCCAATTCGGCCTGAAGGGTCAGGCGCAGGTTTTCCAATTGGGCGGCGGTGGCCTGGGCGGAGTAGATGCTGGCGCGGAAGGTGTTGCGGATGCTGCCCCACAAATCCGGTTCCCAACTGGCGTCCAGCGGCAAGACATACTCGGAGTAGGGGCTTGTGGAGCCCGGGCCGAGTTGAGCGTTGCGGGAGGCTTTGGTCTTGGTGAAGGAGGGGTCGCCGGAGACGGTGGGGAAGAATTGGGAGCGGACCTGTTTGGCGGCGGCGCGAGCGGCCAGGAAATTGTCCAGGGCGGCTACGAGATTCTGGTTGGAAACGACGACTTGCTCCTCCAAGGCGTTGAGTTGGGGATCGTTGAACATCTCCCACCATTTGCCCTTGATGAGGGAGTCGGACGGTTCGGCGGTTTTCCAGCCGTTGGTTTCCTTGAAGGCCGGGGGCGTGGCGACCGGGGGCACGGTGTAAGTGGGGGCGAAATTGCAACCGGCGGCCAGCGCCAGCGCCGCCGGCAAACTCCAACCGACCGCTTTGAATGTTATTTTTGGCATAGGGGTTTGTCCACTCAGGCCGGGGCCGGCGGCGGGACGGATTCCACCGGGGCCGTTTTACCCCGGACGCGGCGCCACCAGATACTCCCCCGATCAAAATAGAGATAAACGACCGGGGTGGTGTAAAGAGTCAAAACCTGGCTGAACATAAGGCCGCCGACGATGGCGACACCCAGGGGACGGCGGAGTTCGGAGCCGGTGCCTGTGCTGAGCACCAGGGGCAAGGCGCCGCAAGCGGCGGCCATGGTGGTCATCAGGATCGGGCGGAACCGGAGGATGGAGGCCTGGAAGATGGCCTCGACCGGGCTTTTGCCTTCTTTGCGCTCGGCTTGGATGGCGAAATCAATCATCAGGATACCGTTCTTCTTGACTATGCCAATGAGGAGGATGACGCCGATCAGGGCGATGATGCTCAGGTCAATGTGGAAGAGCATCAGGCACACGACCGCGCCCACGCCGGCGGAGGGAAGAGTGGAAAGGATGGTGATGGGATGAATGTAGCTTTCATAAAGAATGCCCAAGACGATATACACCGCCAGAAGCGCGGTGCCGATCAGGAACGGCTCACCCGCCAGGGAGGACTGGAAGACTTGCAAGGTGCCGGAGAAGCTGCCGTGGATGGAGGAGGGCAAGCCCAAGGACTGCCCCATTGCGGCGACAGCATTCACCGCCTGGCCCAGCGAGACGCCAGGGGCCAGATTGAAGGAGACGGTCACGCATGGAAACTGACCCTGGTGGTTGACCTGAATGGGGGCGGTGTCGGTGCGGACGCTGGCGATGGTCGAAAGGGGCACTTGGCCGCCGTTGGTGGCTTGAAGGTATATGGCGTTTAACCCCGCCGGAGATTGCCACCAGCGCGGCGCGGCCTCCATGACGACAAAGTACTGATTGAGCGGGGTGTACATGGTCGAAACCAGCGATTGCCCGAAGGCGCCGTAGAGCGCGCGGTCCAAACCCGCCGCTGTCACACCCAGCCGCGCGGCCGTCGGGCGGTCATAGACCAGATTTGATTCCAGGCCGTTGTTCTGCTGATCGGTGTTGACGTCGGTCAGGCCGGGGATTTTTTTCATTTCCTTCAACAAGGTCGGCGCCCATTTGTTGAGGTCCTGGAGGGTATCGCTTTGAATGGTGTATTGGTATTGGGCGCTGCTCATGCGGGCGCCGACCCGCAAATCCTGGTTGGCTTGGAAGATGCAAGTGGCCCCCGGGATGCGCGCGCAATTGGCGCGCAGGCGAGCCACGACTTGATCGGCGCTGTTGGACCGCTGGCTCAGGGGTTTGAGGGTGACGAAGAGGCGGCCCTGGTCGGTGGTGGTGCCGCCGCCGGAGCCGGTAAAGCCGACGACGTGCGCCACCGCGGGATCGTTCTTCACGATCGCAATGAATTTCAACATCTTTGAGGACATCGATTGAAAAGAAATGTCCTGGGTGCCCTGCGCGATGCCTCCGAGCGCGCCGGTGTCCTGCTGGGGAAAGAAACCTTTGGGCACGACTATGAAGAGATAGAAATTCAGAGCGAAGGTGGTCAACAGAATGCAGAGCACGAAGAACTGGTGCCTCAGCACCCACCGCAGGCTCCGTTCGTAATGATGGAGAACCCAATCGAACCCCGCGCCGGTGACCTTGTGAATTCTTCCGTGCTTTTGATCTTTTTCGCGCTTGAGCAGGCGGGCGCACATCATGGGGGTTGTGGTGAGCGAAACGACCAGCGAGGTGAGGATGGCGACCGAGAGAGTGACGGCGAATTCGCGGAAAAGACGGCCGACAAGGCCGCCCATGAAGAGGATCGGCGCAAAGACGGTCACCAGCGAAACGCTGATCGAGAGGACGGTAAAGCCGATTTCTCCCGCGCCGCGCAAGGCGGCTTGAACCGGGGACAGGCCTTGTTCCAGATAACGGGTGATATTCTCAATGACGACAATGGCGTCATCGACCACGAAGCCGGTCGAAATGGTCAGCGCCATCAGGGAGAGGTTGTCCAGACTGTAGCCGCAGAGGTACATGACGCCAAAGGTCCCGATGAGCGAAACGGGCACCGCGACGCTCGGAATCAGCGTGGTGCGGGCGTCGCGCAGAAAAACGAAGACGACCAGAACAACGAGGAGCACCGAAATGAGCAGTGTGACTTCGACGTCATGCACAGAGGCGCGAATGGTCGTTGTGCGGTCCAGGGTGATGGCGACGTCGATGCCCTTGGGGGTCGAAGCTTCCAGCGCGGGCAAGGCGTCGCGGATGCGGTCCACCGTGTCGATGATATTGGCCTGGGGCTGTTTGAAAATGATGAGCATGACAGCGGGTTTGCCGTCGGAGAAACCGGCCGCGCGCACGTCCTGGACCGAATCCTGCACATCGGCGACGTCCTGGAGGCGCACGGCGGCGCCATTGTGATAGCCGACGACCAGGGGGCGGTAGTACTCGGCCTTCATCAACTGGTCATTGGCCAGGATGTCGGCGGTGGTGTTGTCGCCCCAGATTTGGCCCTTGGGCGAGTTGGCGTTGGCGCCGGCGAGCACGTTTTGGACGTTGCTGAGGCTCAATCCGCAATGTTCCAATTGGACCGGGTTGACCTCCACCCGAACGGCGGGCAGGGAACTGCCACCGACGATGACCTGGCCGACGCCATCGACCTGAGAGAGGCGTTGCTGCATGACGCTGGAAGCGATGTCGTACATCTGACCGCGGGTGTAGATGTCCGAGGTCAGAGCGATGATCATTATGGGGGCGTCGGCGGGATTGACTTTGCGCCAGTACGGATTGTTGGGCAAATCGGAGGGAAGGTAACTGCGGGCGGCGTTGATGGCGGCCTGGACATCGCGGGCGGCGCCGTCAATGTTGCGGTTGAGGTCAAAAACCAGACTAATGCCCGTGCTGCCCAATTGACTGGAGGAAGTCATTTCCGTTATGCCCGCGATGTGTCCAAATTGCTTTTCCAGCGGGGCGGCGACAGCCGAGGCCATGATTTCCGGGCTTGCTCCCGGCAGACTGGCCCCTACGGAGATGGTAGGAAAATCCACCTGCGGCAGGGGGGAGACGGGCAGCAAGCGGAAGGCAACCCCGCCGGCCAGGGCGACGGCCGTGGTCAGGAGAGTGGTGGCCACGGGCCGGTGAATGAATGCGGAGGAGAAACTCATGACGTTGCCGGAAGGCCATCGGCCGCGGCCGCCGCCGCCGTAGCCGGGCCGGCTTCCTTGTGTTTACTGGCAAAGCGGTCGAGGTAAATATAAATGACAGGCGTGGTGTATAAGGTGAGAATCTGGCTCAAGATCAATCCCCCGACCATGGAGATGCCCAGGGGACGGCGCAACTCGGCGCCGGTGCCGGAGCCCAGAGCCAGCGGCAAGCCGGCCAGCAGGGCGGTCATAGTGGTCATGAGGATGGGGCGGAAGCGCAGCAGGCAGGCCTGGTAGATGGCCTCCACAGCGTGCTTGCCCTCCTCCCGTTCGCCTTGGAGGGCAAAATCGACCATCATAATGCCGTTTTTCTGGACAATGCCGATGAGGAGGATGATGCCGATGAGGGAAACGACGTCCAGGGCCTGATGAAACATTATCAGCGCGAGGATCGCTCCCACCCCCGCCGAGGGCAGTGTGGAAAGGATGGTGATGGGATGAATGTAGCTTTCGTAGAGGACGCCGAGGACGATGTAAACGGTGATCAGAGCCGCCAGGATCAACAGCGGTTCGTTGGACAAGGAGGCCCGGAAGGAGGCGGCGGTGCCTTGGAAGGCCGTCTGAACCGAGACGGGCATTTTTAATTCCTTCCGCGCCTGGTCGATGGCCGCGGTGGCGGCGCCGAGGGAGGCGTTGGGAGCGAGGTTGAAGGAGATGGTCACGCAAGGAAACTGTCCCTGGTGAATGATGGCCAGCGGCTCGGTTTTGGTTTCAAAATGGGAGAAGGCGCTCAAGGGCACGGCGCCGCCATAAGCGGACTGAACATAGATGTCGTTGAGTTTGCCCGGGTTTTTCTGAAAGGAGGGCGTCGCCTCCAGCACCAGGTGGTACTGGTTCAATTGCGTGAAAAGGGTCGAGACTTGGCGCTGGCCGAAGGCGTCGTAGAGAGTCTGATCGATTTGTTGCGCATTGATGCCCATGCGCGCGGCGGTGACGCGGTCGATGACCAGATAGATCGCGGTGGCATCCTGTTGCTGGTCGGTGGCCAGGTCGCGCAGTTCGGGAACAGAGCGCAGCTTGTTCATCAATGCGACGGTCCAGGTTTGCAGTTCCTGCGGGTCGGGGTCTTCGAGGGTGTATTGGTATTGGGTGCGGCTGACGCGGTCTTCGACGGTCAAGTCCTGCACCGGCTGCATGAACAGAGAAATGTCGTTGACACCGCTCAACTCCGGTTGCAGGCGGCGGATGACATCCGAGGCGTCCAGGTCGCGGTCCTCGACGGGCTTGAGATTGATCAGGATGCGGCCGCTATTGAGGGTGGTATTGATGCCATCGACCCCAATGAAGGAGGAGAGGCTATCGACGGCCGGGTCTTTGAGTATGATGCGGGCCAGTTCCTGCTGTTTCCGGGCCATGGCGGGAAAGGAAACGCTTTGGGCGGCCTGGGAGATGCCTTGCACGACTCCGGTGTCCTGGACGGGAAAGAACCCCTTGGGCACAATGATATAAAGCACGATGGTCAGGACCAGGGTCAGGACCGCCACCACCAAAGTCGCCGCCCGCCTGTCCAGGATCCAGCGCAGAGTGCGCCCGTAAAAGGCGATGACCTGGTTGAATATGCGCTCGGAGGCCTGCGCCACGCGGCCCTGTTTCTTCTCCGAGGAGCGTCGCAGCAGGCGCGAGCACATCATCGGCGTCAAGGTGAGCGAGACGACGGCGGAAACCAGGATCGTCACACACAAGGTAACGGCAAATTCCCGGAAGAGCCGTCCGACGATGTCGCGCATAAACAACAACGGAATCAAGACGGCGATCAAGGAGACGGTCAGCGACATGATGGTGAAACCAATCTGACCGGCGCCTTTCAAGGCCGCCTCCAGCGGTTTTTCCCCCTGCTCGACAAAGCGGACGATGTTTTCGATCATGACGATGGCGTCATCGACGACAAAGCCGGTGGAGATGGTCAGGGCCATGAGGGTGAGGTTGTTGAGGCTGTAGCCCAGGAGAAACATGATGCCGAAGGTGCCGATGAGCGAAAGGGGCACGGCGACGCTGGGAATAACCGTGGCCGAGATGGTGCGCAGGAACAAGAATATCACCATCACCACCAGCGCGACGGTGAGCATCAACTCGAATTCCACGTCCCGCACCGAGGCCCGGATGGTAGTCGTCCGGTCGGTCAAAATGGAAAGGTCCACCGACGAGGGCAGGGTGGTCTTGAGCTGCGGCAAACGCTGTTTGATGCGGTCGGAGACCTGGATGATGTTGGCGCCCGGCTGGCGCTGGATGTTGACGATGACGGCGGGAGTGCTGTTCATCCAGGCGGCCTGTTTGATGTTCTCGACGTCATCGACCGCCTTGGCAACGTCGGTGAGCATGACGGGCCTGCCATTGCGATAGGCGACGACCAGTTTGTTGTAGTCCTGGCTGGTGGTCAGTTGGTCGTTGGCGTTGATTTGATAGGAAAGCTGGGGCCCGTCGAAATTGCCTTTGGCCTGGTTGATGCTGGCCTGCTGGAGGGCGGCCCGCAAGTCCTCCAAGTTCAGGCCGCGAGAGGAAAGGGCGGTCGGATTGGCCTGGACGCGGACGGCGGGTTTTTGGCCGCCCACAATGGTAACAAGGCCGACGCCGCTCAACTGGGAGATTTTCTGGGCCAGGCGGGTGTCGGCCAAATCCTCGATCTGGGAAAGGGGAATTGATTTGGAGGTCAGGGCCAGCGTGAGGATAGGGGCGTCGGCGGGATTGGATTTGCTGTAGATGGGGGGGGTGGGCAAATCCGCGGGCAAATAGGTTTGGGCGGCGTTGATGCCGGCCTGCACCTCCTGCTCGGCGACGTCAATATTCAGATAGAGCGCGAATTGCAAAGTGATGATGGAACTGCCCCCCGAGCTGATGGAAGTCATCTGGTTGAGGCCCGGCACCTGGCCGAACTGGCGTTCCAGGGGCGCCGTGACGCCAGAGGCCATGACATCCGGGCTGGCACCGGGATAGAAGGTGACGACTTGAATGGTGGGGAAGTCCACCTCCGGCAGCGCGGAGACGGGCAGTTGTTGGTAGGCGACCAAGCCGGCCAGCATAATCGCCGCCATCAGCAAGGAGGTGGCGACCGGACGAAGAATGAATGGCCGGGACGGATTCACGGCGATTGCGGCTCCGGTTTGCCTTTGCCCTGGCCCTGCTTGCGGTTGCCCGTCCCGGCCCCCTTTTGTGCCTGCCCGCCCTGCTCCCGCAAATTGACTTTGGTGCCGTCGCCCAGTTTGTTGAAATTATTCGTGGCGATGAGTTGTCCGGGTTCCAGTCCTTCGACCGATGTCATGTCGCCCTCGGTGACGCCCGGCGTGACGCTTTGCATTCTGACTTCATTGTTGGAGGAGACGACAAAGACGAAGGCACCCTGGGGATTGCGCTGGAGGGCGGGGGTGGGGACGAGGGTGACGTTGTGCAACGTGTCAATAATCAGTTTTGCGTTGACAAACTGGTTCGGAAACAACATCAAGTCTTTGTTGTCAAAAAGAGCCCGGATGCGGATGGTGTCCGTGGCGACGTCAATGAGGCTGTCCATCGTCATAAAGGTTCCCGTGGCGAGTTTCTGAGTAATATCCTGGTTCCACGCTTCGACCGTCATTTTATTGCCGGCCAGCAATTGGCGTTGAATGGCGGGCAAAAACTCCGCATCGACCGAGAAGATCACGGTGATGGGCTGAAGCTGGGCAATGACGACCAAGGCATTGGTGTTGGCGGCGTGGACGATGTTGCCCGGGTCGATAAGGCGAAGGCCGGCGCGTCCGTTAAATGGGGCATGGATGAAGCAGTAGGCCAATTGCACCTTCGCGTTGGCCAGGTTGCCCTCGTCCAGTTTTACGGCCCCTTCGTCCTGATGCACGAGGGCCAATTGGTCATCGACCTGCTGTTTGGGAATGGCCTTCTTGAGGTAGGCCGCGTTGTAGCGGTCCAAGTCAACATTGGCCCCCTCGAGCAGGGCCTTGTCGCGCGCCAACTGGCCCTCGGCCTGGTCCACTTGGGCCTGATAAGGCCCCGGGTCGATTTCGGCCAGGACGTCATTGGTGGTGACCATCTGGCCTTCGGTATAATTGACACGGATGACCTGCCCGTCCACGCGCGGGGAAATCCAGGCGGTGTAAACGGGCGTGACCGTGCCCAACGCGCCCACGGTCACCTCGATGTCGCCCTGGATGGCATCGGTGGTGGAGATCGTAATGGGTGGCAGGGGACGGGGCGGGGCCTTTTTGGGGCGGAACCAGAGGTTGGTGGCGATGGCCGCGACGATGGCCACGACCACGAGCCAGCCCCACGGAAAATGTTTTTGGGCCGTGGCATGCGGCGGGTGTGGAGGGGTAGGGGCGGAATTCAGTGTGCCCAAATTCGGCGCGTTTTCAGCCATGTTGTTCCTTTCTCACAAACTGAGAGCTCATTCGACGGCAGCGGCTCCGGCCAGGAGTTTCTGGATTGTTGCCAGAAGCGCGAAAAAATCCAGCGGTTTCTGCAGGACGGCGCTGACACCCGCCAGGCCGCCGCCCAATTGCTGGCGGGCGTAGGCGGTGATGACGATGACCGGCAGGGCGGGGCGGGAGAGCGCCAACGCTCTCAGCGTATCCTGCCCGCTCATACCCGGCGTTTTCAAATCCAGCAACATAAGGTCGATCTCCTGGCTGGCGGCAATTTTAAGTCCTTCCTCACCGTCGGCGGCCGCCGTGACCTCATAACCTTCGTCCAGCAGGACACGGCCGAGCATGTAACGGATGGAGGGATCATCATCCGCGATGAGGATATGCTTTTTGCCGGCCGGCTTGTTTCCAGACACTGTGAGGCATAAAGGCATAGCCAATGCCGTGCCAGGGGCGGAGTATTGACGGAGCGTTGATTTGCAATCGGTTGCGGCCGCGCCACGCGCCTTTTGGCGGCGCCCCTGTTCAGCCGGTAAGCGCGGGTGCATAGGCGCTGAGCATATCCAAGCGGCTCTTAACAGGAGAATCTCGACACGAAGCGCGTGTCCATTGCGATTTAAAGCGGGCCGGCAAGCCAGCCGCCGCCGCGCGCCAGGACGGATTCGACTCGGGCGAACCGGAGGACGTTGCGCACCCGCGGCTGTGCGCCTGTAAAGACGATTTCCAAGCCCTGCTCCAGCCCGAGTTCCTTGGCGCGCAACATGAGCCAGGCCCCGGCGCTGTCGATGAATTTCAACGCCGAGATGTCAATCAAAAATTGGCCGCCCGCCCTGGCCCGCAGCGCGATCTGGTTCTGGGTCGAGCGCCAGACGTGTTCGACGTTGGCGGCGGTGATTTCCCCGCGCCAGAAAACCGACGGCTGGGAAGGAAAGTAATTGGGCTGCGGCACGACGGGCCGGTGGAGCCGCCCCTCCTCCATGAGTTTGCGGGCGGCGGCGAGGTCCGGCGCCAGGTTGAAGAAGCCCTCCAGGCGCATCCACCGCAAGGCGGAGCGAACAGCCAGGCTGGGAGCCAGCAGGATGATGGCGCGGCCGGAAAGGCGCGCGCGTTTCTGGAGGCGCACGAGCCATCCGACGCCAGTGCTGTCAATAAAGGCTACCGCCGAAAGATCGAGCAGGCCGTAGCGGCAGCCGGCCAGGGCGTCCTCGCAGCAATCGTTGTCGCGGCGGGCCGCCGCGCCGTCCAGGCGCGCCGGCATCATGATGCGTTTCCAATCCCGGCGCGGACGGTCGGGTGACGCCACTAATCGGCGCGAGGCCGGTTTGCCGCGGCCAGACTGCATCCGCCACCATTGCTGGACCATGGCGCGACTGAAAACCGCCGCGTTGCGCAGACGGGAGCGGCGGCCGGGAGAATCGCGCCTGGCGCCCACGGCGACGGTCACCGGCACGTCCAGCGAACGGTAATGCATGGCCATCCACTTTTCCTGTGTGGGGCAGCCCAAGGCGACCAAGAGAATGTCCGGCCGGGCCTCCTTGACACGACGGCAGATTTCGGCGTGATCCATTTCCAGCAAAGGCGCGGCCGGCGGCGCGTAATGGCCGGCGACGATCAAGTCCGGCTGGCGCGTGCTCTCTGCTTGGCTGAATTCAGGGGCGTCGCCCAGGAAGAAGACGCGGTATTTCTTGCGGGCGGCGACTTGGAGCAGTGTCCGAACCAGGCCGGAGGCGGAGCCGCGCCTGGGCAACGGATTGCCCAGCAGCCGCGAGGCCCAAACCAGCGCGCGCCCGCGGCAGAGAACCAGGTGCGCGTCGGTCAGGATGCGGTGCAATTCGACGTCCCGCCTGGCCCGGACCAGGAAATCGACGCCGGCGCTGACCAGATAGTGAGGCAGGCGCGAGGCGACCATTTGCTCGATCAAATCCACCGCCTGCGCGGTGGTGACGTTATCCAGCGGCACACCCATAAGCACGACCGGGGGCGCGGTCGCGGCGGGGAAGCAAGGATGGATCGAGGGGAGCGATCCTTCCGGCGTATCCGCATTCATGTTCATGTTGGTTGCCATGACATTGTTTTGGACGCCGGTGGGTTTAAATTCAATTCGAGCGGCCGATCAGGCGCGAAAGCATTCCCACCAAAGCGTCCCAACATAGGACATCGGCAGATTGGGGGATTTGTTTAGGGGAAAGCCGCGGGAATTAGAATTGACGACTTGCCAATGACGGGCGTGAAGGTTGAAGGGCCAGTCGTCGATCGTTTGTGAGGAATCGGAAAACAGAGTGAATAGTTGAAAGGTTGTCCTAATGGCGGCGGCGGCGGATCGGGCATCTGACGCGGGCACAAGTGGTTGATGGACAGAGGAATAGGCAGGATTAACAAGTTCTTCGCTGTTTTCGGTGGAACGGCAGTTGCTATCTTTTGGTCCCTTGCAGAGGTCCGTTCTACAATCCCAAGGGGATTGAATCATTCAGCCCAGGGTTGGCCCGATTCTGAGAGGGCCTACCCTGGGTCGCAGCAATTAAGACCATAAAATGAATGAGGCTCGCAAAAAGGGGCGGTTGGACGGCAGGCTCGCGTCAGTCACGACGGCACGACGTGGATGAGGACGAAGTGCAGGTGTCAGTGCAGGTGTCAGTTCTCACTTTTTAAACTCTCTTGTTTTCTCCGGTTACCCAGCAAGTTCGAAACGTGGGTCCAACTGCCCATCTCCAGGTGTTGGGCGATCCATTTCAGGCTCATGGTCGTGTCCTTTCTCAGCCGCGCCGCCAGCCGCAC
>JBEKSF010000154.1:0-12610 GCA_049517295.1 Verrucomicrobiota bacterium
CCAGCATCGGGGAGGAGGCGTTCTATTACTGCACCAGCCTGACAAACGCCACGATTGGCACAAACGTCACCAGCATCGGGGATTATGCGTTCTTTCAATGCACCAGCCTGGCCAGCGTCACGATCCCCTACAGCGTCACCAGCATCGGGGATTATGCGTTCTTTCAATGCTCCAGCCTGACAAACGCCACGATCGGCACAAACGTCACCAGCATCGGGGGGGATGCATTCGGATACTGCGCCAGCTTAACCAGCGTCACCATTCCCGGCAACGTCACCGACTTCGGGACTGTGTTCTACGAATCCACCAACCTGATAAACGTCACGATAGCCAACGGCGTCGCCAGCATCGTGGAGGGCGCGTTCGAGTTCTGCTCCCGCCTGACCCGCGCCACGATTCCCGACAGCGTCACCAGCATCGGGGATTATGCGTTCGAAAACTGCTCCGGCTTGACCAGTATCACGATTCCCGACAGCGTCACCAACATCGGGAATGAAGCGTTCTTTGGGTGCGGCAGCTTGACCAACGTCATGATCGGCAACGGCCTCACCAGCATCGGGGAATGGGCGTTCCAGGCATGCACCAGCCTGGCCAGCGCCTATTTCCAAGGCAGCGCTCCCACCGCTGATTTGACTGTGTTCGACAACATTTCGGGTATTACTGACCCAGTGACGGTCTATTACTTGCCTGAGGCCGCCGGCTGGAGTTCATCTTTTGGTTGGCGGCCAGCCGTGCTGTGGAACCCGCTGATCCAAGGCAGCGATTCCAGCTTTGGCGTTCAGAACGACCAATTTGGGTTCAATATCGCCGGCACCGCCAATATCCCCATCAAGGTGGAGGCCTGCACCGATCTGGCCTGCCCCGTTTGGACCTCTTTGGCGACGCTGACGCTGACCAACGGTTTGTTCTATTTCAGCGATCCCCAGTGGACGAATTTTCCCGGCCGTTACTACCGCATCACCTCGCCCTGACCCGGCGGCGAGGGTAGGTAGGGGAACAATGTGCATGGGGTATCGTTTTCTCACCCCCAAGGGAAAAAAAGTGGTGGATTTAGCTTGAAATGGCGGGGCGGCCGCGCCATAGTTTTGAAAGCAAACGCGCGGAGCGCCGCGCGACCGTTCTTTGGAAATGACTTTGGAATTTACCCTGCCATGCTCGTGCTTCAAAACAAAGTCCTTGAACCGTAAATCAGTCAGAAAAGAGCCTTAACCTCGGTTGTGGCCGACAGGCCTTGATTGGAAGTCGAAAGCGATCGACTCGGCTCTGCTTGTTCTAGTAGCAGTTCAAAGGAACTGTTTATACACGGCATTACGGCGGGGTAATTTTTTTCCCCGCTGAAAAGACGGGCCGCTTCCGGCTTGGTGCCGGGGCGATTTTCCGCTATGCTCCTTTCGTGACAGGCAACGATTTGTTCTCCGCCCCAGCCGGGGCCGCCGGGAGCGAGGCGGCCGCCGAACGGCCTCAACCCTTCGCCCCGCAACCACTGGCCGCCCGCATGCGGCCGCGCAGCCTGGATGAATTTGCGGGGCAAAAGCACATCCTCGCCCCCGGCCAATTGCTGCGCCGCGCCATCGAGGCCGACCGCATCCAGTCCCTCATTTTTTACGGGCCGCCCGGCACGGGCAAGACGTCCCTCGCCCAGGTCATCGCCCTCCAGACACGGGGCAAGTTTGAGCGGCTGAGCGGAGTCGAATCCAACGTGGCCGATATGCGCCGCGTCCTCGCCGCGGCGGCCAACCGGCTGGAAAACACCGGCCAGTCAACGATATTGTTTATCGACGAAATCCACCGCTTCAACAAGGCACAGCAGGACGTTCTGCTGCCGGACGTCGAGAGCGGCGTGGTGCGGCTGATTGGCGCCACCACGCATAATCCGTTTTTCTTCGTCAATTCGCCCCTGGTTTCGCGCTCCCAAATCTTCGAGCTCCAGCCGCTGGGCGAGGAGGATTTGGTGGAGGTGTTGCGGCGGGCCTTGACTGATGCCGAGCGCGGCTTGGGCGCCATGAATGTCCAGACTGATGAGGAGGCCTTGCGCCATCTGGCCAAAGTGGCCGACGGGGACGCGCGGAAGGCCTTGAATTCGCTGGAAATCGGCGCGCTGACGACTCCGCCCGACAGCACCGGACGCATCCACATCGATCTCGCCGCGGCCGAACAGTGCATCCAGAAAAAGGCCATTGTTTATGACGCCGACGGAGACGCTCATTACGACACGATTTCCGCGTTCATCAAGTCGATGCGCGGAGGGGACGCCGATGCGGCGCTTTATTGGCTGGCCAAGATGATTCACGCGGGCGAAGACCCTCGATTTATCACCCGGCGCATCCTCATCTGCGCGGCTGAGGACGTGGGCCTGGCCGACCCGATGGCGCTGGTGCTGGCCGCCGCGGCGCATCAGACGGCGGAATTTGTCGGCTGGCCCGAAGCGCGCATTCCCATTGCCGAGGCGGCGATTTACGTCGCCACCGCCAACAAGAGCAACAGCGCGTATCTGGCCATCGACGCCGCTCTGGAAGACGTCCGGTCCGGCCGCACGCTGGCTGTCCCGCAACGGTTGCGCGACACGCATTACGCCGGGGCCGAGCGCCTTGGACACGGGGCCGATTACCAGTACGCGCATGATTTTCCCGATCATTTTGTGCCGCAGGACTACCTGGGAGCGGCCAGAAGGTACTACGAACCGACCGACCAAGGCTCGGAGAAGAAGATCAAGGAACGGCTGGAAAAATGGCGCGGGCAGATCGAGGCCCTGCGCGGCCAGCCGCCAAAAGCCCCCGACAAATGACGCCTAATCCCGTGCCCCCCAAAGCGGAACTGCGCCGGAGGTTCCGCGCTATCTTGAAAGGCATCCCCGCGGCGCAACGGGCCGCCGCCTCCGCCCAATCCCAGGCCCTGCTGCGTCGGCAAAAAGTGTGGAAGGAGGCCCGATCCATACTTTTTTATTCTCCCCTGCCGGTGGAAATCGATTTATCGCCCCTGTTGGCCGAGGCGATGGCGGAGGGCAAAACCGTCGCGCTGCCGCGATTTGTCGCTTCGTCGGGAACTTATGAGGCGGCTCAAGTCTCCCACCCCTGGCGGGATTGTGCGCCGGGCCAGTTTGGGATTGTCGAACCGGCGGCGCATTGTCCGTCTTTTCCGCTAATGCGGCTGGACTTGGTGCTGACGCCGGGGTTAGGATTTGACGTGAGTGGACGCCGGCTGGGCAGGGGGCGCGGGTTCTATGATCGGTTGCTCGCGGCAATCGCCGGGGCCAAATGCGGTGTCGCCTTTGACCAGCAAATAGCCGGGCAAATCCCGGCCGAGACGCACGATGTTCGTATGAATTATATATTGACGCCGACACGCTGGGTCGATGTTTCCGAGTCAGTTGCAGAATCGCAATGAATTCAACCATTATCGCCGGCGCAGTCATTTTCGTCATTGGCATCCTCTGCGGCTTCTGGCTCCGCCTGTGGCGGGAGAGAAGCCTGCACGCCAGCCTGGAGCAGGAGCAAAAGGCCACCCTGGAAAAGGCCCGAGGCGAGGCGGATTCGATTCTGCGCGACGCGCGGCTGGCGGCCAATGAGGAGGCCCTGAAGCTGCGGGCCGAAACCGAGGAATTGATCGCCGCGCGCCACAAGCAAATCGCCGTCACCGAGCAACGGCTGAGCACCCGCGAGGAACTGCTCAACGGCCAGTTGGAAACGCTTGTCAACAAGGAGAACATACTCCGCTGCGACAGGGAGGAACTGGGCCGCAAGTCGGCGGAAATCGAGGCCCTGCGCGACCAGGCCGCCAAACTGCTCGCCCGACGCCGCGCCGACCTGGCCGGCGTCTCCAAGATGAGCGAGAACGAGGTCCGCGCCGCCTTCTTGAAGCAGATCGAGCAGGAAAGCATGGGCGACGCCATGAAGCTATCGCAGCATATACTGGACGAGGCCAAAAGCCGCGCAGAAGAAAAAGCCCGGAAAATCATCACGCTGGCGATCCAGCGTTACGCCGGCCAGCACAGTTTCGAGACCTCCACCGCCACTGTCAACATCAAAGTCGAGGAAATGAAGGGCCGGATTATCGGGCGGGAGGGGCGCAACATCCGCGCCTTCGAGGCCGCGACCGGGGTCACCGTGCTCATCGATGACACGCCGGGGGCCGTCGTCCTCTCCGGTTTTGATCCCGTCCGCCGCGAGATCGCCCGCGAGACGATGGAGCGCCTCATTCTGGACGGGCGCATCCATCCCGCCCGCATTGAGGAAGTCGTGGCCAAGGTGTCACAGGAAATGGACCAGTCGATCGTGCGGGCCGGCGAGGAGGCCGTGATGAAACTGGGGGTGGCCCCGATGCATGGCGAATTGATCAAACTGCTGGGCCGTCTTCATTTCCGCCATAGTTTTGCCCAGAACATTCTCCAGCATTCAATTGAAGTGGCCCAATTGATGGCGCTCATGGCCGCCGAATTGCACGTCGATATTGTCACCGCCAAACGGGCCGGTTTGCTCCATGACATCGGCAAGGCGGTCAACCACGAAGTCGAAGGGCCCCATGCCATTGTCGGCGCCGAAATCGTCAAACGCTATGGCGAGTCCGACGACGTCATCAACGCCGTCGCCTCCCATCACGACGAGGTGCCTCACACCGGCATCTTCGGCATCCTCGTCAGCGCGGCCGACGCCATCAGCGCCTCGCGGCCTGGCGCCCGGTCTGAAACGGTGATGACCTATATCAAACGGGTGGAGGAACTGGAGCGCATCGGCATGTCCTTTGCGGGCATCGAGAAGTGTTTCGCACTGCAGGCAGGGCGGGAATTGCGCGTGCTGGCCCAGCCCAGCCAGGTTTCCGACGAGCAGGCCTTCATGCTGGCGCGCAACATCGCCCGGAAAATCGAAGAGGAACTGCACTACCCGGGCCAGATCCGCGTGACGATCGTCCGCGAAACGCGTTGCGTCGAATTCGCCAAGTGACCCCTAGCGGCCTTGGTTGATGGTCGAAGGCATCGGGCCTTCCCAATTCTGCGGTACATCCCACGGCATCGAACTCACATCCCGATCGTCCGTGGCGCAACCCACCAGCCATCCGCCCGCCAGGGCCAGAAAAACGCCGCACAAAACTGCCCGCCACATTTTCATCAATACAAAACTTCGTCGCCTTCCATGATGTCGCCCTGCTTCCAGTCGGGAAGAATGTTGGCCACACAGTGGTCTTTCTCCACACTGGAAATTCGCACCTTGCCAATGAGCTTGCCGTCGCGGTCCACCATCATTTCGCCCCGTTTCCTGGCGCCCTGCTCATCGCCGATGTTCAGGACAACGAAATCAAACTTGGGATCCACCGCAATCACCTTGCCTTTCAATCCGGGGGGCAGCGGCACCGCGCCGTTGGTTCCAAAAAAGTCATCCCATCGGCCTTTTATCTCGTTGAATTTGGCGGTGACCAGCTTGTTCTCGGCGATGTAGGTATCGCGCGCTTCTTTGGTCTTGGCCAGTTCCTCGATCAGACCTTTGATCTGGCCCGGTTTGAGGCCGCCGGGGATCAGGTGCCACTGCTCCAACTCCTGCTGGGCTTCGTCGCGAGCGGCTGTTGTTTTGGCCAGCTTGTCCGTCAAGTCGGTGTTCTGCTTGTCCAGCTCCGTAACTTTCGTAGTGGCGGTATCCAGGTCCGTTTTGGTTTGGGCCAGTTGCTTGGTCGTCTTTTCCAGGTCGGCGGTTTTCTTTTTCAGGTTCGACTCGGCCGTGGTGCGGGCCGTGTGTTCGCTGGTGAATTGATTGTGCCAATCGTCACGCGCCGCGCGCGTGGTGGTGATGATGTCCTGGACTTGAAACCAACTCAACGCGCCGGCGCCCAGCCCGCCAAGAATCGCGATAATCAAGCAAATTCGCAGCATTGAAATAGATCCTTTTTAAACTTTCATCTAAAAGTACACTCCCCGTCCAGGCGTGTCAACGCTCTTGTTGCCCTTTTCTGGCGCCCCCCAAATAGTCAATTTGACCCTCCCAATGTCAAAGAGTAACCTCGGACCATGAACGGTTCGCTTGCACTTGCCCGCCAGGCCGCTTCAAACCCGCAGGAACTCGCCCGCAGGGTGATCAAGAACCCCAGATTGTTAAAAAAGGTCATGGACGGATTGGGAGCGGAGACAGCCCGCGTCAAGTTCGGCTGCGCCAAGGCGCTGCGCGTCATTAGCGAAACGCGCCCTGACCTTCTTTACCCGCGGTTCGATTTTTTCGTTTGTCTGCTGGATCATCCGAACAAGATCTTCCAGTGGGAGGCCGCGCGCGTGCTGTCGCAATTGGCCCGGGTCGATGCCGGGGAAAAGTTCACGACGATTTTTGACAAGTATTTTGCTCCCATTGGCGGCCCGGTAATGATCACGGCCGCCAATGTGATCCGGGGTGGAGCCAGGATCGCCGCGGCCAAACCGCATCTGGCCGACCTCATTGCGGCCGAGCTTCTGAAGGTGGACCGGGCGCGTTACCGAACTCCAGAGTGTCGGAATGTTGCCATCGGTCATGCCGTTGTTGCGTTAGGCGATTTTTTTGAGTTGCTCCGGCATCCGGCTCCGGCGCTACGGTTCATGCGAAAGCAAATCAAGAATTCGCGGCCGGCCACACGAAAGAAGGCCGAACAGTTTCTGAAACAAGCAAGGTAACGCCGAGAGAAGATTTTCGCGTTATTTCTTTGAAACTTTCGTTCGACCATCCGGGTATTAGTTCACAAAGGGGCGAATGCCCCGCGTGTATTAACATTTTACCTGAATAAGATTATGAAACGTTTGATGCCTTGGATAGTCGGAATTATAACGCTGTGCGCCGCCGCAACCCTCGTCCGTGGGGCCGACGAGATGCTGCCCGGCCAGGTTGATTTGGGCACTTTTTCGCCGCCGAAAGGCGATGGTCAGTTTGTTGAGGTGAACATCCCGAACGACGTCATTGCGCTGGCGGCCAGGCTGGTCGAGAAAGACCAGCCTGAGGTGGCAAAGCTCTTGAACGGCTTAAAACTGGTGAGAGTGGACGTGATCGGCATGGATGACGAGAACCGCGCGGAATTGCAGAAGCGCGCTCAACAGCTCCGCGCAGACCTGGCGGGCAAGGGCTGGGAACGGATCGTGACCGCGCAGCAAAAAGGCCAGGATGTGAGTGTTTATCTCAAGATCGCTGACAAAGGGGCAATCCAAGGGCTGGCCGCGGTCGTGATCGATGGCAAGGAACACGCCGTGTTCGCCAACGTGGTGGGCGACATCAAGCCGGAACAACTGGCCATGCTCGGCGACAAATTCCACATCGACCCGCTCAAACAGATCGGCGACGCGGCGCAAAAGCCGGAAGACAAAAAGGAAAAAGCGGAGAAATAATTCGCGACCGCGGATCGGAATAAACAAGCAAGCCAATCCACTCCGTCAAAGAGTATGGAATGCGCCATGCCAACGAGTCAAACAACAGCGCCGCTAGCCAGTTCAGCAGTATCCCCTCCCCTGAGGCTCGGCGTCCGCGCGGGCGGGGTGGTTTTGGTCCTGGTTTTTTGCCTGACTTTGCTGTGCGCCATCGGCATCGCCAGTTGCTTCCGATTAAGCTCGGCGCCGCAGGCCTTGCGACGCAGCGTGATGGAGTCTGTGCCCGGACAATGGGACAAGCGGTTTGCTGTAAACGTCGGTGGCTTCACACTGGGTTTCGTGCGGTTCGGTTCGCACTTCTTCAACTTGCCGCCTGAACCCAAAGCCGCGCTGGAGGCTCTACGCGGGGCCGAGGTGGGTGTTTACAAGCTGCGGAACCCGCCGCCGGCGCTGGATTATTCGGCGGTATTCAAAGCCGCCGATGAAACCATGAGACGGCGGGGCTGGGAGCGAATTGTGGGGTCGCGCAGGGCGGGCAGTTGGTGGCGGTGTATATGCCCCGGGGGATTCGCACGCTCAAACGCACGGCGTGCTGCGTCGTCGTCCTCAACCAGGAGGATCTGGTGGTCGTGTCCGCTCGCGGCAACGTGGAGCCCTTGCTCGAGCTGGAGAGAGTTCCGCTCAACATTTTCGCCACGAAAGAACCAGGGAAGGCGAATGTGATTTTGTTTCCCATGCCCGTTTCGCCAAATATCGCCATGGGAAACTCCAAGGCCGGCATTTGTTTCACTCCTCCTGAGCAAGAGAAAGATAATTGAGGCGAAAGCCGGCTTTCCTTGTCTTGGTAAATGAGGGAAGCGGTTTTGCCCCATCAGGATGCCCGCTCAGTTTTCAACGTCGGTGCGTCCTCTGTTGTCTTGGGCGGGAAACGGGAAACGCACAGTTGGCAACCTGCCGGTTCTCCGGCAAGATAAGCGACTGGCTGTCGCAGAATCACAATTAGCCAGCGGCGTGAACCGCGCACGCGAGAACGTTTATACAAAACAGACGATTGTCGGTGTCTATGAAGGTGGTATGAATCACAAGCTTGCCATCATTGTTGCGGCGGCTCTTGTGGCCGCGATCGTGTATGCCCAGCCGGTGCCGGACACGAAGTTCAAACCTCCTATCGAAAAGCCCGCCTATTCACAGGGCGCAGGTCCGGTCGTAATGATTGATGAAGCCCACCACAATTGGCATACGGCAACCGGCCGATATCTGCCGTTTGCGGATTTACTCAGGCGTGACGGCTACGTGGTTCAAGCTTCGAAGTCTCCATTTAGCAAAGATACGCTCAAGCAAGCAAACATCCTCGTCATTGCCAACGCACTGAATAAACGCAACGATAACTATTGGGTGCCGCCATATCCTTCACCATTTACGGACGAAGAAATCAAGGCGGTGCATGATTGGGCTCAAGAAGGTGGGGCGCTCCTGTTAATCGCCGATCACCTGCCTTGGCCCGCGGCGGCAGACAAGCTCGCATCGGCTTTCGGCGTTCACTTCAGCCCCGGTCATGCGCTTGACGAAAAAACACTCGCCGAGCCTATAATCTTCAGACGATCTGACGGAACACTGGCTGACTACCCGATAACCAATGGGCGAGCCACAAATGAGCGAGTGGATTCCGTGGCAACCTTTACTGGGTCGGCATTTCGCGTGGACAAAGGGGGCGATGGGCTGCTGATTTTCGGTCCCGGGATTGTATCCTTTACACCTACGAATTTTTGGAATTTCGATACAAACTCGCCTCGAGTTTCAGTTGTGGGCTGGTATCAAGGCGCCGTGCTACGTGTGGGCAAAGGGCGCATGGCGGTCTTTGGTGAGGCGGCGATGTTCTCGGCCCAAGTAGATGGCCCCAAAGGTGTGCCATTTGGAATGAATGCTCCCGAGGCAAAACAGAATCCGCAGTTTGTTCTGAATCTGCTCCACTGGCTTTCCGGCTTGCTGGATGAATAGCGAATCGTGGCTGGAGAATTGATAGAGCCGGCTACAATAAACGATGCACACGAACCGCCGCCATCTGTTATGAGATACTTCGTCAGAAGGGCCTGCCAGTTCGCGCGTTTGTCCGGCGTGAAGATGGGGTCGTCCGCAAGGAGAATTCTCATGAGTGCTTGTCCTCTGATTCACCCTTTGAAGGCGCATCTTTAATCAGCAACTTCCAAGCCTGAAAGCTCTCCCCCGATTTTGTGACGGCCTCCCGGCTCTCGAACATGAGATCATTTCGTTGGCGGAGGGCCTGAAAGAGCAGGTTATTGACAAGCATCTCTTCCGCCTTGGCCGCCGAGGCCATGCGGGAGGCCCAGACGATGGACTCGCTGACTGTTACGACATGGTAGTTCAGGCTCTGAAATGAGACACGCCCCAAGTCGGCGCCGAGGGCCAAACCGATTGACTGGGCCGGAACCTTTCTGACGAACTTGACCCATTCACGAAAATGAACATTACAAAAGGCGCTAAATTCCCGGATAAAACCAATAAAACTGTCAAAATAATTTGATCCGTAGATTTCACAGATGGATTCATTGAAATAACCGAGAAACCCATCCCCTGTAAATTTGTCGAAAAAGCCCCCGTGCTGGTTCAGCATCGAGCGCGTTTTCAAGATGAATTCGACCATGCGGCGCGAGAAATCCCGCTCATCGGCGGCGTAAGTCATCAGGTCTTGCGAACGGCGGATGTCCCCAACGACGACGATGGAAGGGGAATGACAGGCCTTTTCCATCACGTCCTGCGGATTCACCCTGGATATAAGACGAGGAAAATGGCCGCGCCACTTGAGATAGCCTTCCAACCTCCGCGCCACATCAGGATGCACCATCTGCTCAGTATTCGCTGAAGGAGAACTGATCTGGCCCTCAATTTGATTCCGATAAACCGTCAAGAACAGAAGGACCTTGGTGAGGCTGAGGAAATCATCCGATGGAGCGGCCTGCGAGGAATCGTTGGCCCACAGATGCAGTCGTTCAACGGTCGTTTCAAGAGACCGATTTGCGAGTGCCACCATAATCCCGGCGTCACGTTTGACCAGGTTGTCGAAGACGTAAAGGAAGTCCAATGCCGATTTGCGGCACTCCGGCTCCGCGGATTGGCAATCGAATTGTTGGTAGTAAGTCCACCACATGCCGAATTTCGAGGCGGCGGCCAAATCGTCCCGCAACTCCTCCAGACGGCGCAGTTCGTGGTTCGTTATTTCGTATTTGCGGTTGCGTTCCGCCAGCTCCATCTGCAGCCGGCGCAATTTCAAATGCGTGGCAATCCGTGCCTCCACCTCGTCAAATTGAAACGGCTTGGTAATATAGTCCACGCCTCCCGCGGCAAAGGCGCGCACCTTATCGACCGTTTCATCGAGGGCGCTGAGAAAGATGATGGGAATCTCCCCGAGCTGCTTGTCTTGCTTGAGTTGGGCGGCCACTTCGTAACCGGAAAGGCCAGGCATGTTGATGTCCAGCAGGATGAGGTCGGGCGGTGTTTGCCGCGCCGACCGCAAGGCCATCTCGCCGTCAAGGGCGCGGCGGACTGCGCAGCCTCGGTTAGTCAGCAAGCGGGCAAGAATCTCGACGTTCTCCGGCATGTCGTCCACGACAAGAATAGTCCTCAAAGCCAAGTCAGATGGAACTGCTTTCATGATGGGTTGCCCGGCCAATGAGACTGAATGACACTTGGAGGTTTCATGGCGGTCTTTTGGCCTCAAGGGATCATACTGCAACGTTTAAACTTGATTCCATGAGGGCGGGATGTCCTGTCCGATCGCCCAGCCAATAGGCAGGCGGGTCGCCCGGTTCCCCGGCGTCAATGTGGTGTCTTTTTTCAAAGTGATATTTGTTTTTCAATCTTTCGCAGGTGGATTCGGCAATTTGAATTTTTCCCGCTTCGCCCGTTGTTTCCAAAGAGCAGGCGAGGTTGACGGTTTCACCCCAAAGGTCGTAGGCGAATTTCCCGCGTCCGATCACACCCGCGACAACCGGGCCGGTGCAAATGCCAATGCGGATCCGGATGGAGGTATTGTAGAGCTGGTTGAAACGCGCAATTTCATCCCGGAAATGCATCGCCAATTCGGCGCTCGCTTCGGCATGGTCCGGCTGGTGAAGCAGAATGCCGCCGGCCACCAGGTAAGCGTCCCCGATGGTTTTAATTTTTTCCAGGCCGTGCTCTTCTGTCAAACGATCGAAGGCGGAGAATATCTCGTTCAATAATTGGACGGTTTGCTCGGGCCCGATGCGAGGCGACAGAGTGGAAAAGCCAACCAAATTTGCCACCAGCACCGTGACATCCGGATAACTGTCGGCGATGTTTGTTTCCCCTTTTTTCATCCGTTCGGCGATGGCTTTGGGGAGAATGTTCAGGAGCAACCGTTCGGATTTTTCGCGCTCGGCGTGAAGCTGGTCATGGAGGTGTTTGGCATAAACAGCGTTGCCGACCCGCAGGATGACGTCTTGCATATCAATCGGTTTGTTCAGGAAATCATTGGCGCCGGCGTGAATCCCCAGCAGCCGGTCTTCGCGGTCGGAGAGGGCGGTGATCATCAGAATGGGGAGGTGCGCCGTCTTGGCATCTTTTCTCAAGCGCCGGCATACTTCGAGGCCGTCGAGCTTCGGCATCATTAAATCGAGCAGAACGACGTCCGGCGGACGGCTCGCAATTATCTGCAAGGCCTGCATACCGTTTTCGGCCTCCTCAACTTCGTAGCCGCGCGCTTCCAAAGGGTCTCGCAGCAGAGTGCGGTTTTGTTCTTCGTCATCCACGATCAGCACGGAACCGAGAGAAGGCGTTGTCCGGGCGGGCGGGGTGGAATTGATGTTTTTAATATCACTTTGCATACGCTTATGAGTCAGGATTTGTTTTTTGTCGGCGCAAATTTACCGAGGCTACGAAGTACTTTACGGTTGCTATGAATGTCCGGGTGTCAATCGGCTTGGTCAGATAGCCATCGCAACCGGCATTCAGCGCGGCGGCCTCGTCCCCTTTCATCGCACAGGCAGTCAGACCGACCACGGTCAGGTGGCGGGTCGCCGGATCGGCTTTGAGTTGTCTGGTCGCCGAGAGGCCATCCAAGCCGGGCAAACCGAAATCCATCAGCACCAGGTCCGGCAAAAGCTCGCGCGCCATCCGCAGCCCTTCCTCGGCAGTCCGAGCCGAATAAACAATGAAGCCGTTAGCCTCCAGCAAGTCCGCGGCCAGTTCAAGGTTCATCAAATTATCCTCGATGATGAGTAACCTGCTTTCGGTCATGGATTTGCTCCTGTCATCGCGGCATCGGCGCTC
>JBEKSF010000155.1:0-12601 GCA_049517295.1 Verrucomicrobiota bacterium
GTTACATTGCGCGATGCGATTGGCCGCGATGCCACCCGCCGTCGTGAAACTGCCTCCGGCATACAACGTGCCGCCGGACACCGCCAGCGCAGACACCCCGCCGTTCAACCCCGAACCCAGCGCCGACCAACTGCTCCCGTTCCATTGCGCGATGTCATTGAGCAGGAGGCTGTAATCCCCAGTAGAGGAGAAGCCGCCGCCCGCATACAACGTGCCGCCGTAGACCGCCAGCGCCCCCACTTGGCCGTTCAACCCCGAACCCAGCGCCGACCAATTGCTCCCGTTCCATTGCGCGATGTTAGTGGCCGCGATGCCACCCGCCGTCGTGAAAGCGCCTCCCGCATACAACCTGCTGCGGGAGACCGCCAGCGCATACACAGAGGGATAATTGGCGCCGTCCATCCCCGAACCGAGCGCCGACCAATTGGTCCCGTTCCATTGCGCGATGTAATTGGCCGGGCTGCCGCCCGCCGTCGTGAACCCACCTCCCGCATACAATGTGCCGCCGGACACCGCCAGCGCAAATACGCCGGGGCGTCCACCGCCTCCTGAAACCCCCGAACCCAGCGATGACCAATTGCTCCCGTTCCATTGCGCGATGTTAGTGGCCGCGATGCCACCCGCCGTCGTGAAATCGCCTCCGGCATACAACGTGCCGCCGGACACCGCCAGCGCATACACAGAGGGATAATTGGCGCCGTCCACCCCCGAACCGAGCGCCGACCAATTGGTCCCGTTCCACTTGGCCACATAGTTTGCAACAGCGTCACCGGCCACAGTGAACTGTCCGCCTATGTAAAGATTGCCCGAAGCATCCACCACCGAAGCGTTAACCCAACCGTCTGTCCCGGGAACACCACCCATGCTGATCCAGTTGGCATCGCTGAAGGTCGGGTCAATTCGCACTGGATAGACCGCATCGGCATCATCGACCACCACGGCCAAGGCCTCTTGCGCTTCTGTGACAACTGGCGTGAAGAGGCTCGCTGGTTCAAATAAATAGCGGCTCTCGCTCCAGGATGTCAGACCCGGCGCCTCTTCGTCCGCTGGAGATACCTCAATGCGCGCCGGCAACTGTTTGCCCGTCGCATCGGTCACGCGCAGGCGGCTGTAAGCGATCTTGCGCCCGGAATTGTCCAGTACCAACCGCGCCCCGTAGGCAGCCGATTCAACTTTTGCACCGGTCACGGCCAGTTTCACGACGAGATCTCCGCCGGATTGGCGGGAGGGGCGGCTCGGCTGGAGCCTCGCCCTACCAAACGATTCTTCCACGATAAAATCCTGGCGCATGCCATCCATGCTCACGGAGTATTCCTCCGTCAGACCTGGGCGGCTGAAACGGACCGTCTGGCCACAGACGGAGACGCTGCCGGTGCGCGGGAGTTGCCCCTCTCCCGGCCTGTCGGCCACCTTCTCCCCATCGGATGGGGAGAGGCATGGGGTGAGGGGTCCATCCGCAATACGCCCCACCGCCATCGCCGTGATGCGGAAGCGGTCGCTTACCGTGTCGGTGACGGTAGAGGTCAACCACAAGCCTTGCGGTGTGGCCTCGCCATCGAGGCGTTGGAAGACGCAATGGAGGCGCGCGCCGGATTCGGTCGGCGTGACGGCCAGGCCGTCGCCGTTGTAATCGGCGCCGGCTTTGGCGCCGATTTGGCTCCACGGGATGGAGTTCTTAGCGGTTGTACCCTCACCATGCGTTGCGGCTACCGTCAATAATGTGCCGAGGCAGAGGAGCTTTGTCATTTGGGTCTGTGGAAGTATTGTGGATAATTATGGGCCGACTCCGGGTTTTGGCAAGTCTATTCTTGACGGATATTTGTAATCGCAGGGCGAATTCATGAAGGAAGGGAAAGGAGGGACGGACATGGACGGACACGGACAAGGCCTGGTCGGACGCCTCGGATGATGCCACTCCTGACGGAGCTTGAAATATGTTTGGGTTCGGTTTCTACATAGATGCCGCGCCTACGGCGCTACGGGGACAGCCGCGCGCCGCACAAGTGAGGCATTTGAAAACGGATATTCTATTATCGGCGGCAGGAGCGAGGGAGATGCCGCTGACGGACTGTCTCCGCGGCCAGTTGCTCCCGGGCCTGTCAGCACAATTTTCTTGAACGTTTTGCTGGATAAATGTCAAAAATGCCATTAAGGCTTATGGCTCCGTTTGAACAAACGGGGCGTGAATCAGTCAGTATGTACCGAAATGCCGCGTCCGAACCCCGGTTGCCTTCGGGGCGGGGCGGCGTGAACAGATGATTAAAGTCGAAAACTTAAGCAAGTCTTTCGGCCCGAAAGTGGCCGTCAACCGCGTTTCCTTCACCGTTGAACGAGGGGAGGTTCTCGGGTTTCTGGGGCCTAACGGCGCCGGCAAATCGACCACCATGCGCATGCTCACCGGCTTTATCCCGCCCTCCGAAGGCAAGGTGAGCGTCGGCGGCTTTGACATGGTCAATGATCCCATCCCGGCCAAACGCCTCATCGGCTATCTGCCCGAGAACGCGCCCGCTTACACCGATATGACCGTGGAGGGCTTTCTGGGTTTTGTGGCTGAATTGCGCGGCCTGCACGGGGAGGACAAGAAAAAGGCCGTCCGGCGCGTCGTGGAGATGTGCTTTCTGGAGGGGGTGCTATACCAGAGCATCGATACCCTTTCCAAGGGCTACCGGCACCGCACTTGTTTCGCCCAATCGATCATCCACGACCCCGATGTGCTGGTGATGGACGAACCGACCGACGGATTGGACCCCAATCAAAAGCACGAAGTGCGCGGCCTCATCCGGCGCATGGGCGAGCGCAAGGCGATTATTTTCTCAACCCACATTCTGGAGGAGGTCGAGGCGGTCTGTTCGCGCGCCATTATTATTGACCGCGGCCAGATCGTCGCCAACGGGACGCCGGAGCAATTGAAGCAGCGGAGTGACGTGGCCGGGGCGGTGCTTCTGGTGGTCCGGGGCGTGGCCGGGGCGCAATTGGTGGACCGCCTTTCCAGCGTGGCCAACGCGCGCCGCGCCGCCATCGTCAAAGAGGAACGCGGCAAGGTCTGGGCCCGGGTCTATCCCAAGGTCGAAAACCTCAATGGCGAACTGGCCCGCAATGTCCTGGCGGCCGCCAACACCTGGCAGGTCGAGGAGCTTCACACCGAGGAAGGCCGGCTGGATGAAGTTTTCCGCAGCATCACCCTTCCGGAAACCGCAAAAGACGACAAGAAATGAATTCGATCAGTAACATCAGAGCCATCACCAAACGGGAGTTGGGCGGATACTTCTCCTCCCCCGTTGCGTATGTGTTCATAGTGATATTCCTTCTGCTGGCGGGCTTTTTCACGTTCATGGCGGGCGGGTTTTTTGAACGCGGCCAGGCCGGCCTCGAAGGCTCCTTCTTCATCTGGCACCCGTGGCTTTACCTCTTTTTGGTGCCCGCGGTGGGCATGAGATTGTGGGCGGAGGAACGCCGCGTCGGCACCCTGGAATTGCTCCTGACCATGCCGATCACCGCCTGGCAGGCGATTGTGGGGAAGTTTTTGGCCTCCTGGCTTTTTCTCCTCCTGGCCTTGTTCCTGACCTTCCCGGTGGTCATCACCGTCAATTATCTCGGTTCGCCCGACAACGGGGTCATCCTGGCCTCCTACGTTGGCAGCTTTCTCATGGCCGGCGCGTATCTGGCCATCAGTTGCATGACCTCGGCCATGACGCGCAACCAGGTGGTCAGTTTCATTGTCTCGGTGGTCATCTGCCTGTTTCTGGTCCTCTGCGGTTTTCCGCCGGTCACCAATTTATTGACACGGATGGACGCCCCCTGGCTGGTCAACACGGTCGCCGCCTTCAGCGTCATCACCCATTTCGAATACTTTACCAAAGGCGTGCTGGATTCGCGGGACGTGATTTTTTTCCTGAGCGTGATCGGTTTTTCCCTGTTCACGACCGGCGTCATCCTCCGCAGCCACCGCGCCGGCTAACCCTTTCCGACAACACTCCATGAAGCAGAAGAATCTTGAAACAATCCTCTATTCCACCGCGGGTGTGGCGGTCATGTTTGTCGTGCTGCTTGCCTTTTACGTCGTCACCAGCGCGTTCAAGGACCGCATCGACTTGACAGCCGAAAAGGCCTTCACCCTATCGCCAGGCACAAAGAAAATTCTCGGCAAACTCGATTCCCGCGTCACCATCCGCTTTTACTGCACCCAGGGCGACACGGCGATGCCCCCTTCCCTGCGCACCTACGCCCAGCACGTCGAGGATTTGCTCGGTGAATACCAGCAGGCCGGCAAGGGCAAAATCGTCATTGAAAAATTCAACCCGCTCCCCGATTCCGACGCCGAGGACTCGGCGCATTTGGACGGGGTCGAAGGCCAGCCAACCTCGCCCTTTGGCGGGGACAAAGTGTACCTGGGGTTGGTGGTGAGCCTTTTGGATGAAAAAGTCGCCATCCCGTGGCTGCCGCCGGACCGCGAGCGGTTGCTGGAATACGACATCTCCCGCGCCATTGCCCGGGTGGTCAATCCCACCCCGGCGACCATCGGCTTGATGAGCGCCCTGCCGGTTTTTGGCTCGGAGCCGAACCCGATGATGCGGCAAATGGGACAAAAGGAATCGGCCCCCTGGACTTTTGTCACCGAGTTGAAGAAAGATTTTACCGTCGATGATATTCCAATGACGGCCACCAAGATCGACGACAATATCAAGGTTTTACTGGTCGTCCATCCGCGCGATATTAGCGAGGCGACCCAATACGCCCTGGATCAATTCGTGTTGCGCGGCGGCAAGTTGCTGGCGTTTGTGGACCCCCACGCTTATTTCGATCAGAAGCACGACCAGATGGCGCAGGTCCTGGGAGAAAGTTCCGGCCAATCCTCCCTGGACAAATTGTTCAAGGCCTGGGGCCTGGACATGGACATCAACAAGGTGGTGGCCGACATGACCTTCGCCGGCCACAATCCCCAGAACGGCGCGATCATGCCGACAGTCCTGCTCCTCAACAAGGACGGCGTCAACGACCAGGACGTCGTCACCAGCCAGATTGACAACCTGGTGCTGCCGTTCGTGGGCGCCTTCACCGGCAAACCCGCCGAAGGCTTGAAGGAGACGGTCCTCTTGCACACCTCCAAGGAATCCTCCCTGGTCGAAGGCGTCACCGCCAGCATGGGGGCGGAGCAAATTGTCAAGGATTTCAAACCGTCGGGCGTTGACTACGCTCTTGCGGTGCGCTTGACTGGCAAGTTTAAAACCGCCTTCCCCGACGGCCCTCCCAAGCCGGCCAAGGAGGACAAGGACAAGGCGGACGATCAATCCAAGGAACCGCAGTTGAAGGAGTCCAAAGGCGACGGGGTGGTGATCCTGGTTGCCGACAGCGACCTGCTCAACGACCAGGTCTGCGTGCAGGTGCGCGATATTCTGGGCTACCGCATGGTGCAGCCAATGAACGGAAATTTGAACCTCGTCCAGAGCTTCGTCGAACAACTGGCCGGCGACAGCGATCTGATCAACTTGCGCAGCCGCGCCAGCTTGAACCGGCCCTTTACGCGCTTGAAGGAAATGGAGGCCAAAGCCGGACGGGAATGGGAGAACAAGGTCAACGAACTTGAGGCCAAGATGGCGGAAACAGAACGCAAGATCAACGAGCTCCAGGCCAACAAGACCGGCGGCGATCAGAGGTTCATTCTTTCGCCCGAACAGCAGCAGGAATTGGCCAACTTCCAGAAAGCCAAGGCCGAAACCAACAAAGACCTCAAAGCCACCCGCAAGAAACTGCGCAAAGACACCGACGCGCTCGAATTCTGGACCAAGGTCGCCAACATCGGCGCCATGCCGGCCCTGGTGGCCGTCACCGGCGTGGTGCTGGCCATAGTTAAACGCAAACGCACAGCCGCAAAATGAATCGCAAACAACTACTGGTGCTTTTGGCCGCCCTGCTCGTCGTTGGCGGCGCCTGCCTGGCCCTGCTCAAGCGCCACCAGCAATCCTGGACCGACTCCGCTTCGCAGATCGGCGCCAAACTGCTCAACAGTTACCAGGTCAACGACGTCGCCACGCTTCACATCAAGGGCGACACGGATTTGAACCTGTCAAGAACAAACAATCGCTGGGTCGTCCGCGAACGCGACGGCTATCCCGCCAACTTCACCCAGATCAGCGAACTGCTCATTAAACTGGGCGATCTCAAGGCGGCGCAAACCGAGCCGATCGGCCCCTCGCAATTGGGCCGCATGCACCTCGAAGCGCCCGGCAAAGGGGTTGACTCGGGCACGCTGCTCGAACTGGAGGATGCTCAAGGCAAGGTGCTCCAATCCCTGTTGCTCGGCAAAAAGCACACCCATCAAACGGATCGGCCCTCTCCCATGGCCTTCGGCGACGAAGGCTTCCCCGACGGCCGCTATGTCATGCTCAAAAGCCAGCCGGGCACCCTCATCACCGTCTCCGAGCCGTTGAGCAACGTCGATCCCAAACCGGCCGAATGGCTGGACAAGGACTTTTTCAAAGTCGAAAAGCCCGCCTCCATTTCGTTCGTCTCCACCAACGCCTCCAATTCCTGGACGCTGACGCGTCCGACCGAGTCCGCCTCGTGGGTGCTCGCCGACGCCAAGCCGGCAGAGGTGCTCGATACCAACAAGGTTTTGTCGCTCTCCAGCACCTTGAGCTACCCCAGCTTCGTCGATGTCGCGCCGGATCAGACGCCCGCCAAAACTGGCCTGGACAAGCCGCTGACGGTGACGATTGAGACCTTCGACCATTTCACCTACACGCTCAAAATCGGCAACAAAACCCCGGAAAACGATTACAACCTCAGTGTCTCCGTCACCGCCGACATCCCAACGGAAAGAACCGCGGGCAAGGATGAAAAGCCGGACGACAAGAAGAAATTGGACAAGGAATTCGCCGACAAGAACAAGCCCCTGCGGGAAAAACTCGAAAAGGAGCAGGCCCTGGCCAAATGGTACTATGTGGTCAACTCCTGGCTCATCGATCCCCTCATCCGCGACCGTGCCC
Source organism: Verrucomicrobiota bacterium (assembly GCA_049517295.1). Taxonomy (GTDB): domain Bacteria; phylum Verrucomicrobiota; class Verrucomicrobiia; order Limisphaerales; family Palsa-1400; genus JBEKSF01. The sequence goes on from JBEKSF010000155.1 coordinate 6,987, forward strand.
AACTGATGGTCGAGAAAAAGGACGAGGCCAAGGAGGAAAAGAAAGAAGCCAGCGCCACGCCAAAGGTGGAACCGGACGACGCGCCGGTGCTGCCGGATGTCGTCGAACCGCCCAAGTAGTGTGGCGGTCAATGAAACCGCACCGTCTGGCTTGGGGCGCGGGGATTGTCGGACTGGCACTATCGCATTACTGGCTGGTGGCCAAAATCGAGCCTTTCTATTCCTCCATCTACTGTTTCCTCTGGTGGTCTTACATCCTGACGGTGGATTGCGCGGTCTGCCTCTTGCAGGGATCCTCCCTTTTGCGCGACAGGCCGAAGGAGCTTTTGTTCCTATCTCTTTGGTCGGTTCCACTCTGGCTGCTCTACGAGATGGTGAATCTGCGCATCCACAATTGGTTTTATGTGATGGCTCCCAGGTTTTGGTGGGGGCTGGCATTTATGGTTCTGGCCTTCGCCACGGTCCTTCCCGGCATTTTTGAAACAACCGAACTGGTCCTCGCGCTCATCAAAAAGGCGGCCCCCGCGGGAAAAATTGCCGGCCGTTGCTTTTCGGTTTCCAATGCCAACCTCAGCATGCAACTGGCCCTGGGGGTGGTGATGCTCGCCCTGATGCTGCTCTTTCCGCGGAATTGTTTCTGCCTGGCCTGGGGCTTTGCTTATTTCCTGACCGACCCGATTTGTTATTGGATGCGGCGCAAGGACAAGGACCACGTCGGCCGGAGTCTTCTGGGGCAATTGGCCTCCGGCGACAATACCCGGTTGGTCGCGTTGCTGGTCGCGGGCCTTATCTGCGGCGGCCTTTGGGAAGCATGGAACTTCGGTGCGCGAACGAAGTGGATTTATTCGGTGCCCTTCTTCGACGAACTCAAACTGGGCGAGATGCCGGTGCTGGGTTTCTTCGGCTTCCCTCCATTCGCCCTGAACTGTTATACCATCGTGAACTTCCTTAGTCTTTTTCGCGATGGCCGCAATTGGGAATTCACCCGGTCAGAAAACCGCGCGCGGGCCGGGATGCCCGCCTGGGGAGTCGCCACGTGCGCGGTTCTCCTGCCAATTGGCGTTCTTGCCGCCTCCTTCGCTGTGTTGACAGGCGGCACGATCGCCTCCTACTCGGAGCCTCTTGACTGGTACTTTCACTCCGAACTTGGCGTGGAGGGTATGAAGGCCTTGCAGGAAAGAGACGCCGAGCAGGGAAATCTTTTCCTGCGGTTGAAAAGCCGCCCGCCCGAAATCAGCCCGGCGCTCTATAAGCGGATGCGCCGAGTCACGCAAATGAGCGAACTCAAGGGAATGGGTTACCGCAATGCCTTGGCGCTCGAAAAGCTCAAGATTGTGCAATTGGAAGACCTGGCAGCGCAGAACCCGGCCGACTTGGCTCGCAAGCTCATGCAATTGCGCCCGCCGGTTCGGTTGGAGGAGGTGAAAATATGGATTCGGGAAGCGCAGCGGCGCATCCAATACGGCAAACAGACATTGAACAACCTGTCTTCTTCCATTACTCTCCTGGCTGAGAATAGTTCTCAAATCGGTTTTACATGAAACTTTTATTTTGTGCCGCCTGTATGATCGCTCCCGTCTTCGCCGTGTCATCCGCGCCGGCGGAGTTGCCGCGATTTTCCACCAATTACATGGACCGCTCGGTCGATCCGACCGTGGACTTCTACCGCTACGCCTGCGGCGGCTGGCTCAAGCAGAACCCCGTGCCGCCGGACAAGGCCCGCTGGGCCGGCTTCGACCAATTAGCCCAGCGCAATTGGGAGTTGCTGCGCGGCATCCTCGAATCGGCCGCCGCCGACCCGGCCGCGCCGCTTCATTCCCCTGCGCGCGAGGTGGGCGATTTCTTCGCCTCCGCCATGGACACCAATCAGATCGAGAAACTCGGATTGGATCCGGTGCGTCCGGACTTGGCCCGCGTTCAGGCCCTCTCCTCGCCCGCCGAAATGATGCGCCTGATGGCCGACTTCCATTTGCGGGACGTCCGCGCGATGTTTGGAAGTTCCGTCTCCGCCGACGATAAGAACAGTTCCGTCTATGCACTTTACGTCAGTCAGGGCGGCCTTGGGATGCCCGATCGCGATTACTACCTGGCCGAGAGCTTTGCCAAACAGCGCCAGGCCTACGTCGCCCACGTCGCCAAAATGCTCGTGCTGGCCGGCGCGACAGAGCAGGCCGCCAGTTCCAACGCCGCCACGATCCTTGATTTGGAAACTGCCCTGGCCCGCGCCTCCAAGGCGCGCGCCGACCTCCGCGACCCCGTCGCCAACTATCACAAATTCACCACCGCCGACGCCGTGGCCAAATACCCCCACCTGGCCCTGGCGTCTTTTTTTGAGGCGGGCGGCATTGGCGCGTTGCCGGACCTGGTGATTCGACAGCCCGAATTCTTCGCGGCGCTCGACACCCTGGTCAAAGAACGGCCGCTGGACGATTGGAAGGTTTATTTGCGCTGGCACGTCTTGCGGGCCGCCGCCCCGCGCCTGGCGGCCGCGGAGGAAGACGAGTCGTTTGCCTTTTACGGCAAGGTCTTGCGCGGCCAACCGGCGCAGGAACCCCGCTGGCAACGCGCCGCCCGCACCATCGACGCCACGATCGGCGAAGCCCTGGGTCAATTGTATGTCGAGAAGTATTTCCCGCCCGACGCGCGCGGGCGGATGAATGATCTGGTTGAAAACCTCAAGAGCGTCTTCCGCGGACGCCTGGAGAAAGTTGATTGGATGACGGCGCCGACGCGCGCAAAGGCCCTGGAGAAATTCGACCGCTTCTCCCAAAAAATCGGCTACCCCGCCAACTTCCGCGATTACTCCGCCGTGGAAATCCGCCGCGACGATTACCTCGGCAACGTCCAGCGCGCCGCCCTTTTCGAGTCCAAACGCCAACTGGCGCGCATCGGCAAACCGGTGGATAAAACCGAATGGGGCATGACACCGCAAACCGTCAATGCCTACTTCAACCCGCCTCTAAACGAGATCGTTTTCCCGGCCGGCATCTTGCAGCCCCCATTCTTTGACAACACCATGGATGACGCTGTCAACTATGGCGCCATCGGCGGCGTCATCGGCCACGAAATGACCCACGGCTATGACGACGAGGGACGCAAATACGACGCCGAGGGCAACCTCAACGACTGGTGGACCAAGGACGATGCCGCCGCCTTCGAGGCGCGCGCCCAGAAGTTGGTCGATCAATACAACGCTTACGAGCCGCTTCCCGGCCTCCATGTCAATGGCCGCCTGACCCTGGGCGAAAACATCGCCGATCTGGGCGGCGTCAGCATCGCTTACGAGGCCCTGGAGCGCGATTTGGCCCGTCACCCGGAGAAGCGAAAGGACATTGACGGCTTCACGCCCGAGCAGCGGTTTTTCCTCTCCTTCGCGCAAATCTGGCGTGTCAACTGCCGCGAGTCCGAGCAGCGGCTGCGGATCACCACCGATCCCCATTCCCCGGGGCAATTCCGCGGCATCGGTCCGGAAGTCAATCGCCAGGAATTCTTCGACGCCTTTGGCATCAAGGAAGGTTCGCCCCTATGGCGCCCGCCCGCCATGAGAGCCATTATCTGGTGAGAAGCCCCGGTATTGCCTTACCCAGGAGAGCGCGGGATGGCCCACGGTCCAAATGAAGCGCAAAGCCTTTGGAGTGAGCTTGCCGCGCAGGGCGGTTGCGGCGGGGGCGCATCTTGATACAGCTACCATTGGGGACACGAGCACAGGAAGCAAAGAATGTGGCTGGCGAGACGCCAGCCACGGCGACCCTGACGGTCGCGCCACCCGAGGCAGTGTCAAGATGCGCCCTTGCGGCTCTGACTGCATCATTGCGCGTTGACGCACACGCCGGTCCTCCGCTACCATTCACTCGAACCATGTCGCCATGAACGCTCGGAGCACTCGCACCAACTCGATCGCCGAACTTGTCCGCCCGCTGCTGGCCTGCCTGCTGCTCATCGGGCCGGCGGCGCGGGCCGGGATCGTCATCACCAATTTCACCGGAACCAATGTGATCCGCATTCTGCCCGCCGGCGATTCGATCACCGACGACTGCGAAGTGGAGGGCGCGTGGCGGAGACCGCTGGAGCCGTTGCTGGACAGCAATCACATCCCCTTCATCTTCATCGGCCGAAACGTTTCAACCGCGGTCCAGCCCTATTTCACCAAGACCAGACACGAAGGCTACTGTGGCGCCGTGGTCGCTCCTCCGGGAGTGTACGGGCCTGTTTATTCTTACGCGGAAGCGAACAACTACACCGAGAAGACCATATCCGATGCCTTGAAAACCACGGCCGTCGCCAACCCAAACGTCGTCCTCGTGTTGATCGGGGCCAACGACATCGGCCGGGGGCGTGACCCCTACCACACGGCCTACATCGACATGACCAACCTGCTCAACCTCATCCTGACAAACGTCCCGACCGCGAATGTCATTTTCACGAAGATTACTTCGCTCAGCAATGCCAGCCTCGGCTACGGGACGTATTCGACCAATGTCCCGATCTACAACAACGCCCTCGAACAGATGGTCAACCAGAAGCGCGCCGAGGGCATGAATGTCACCCTGGCTGACATGTTTTCGGTCAACCCTTATGGGACGGCTTATTATATGAGCGATCACCTCCATGCCAACGCGGCGGGCTTGACAAATATCGCCAGGGAATGGTTCACGCGCATCCAAACGCTCATCACCGGCACCAACCGTATCACCGCCGCGCTCATCAGCGCAGGCGCGACGTGGTCGTATTCGGATACCGGGACCGATCTGGGCACCAACTGGACGCAACTTTCCTACGACGACAGCGCCTGGGCCAGCGGGCCGGCGCGATTCGGTTACGGCGAACCGGTTCCCGAGACACAGATCAGCTTCGGGTCCGACTCCACTAACGTCAACCCGACGACCTATTTCCGGACGGAGTTTGTCGTGCCGTGGAACGAGGATTTCACGAACCTTAATTTCCGGCTCTCGCAAACTGGCGGCGCGGTCGTCTGGCTGAATGGCGTCGAGGCCTACCGCACCAACCTCCCGGCTGGACCGATCACCTATTCCACCCTTGCCAGCACGAACATCGGCAACGAAAACGAATACATCCTCTTCGCAACGAACCTGGCGCTGACGTTGCCGCCGGGAACCAACGTCATCGCGGTGGAAGTCCACCAAAGCGCTCTGACCAACCGGCACTTCGGCTTCGATTTCGAGTTGCTCGGGGGCGCCTTGGTGCTTCCCAACCCAGGCCTCACGGCCACGCTGGCCAACAACAACATTTCGCTAACCTGGCCGCTGACCAACGGCGGCGCCTTCACACTTTACTCTTCGGCCACGCTTGATGCTCCAAACTGGCAGGCTCTCTCACCCAGTCTCTTGCAGACCAACAACGGCCAGATTAGCGCCGCGATCACTCCCGGCCCCGGCTGCGCCTTTTTTCGACTCCAGCTTAGTCAATAATTGCGCCCCTGCGCGGAAATGGTTTTTTTAGACCGTCTGGCCCCTTAATCGAGCATCCTAATGGTTAGCCGAAATTTCATGGTTGGATTAGGGGCGGCAGCGTAAGGCGTTGATTTGCAGGGCAACGATTCAAAAGGTCTCCACTACATTTTTGACTTCGTCTCGGGGTCTTTTGGGGGAGTTGGAA
>JBEKSF010000156.1:0-12578 GCA_049517295.1 Verrucomicrobiota bacterium
AAATAGCCCTCCTTGTGCCGGATCTTGTAGCCCAGGTTGGGCGCTTCATCGCCGCCGCTGTTCCAGATGCCCTCCGCGGAGTCCACCGTGTAAAAGGTCCCGTTGGATTTGGTGTCGAACTGCACGTTGTCGAAGATGAAAAACTCGGCCTCCGGCCCGAAAACGGCCGCGTCAGCCAGGCCGGTCGATTCCATGTATTTCTCGGCCCGCTGGGCGATGCCGCGGGGATCGCGGGTGTAGGCCTCCTTGGTGCCGGTCTCGGCGATGGTCGTCGTCACCGACAAGGTCGGAATGCTGAAGAACGGGTCCATGAAGGCGGTGTCCGGATCGGGCATCGCCAGCATGTCGGAGGCTTCGATGGATTTCCATCCCCGGATGGACGAGCCGTCAAACCCCAGGCCCTCAACAAAGGATTCCTCGGTTAATTCGGCGATGGGAGCCGTGAAATGCTGCCAGGTTCCGAAGGTATCGACGAATTTCACATCGACCATTTTGGCCCCTTGTTTATGGGCCAACTCAATTACGCTTTTTGGTGTGCTCATGCTTTTTTCAGTGGTGCTATGTTGTTTTCGTTTAAAAGACGCGCCGTCAAAAGACGGCGCGCAGATTGTTCAACCGTGGTAGGCCTCTTCTCCGTGCTCCGCGAGATCCAGGCCGACGGATTCGACTTCTTCCGACGGGCGCAATCCGATAGTGGCCTTGATGAGGAAGCCGATAAGAGCGGTGCCGACGATGGCCAAAAGGAGGGTCACGCCGATGGCTTTGAACTGTTCCCAGACCAGCGGCTGGAGAGGAGAGTCGGTAACGTACTTTTTGAGGTTGGTGGCCAGGTTTGCGTTGGCGCTATTGCGGGCCAGAATGCCGGTCAACAGGGCGCCAATGGTGCCGCCGACGGCGTGGACGCCGAAGGTATCCAGGGCGTCGTCATAGCCGAACCAGGCCTTGACCTTGTAACAGAAGAACCAGGGGATGAGGCCCGCGCAGACGCCGATGATGACGGCGCCGGCGGGGGTAACAAATCCGCAGGCCGGAGTGATGACGACCAATCCGGCGACCGCGCCGGAGCAGAAGCCAAGGACGCTGGGCTTGCCGCGGAAGAGCCATTCGGCCATCGGCCAGACAAAGGAGGCGACGGCTGTGGCGAGGGTGGTGGTGGTGAAGGCATTGGCGGCGATGACATCGGAGGCGACGGCGCTGCCGGCGTTGAACCCGTACCAACCGACCCACAACATGCCGGTGCCGATCATGCAAAGGGTCATGCTGTGTGGGGAGAAGTTCTCTTTGCCGAAACCGGCGCGTTTGCCGAGGATCAAGCAGAGAATGAGTGCGGACCAGCCGGAGGTCATATGAACGACCGTTCCGCCGGCGAAGTCAATGGCGTGGATTTTAGCGTCGGGATTGGAGACGCCGCTCATCATGCCGTCGATGCCCCAGACCATGTGGGCTTGTGGGAAATAGACGATGAGCATCCAGAGAGTCATGAAGAGGAAGATGGCGGAGAACTTCATGCGCTCAGCGATGGCGCCGATAATCAAGGCCGGAGTGATGATGGCAAACATCAATTGGTACATGGAAAACACATTCTGGGAGACCCAATATGAATAATCGCCGTTGGGGCTGGAATCGACATTGTTGAGGAAAGCGAAACCCAAACCTCCCAGGAAACCGCTGCCGCGGTGAAAGACCAGGCTGTAGCCGCAGATGTACCACAGGATGGTGACCAGGCCGGTGATCAGAAGGCACTGGGCCATGACCGAGAGGACATTCTTGCGGCGGACCAATCCGCCGTAAAACAAAGCCAGTCCCGGCAGGGTCATAAACAAGACCAGCGCCGCCGAGGTCATTTGCCAGGCATTGGGGCCGGGCCCAGGATTGGGGACGAATGAATTGGTTTTGGGGTCGTAGGCGCCCAGATTGGAGCTGAGGTTGTTGGTGGTGTCGGCTCCTCGGGGGCCGTTGTTGACATAGGCCTCCAGATCGGCCACACGCTGTTCCAGCGTAGGTTCGGCGCGTTTTGGAACGGGCGAGACTTCGCCTCGGGCATTGATGGCGATGAGGGAAAAGATAAGAGAAACCAGGATACATAGGGATTTTTTCATGGAATTGGGGGGGTAAGGTTGAGTGTGGTTAGATGGCGGCTTCGCCTTTTTCCTCAGTGCGGATGCGAATGATTTCCTCGACGTCAGAAACAAAGACCTTTCCGTCGCCGATCTTTCCGGTTTTGGCCGAGCTGACAATTGCGGAGACGGCGCCCTCGACGCGGGGATCGGGCAGGACGATTTCGATTTTGATTTTAGGAAGGAAATCGACCTTGTATTCGCTGCCGCGATAGATTTCGGTGTGGCCTTTTTGCCGGCCGAAGCCTTTGACTTCGCTCACCGTCATCCCTTCGATTCCAATTTGACTTAAAGCATCTTTGACTTCTTCCAGTTTAAAAGGTTTGATGATCGCTTCTATTTTTTTCATTGGGTGACAAGCTTTTTGTATCCAAAACAGGATTAGAGGGGAGTAAGCAAAACTGATGCCATCGGGCCAGAATAACACTTAATAATAATGTCGTAATGATTGTAAGCTATTTGAATTGAAGGCAATACGATTGATGCGGCAAAAGGCGGCGTGACGGGAGGACTGTTTCTTTCTGGCCAGATTGGATAAAACGACACTGCGGATAGCATCAGGCAGATGGCCGCCGGGGACGCCTAGCGGGAGTGAAAAGGCCCGGCTACCGGGCCAGAAAATATATTTAAAAAAACACTTGCGGAGTTTGGTGGCTTTGGTATGTTTCCGCTCCATTTTCGCCTCGAAGCGCAAATGGCGGCCTTTGGCGCGACCGATAACTGTTCGCCCCACCGGGCGCAGGAGTAATGGCCGACGCCGCTTGCAGCCGTTATATAATTGAATTTTATGCCAGTCAAAACGTACAGGCCTTTGACGCCTTCGACGCGCTATGTCACCATGGCGTCGTTTGAGGAGATTACGAAGGACACGCCGGAACGGAGTCTGATCAGCATTCGCAAGAAATCCGGCGGGCGCAATCATTATGGGCGTGTGACAGCCCGCGGGATCGGAGGGGGCCATAAACAGTTTTACCGGCTGGTCGATTTCAAGCGCAACAAGCACGGGATCGAGGCGGATGTGACGGCGATCGAGTATGACCCGGTGCGCACGGCGCGGCTGGCGTTGCTGCAATATAAGGATGGGGAGAAGCGTTACATACTTGCTCCCAACGGATTGAGTGTTGGGGCGAAGTTGATCAGCGGGCCGATGGCGCCGGCGGAATTGGGCAACTGCCTGCCGCTGAAGACCATTCCGGTTGGGCTGCCGATCCATAATATAGAGATTACGCCCGGTCGCGGCGGCCAGATGGTGCGTTCGGCGGGCGGAGCGGCGACGTTGATGTCTCGCGACGAGGGCTACGCGCAGATTCGGCTGCCTTCCGGGGAGATTCGGCGTGTGCATGAAATGTGTTATGCGACGATTGGGCAGGTGGGCAACATCGAGCATGAGAACGTAGTATTGGGCAAGGCGGGGCGGTCGCGGCATCGGGGCATTCGGCCGATCAACCGCGGAGTCGCGCGCAACCCCGTGGACCATCCCAACGGGGGCGGTGCCGGCAAATCCAAGAGTGGCGGCGGCTGGCAGCAGTTGACCTCGCCGTGGGGATTGCTGGCCAAGGGCTACCGGACGCGGCACAAGCGCAAACATTCGAACCGATTTATCGTGATCCGACGCGACGGCCGGCCGATGAAACAAAGATAAAAGAGCTATAATATGGGACGATCCATTAAAAAAGGTCCGTTTGTCGATTTTCATCTGATCGAGAAGATCGAGGCGGCCAAGGCGGCCAAATCGAAGACGCCGATCAAGACGTGGTCGCGGCGGTCGATGATCACGCCGGATTTTGTAGGTTTGACGTTTAACGTGCATAACGGCAAAGTGTTCAACGCGGTGTTCGTGACCGAGAACATGGTGGGGCACCGATTGGGCGAGTTTTCATTGACGCGGACGTTCAAGAAGCACGGGGCGCATACAGCAAAAGCCGAGGCCAAATAAGTATGGAAGTACAAGCAATAACCCGCAACGTACACATGTCGGCGCAGAAGATGCGCGAAGTAGTGCGGCAGATACAAGGATTGCCGGCGGCGTACGCGCAGGCGGTGCTGGCAGTGGTGCCGCGCAAAGGCGCGCGGGTGGTGGCCAAGACGCTGAAGTCGGCGATTGCCAACGCCGAGGACCAGAAGATGCACAAGCCCAAGTTCGAGAATCTCAAGACGGACCGGCTGCGGGTGAAATTGGCGGTGGCGGGCACAGCCGGGAGCGTCAAGCGGTTCGTCCCCAAGGCGCGGGGCTCGGCGGGGCCGATATTGAAGCGGAGCTGCCACGTCAAAATAGTTTTAAGCGACGAATAACTTATGGGCCAGAAAACAAATCCAATCGGGCTGCGGGTCGCGGTGACCAAGGACTGGGGATCCAAGTGGTTCGCCGAGAAGAAGGAGTTTGGCAAGTTGCTGGCTGAGGACCGCCGGATACGGGAATTGCTGAAGACCAAGCTGGAAGGGGCGTCGGTTTCCAAGATACAACTGGAGCGGGCGGCGTCGCGGTGCCGGATCACCATTTTCACAGCGCGGCCCGGGGTGGTGATTGGGCGCAAGGGGGCTGAGATCGACAAGCTCAAGGAGGAGATCAGCAAGATGACGGGCAAGGAAGTGTATGTCGATATCCAGGAGATCAAGCAGCCGGAGATGGACGCGCAATTGGTGGCGGAGAACGTGGCCGTGCAACTGGAGCGCCGGGTTTCGTTTCGCCGCGCCATGAAGAAAGCGGTGCAAGTGGCGATGGACTTTGGGGCCGAAGGGATCAAGGTGCGGGTGGGAGGCCGGCTGGGAGGAGCGGAAATCGCGCGGGTGGAGAAGTATCACCAAGGGCGTGTGCCGCTGCACACGTTGCGGGCAAACATCGATTACGGGTTTGCGGAAGCGAACACGGTGTATGGCAAGCTGGGGATCAAGTGTTGGATATGCAAGGGGGAAACGCCGGTGATCAGGAAACAAAAAGAGGAAGGGCCGGGAGCGCCGAGCGCGCCGGCGGCGGCATCAATTGGAGTAAACCGAAGTTGACAGAGAAGAGAGAATAATATGGCAATGAGTCCGGCCAGAGTGAAGTATCGCAAGATGCACCGCGGCAGCCGCACGGGGTTGGCCCATCGCGGGGGCAGCGTGTCATTTGGCGAGTACGGGTTGCAGTCGCTGGAGCGGTGCTGGCTGGATGCCAAGCAGATCGAAGCGGCGCGGGTAGCGGTGACCCGGTTCATGAAGAGGCGTGGGAAGGTGTGGATTCGGATATTTCCGCAGAAGTCGTACACCAAGAAGCCGCTGGAAACGCGGATGGGCAAAGGCAAGGGGCCGCTGGAATCGTGGGTTGCGGTCATCCGGCCAGCCAACGTGCTGTTTGAAGTCGATGGGGTGGTGGAAGCGGTGGCGCGGGAGTCGATGCGGCTGGCGGCGACCAAACTGCCGATTCGAACGAAATTCATATCGCGGCACCGGATGGGGTGAAGAAACCATGAAGATGATCGAGATCAAAGATTTGACGCCGCAGGAATTGACGGCCAAGAGCCGGGACCTGCGGCAGGAGATATTTAACCTGCGGTTGCAGCAGGCCAGCAGCCAATTGGAAAAGCCGGCGCGGTTGCGCATGCTGAGGCGGGACATCGCGCGGCTGGAAACGCGCATTTCGCAACTGCGCAACAAAGCGGCGTGAATTGAAAGAAGATATGCCAGAAGAAACAGAACTGGAGCGCGGCCACCGCAAGGAACGGCTGGGGAAGGTCATTTCCAACAAAATGGCCAAGACCATCGTGGTGGAAGTCGAGCGGCGCTTCCGGCACGCGCGCTACAAGAAGGTGGTGACGGCGTATTCGAAGTTTTACGCGCACGACGAGAAAGGGGAAGCCAAAGTAGGGGACTTGGTGATCATCCGGGAGACGCGCCCGTTGTCCAAGCTCAAGCGGTGGCGGTTGACGCAAGTGGTGGAAAAGGAGGCAGAGGCGCCGGTAGCCGTGTAGGCTGAATTTATGTTACAGGTACGCTCCATATTAGACGTGGCCGACAACACCGGCGCCAAGCGGGCGGCGGCGATCGGGGTGATCGGCCGCAACCAGCGTTACGCGGGGATCGGCGACGTGATCAAGGCCCATATCAAGGAGGCGGCGCCGGACGGGACGGTGAAGAAAGGGGAGGTGGTGGACGCGGTGATAGTGCGGACGCGCAAACAGATCCGGCGGTCGGACGGGTCGTATTTGCGGTTTGACAGCAACGCGATCGTCATCATTGACAAGGAGAACAACCCGCGGGGCACGCGCATTTTCGGGCCGGTGGCGCGGGAGTTGCGGGAGAAGAAGTTCATGAAAATCATATCGCTGGCCCCGGAGGTCATCTGAGTTATGTCCAAAGCGCATGTCAAGAAAGGGGATGAGGTGGTGGTCATAGCGGGTTCGGAGCTGGGGCGGCGTGGCAAAATCCTCAATGTGAACCTGAAGAAGCAGAGGGTGTTGGTGGAGGGGTTGAAAATGATCAAGCGCCACACGCGCAAGAACCAGCAGAATCCGAAGGGGGCCATCATCGAGCGCGAGGGAACGATCCATATTTCAAACGTGATGCTGGCCAGCGTCTATGACGCGCGGAAGGGAACCCCGGCAGCGGCGCCGGAGACGGCCCAGGCTTGAAGAACATGAAACCGAGGCTTTACGAAAAGTACGTCAACGAGGTGCGGCCGGCCCTGCGGGAGAAGCGGCACTACAAGAACATTCACCAGATCCCGCGCCTGGAGAAGATCGTCGTGAATATGGGCGTCAGCGCGTCGTTGGAGAAAGGGGCGGTGGAAGACGCGGTGCGGGACATGACGATGATCACGGGGCGCAAGCCTGTGGTGAGCAAATCGCGGCACAGCATAGCCAATTTCAAGCTGCGCGAGGGGCAGGCGATCGGCTGCCACGTGACGCTGCGGCGGGAGATCATGTACGAGTTTTTTGACCGGCTTGTGGCCACGGCGCTGCCGCGCATCCGCGACTTTCGGGGGCTGTCGCCGCGATCTTTTGACGGACGTGGCAATTACACGCTGGGTGTGAATGACCAGACGATTTTTCCGGAGATAGAATTGGACAAGATAAAACGAACGCAAGGGATGGACATAACGATCGTGACCAACGCACCGACCAATGAGGAGGCGCTGGACTTGCTCAAGATGATGGGGATGCCCTTCACCGAAGCGAAGGAAGCGCCTCCGGTTCGACCGAGTTAAAATTATGGCAAAAATATCGTGGATAGAACGCAATAAGAGGAAAGCGGCGACGGTCAAGAAGTACGCGGCGCAGCGGGCGGAGTTGAAGGCCAAGCGCGATTACGCGGGCATCAGCAAGCTGCCGCGCGACGCCAGCCCCAGCCGCGTGGTCAATCGATGCTCGATGACGGGGCGGCGGCACGGGTACCTGCGCAAATTCGGCTGTTCGCGGCTGACCTTTCGGGAGGCGGCGCTGAGCGGGTTGATACCCGGGGTAACAAAGGCCAGTTGGTAAGGTTATGAGCGACGTGATAGCCGACATGCTGACGCGCATCCGCAATGCGTCGCGGGCGTTGCTGCCCGAGGTGAGGATCCCGCACTCCAAGATGAAGGAGAGCATCGCGCAGGTGCTCAAGCGCGAGGGGTACGTGGCGGAGGTGGCGGTGGAGGGCAAGACGCCCAAGACGCCCAAGGCGATCAAGATCAAGCTGAAGTACACCGGACGCAAATGCGTGATTGAGGGGCTGCGGCGGATCAGTTCGCCCGGCTTGAGGCGGTACACGGGGTCTCAGGAGGTGCCGCGCGTGCGGGCCGGACTGGGGACGTCGATTCTCTCCACCTCGGAAGGCATCCTGACCGGGACGGAGGCGCGCAAGAGGAATCTCGGGGGCGAGTTGTTGTGCGAAGTGTGGTGAATTTATGTCTCGAATTGGAAAATTGCCGGTGGCTGTTCCGCCCAAAGTGAAGGTGGAAATCAAAGGCCAGACCATTTTTGTCGAAGGCCCCAAAGGGAAGCTGGACTTTGAGCTGCCGGGCCGCATGACCGCGCGAATGGACGGCGGCCACGTGGTTGTCACCCGCCAAGGGGACGATGCGGAGGCGCGGGCGCTGCACGGGTTGAGCCGCGCGCTGGTCAATAATATGGTCAAGGGCGTGAGCGACGGCTTTGTCAAGAAGCTCGAAATCCAGGGAGTGGGGTTCAAAGCGGCGGTGCAGGGCGGGCATGTCAATCTGGCGCTGGGCTATTCGCATCCCATTAACTACCCGATACCCGACCAGATCAAGGTGACGGTGGAGGAGAACACGAAGCTGACGATCGAAGGGCCGAGCAAGCAGGTGGTGGGGCAGGTGGCGGCGGAGATCCGCAGTTTTTACCCGCCGGAGCCTTACAAGGGCAAGGGAGTGCGGTACGTCGGGGAGAAGGTGCGGCGCAAGGAAGGAAAGACCGTTCAATAAAGGACCGAACGGCCGCGGCCAAAGGCGCGGCCCAAGCAGGATGAGAACCGATAAAAAAATTCGACTTGCGAAAGTGCGGCACTGGCGCATTCGCAGAATAGTTTCCGGGACCAAGGAGCGTCCGCGCATGAGCGTGCGCTTTTCGAACCAGAACATCTATGTTCAGTTTATTGATGATGAGGCGCGGGTGACGCTTGCCTCGGCGTCGTCCCTGGGCCAGACTGCCGCGGGAGCGGCCAAGAAGGCGGGGGCCAATGTATCGGGGGCGAAAAGAATCGGGGCGCTGGCGGCGGAAGCGGCGAAAAGCAAGGGGATCAAGAGCGTGGTATTTGATCGCAGTGGGGCCCGTTATCACGGCAAGGTCAAGGCCCTGGCCGATGCGGCGCGGGAGGCGGGACTACAATTTTAACCATGAAGAAAGAAAACTGTGGCTGAACCAACGAAAAGTTTCAATAGCACTGGCAGCAGAGGCGGCGGACGCGGCCCCGGGCGGGGTCCGCGCCGGGCACGCTCGGCGTTTCCCGAGGGCAGCCCGGAGGCTGCGCAGGAGGCGGGAGGCGGGTCGGAGTTGAGCGAGAAAGTGGTTTTTATCAATCGATCCGCGAAGGTGGTCAAGGGAGGCCGGCGCTTCAGCTTCAGCGCGCTGGTGGTCGCCGGCGACAAACACGGACGGGTCGGGGTGGGCTTGGGCAAGGCGGTGGAAGTATCCGAAGCCATCCGCAAGGGAGGGGAAATGGCCAAGCAACACATGGTGAGCGTTTCACTGCGGGATTCGACCATACCGCATGAGATTCTGTGCCGGCACGGGGGCGCCAAAGTTCTGCTTCGGCCGGCCTCGCCCGGCACGGGGTTAATTGCCGGCAAAACGGTGCGCGCGGTTTTGGAGTCGGTTGGCGTGAAGGATGTCTTGACCAAGTCACTGGGTTCCAACAACCCGTCCAATGTGCTCAAGGCGACAATCGCGGGTTTGCAGCAGCTCCGATTGCGCGAAGACATTTACCGAGGGCGCGGATTGGAAGTGAAGCCCCGCAACGCGCCGAAGCCGGTGGCTGCGCCCATAGCGGTTGCGGCGCCTGTCGCGCCGGTGGCGCCCGCGGCGCCCGTCGAGGCTGCTACGGCTGTGGCACCTGCTGAGGTTGCGGCGCCCGCGGCCAGTGCGCCGCCGCCGCCAGAGTCCGGCACGGCCCCGCCTGCTGCTTGATATTTATGCGCTTACACGATCTTAAACCACGTCCGGGAGCCAAGCACCGCCGCAAGCGGCTGGGCCAGGGTGAATCCAGCGGCCACGGCAAGACCAGCGGACGCGGGGGCAAGGGCCAGACGGCCCGGTCGGGCAGTTCGATCCGCATCGGGTTTGAAGGCGGGCAGATGCCATTGATCCGCCGGATTCCGAAACGGGGCTTTAACAACAGCCGATTTGCGGTCCGCTACATCCCGGTCAATTTGGAGGCGCTGAATAAATTTGAAGAAGGGGCGACCGTCGATGAGGCGGCGTTGCGTGCCGTGGGCCTGGCCAACGGACGGGTCAAGCGGATAAAGATTCTGGGCGATGGGGAACTGACGCGCAAGCTGACGGTCAAGGTGCATGCGTTCAGCGCGGCGGCGCGCGCCAAGATCGAGAAGCTGGGAGGGGCCTGTCAATTGATCGAGACCAAGCCGACCGAGCAGCCGGAAACCAAGAAGTCGAAGAAAGAGGAGAAGGGGCCGAAGAAAGAGACCAAGGAGCCGAAGAAAGAGGCCGCGGAGGCAAAGAAGGAGGCCAAGAAGGCCAAGGAGCCAAAGAACGAGGCCAAGGAGCCGAAGAAAGACGAGAATGCGTCGGCGCCGTGAATGGATAAATGTTTAAATCGATCCTCAACACCTTAAGCAACTGCTTCAAGATACCGGAGCTGAAGTCGCGGATTGTGTTTACGCTGGTGGTTTTGGGCATCTGCCGACTGGCGTCGCTGGTGCCGACGCCCGGGTTGGACAGCCCGCTACTGAAGGCGTTTTTCGAGACCGAAGGGGGCAGGCACGATGTGGGCACGAGCGGATTTTTGGGGATGTACAGCCTGTTCACCGGGGGCGGATTTGAGCGATGCGCGGTGGGCGCGCTGGGGATCATGCCCTACATCAGCGCGACGATTATATTGCAGTTGTTGCAAGCGGTGATACCGACGCTGAGCAAGTTGGCACGGGAGGAAGGGGGCCGCAGCAAGCTCATTCAGATGGGGCGTGTGCTGACGTTGTTTCTGTGTCTGGGCCAGGGATTCGTAATGGCGATCGGCTGGGAGCGGGCGAGTGCGGTGTTTCCGGGATTTGTAGGGAACCTTGTATTGATTCATCCCATCTGGTGGTACCGCATCCAAACGACGGTGGTGCTGACGACGGGGACGATGATGCTGATGTGGCTGGGGGAGCAGATCACGGATCGGGGCATAGGCAACGGCATATCACTCATCATCACGATAGGCATCCTGGCGAGGTTACCGCAGGCCGGGCAGGGGTTGGTGGATATGTTCCTGACACCGGGGGCGATGGGGGAATATCGTTTCAACGTGTTCCATTTCATCGCGCTGGTATTGCTGCTGTGCGCGGTGGTGGCGGGGGTGGTGGCGGTGACGCAGGCGGAGCGGAAGATACCGGTGCAGTACGCGCAGCGAGTGGTGGGGCGCAAGATGTATTCGGGGGGCAGTTCATTCATGCCGTTGCGGGTGAATTATTCCGGGGTCATGCCGGTGATATTTGCGTCGGCGATCCTGATGTTTCCGACGATGATACTCAATTTTCTGGGCAGCCGGCTCAATGTGAAAGTGTTTATCGAGATAGCCATGCTGTTGCAACGAGGTTCGAGCCTTTACCTGATACTCTACGGGCTGATGATCCTGTTCTTTTCGTATTTCTGGGTGGCGACGCAATTCAATGAATTGCAAATCTCCGACGACATGAAGAAGTCGGGGGGCTACATTCCGGGGGTGCGACCCGGGCAGGCGACGAGCAATTTTCTGCATCAGACCATGAGTCGGATCACGCTGGCGGGGGCGTTGTTTTTGACGGCGATAGCGGTGATACCAATCTTGTTGAGCGAGTGGATGACGATTCCGCAAACGGTTTCGCAGTTTTTCGGGGGCACGAGCTTGTTGATTATTGTGGGCGTGATGCTCGACACGATGCGGCAGATGGAATCGCATTTGTTGATGCGCCATTACGACGGATTCTTGAAGAAAGGGCGCATCAAGGGGCGGTTTTAGCGAGGCCCGGTTGAGACGCAAGCGCAGTGGTGAAGCTGTGAAGATGATCATTTTGAAAACGGCGCGTGACCTGGAGGCGATGCGTCCGGCCTGCGAAACGGCCAGCGCCGTGCTCGAAGAGGTGGGGGCTTTCATCCAGCCCGGCATCACCACGAGGGAGGTGGACGAGTACGCGGCGGTTCGGATGAAAGAGCACGGGGCGAAGAGCGCGTTTTTGGGATACCGCAAGTTCCCGCGGCAGATTTGCATATCGGTCAACGAGGAAGTGGTGCATGGGCTGGGGGGGGAGCGGCGGCTGGAATTTGGCGACATTGTCAGCCTGGATATAGGCGTGACGTATCGCGGGTATATAGGGGACACGGCGAAAACGGTTGCGGTGGGAGGGTGCGACGTGCGGGCGCAACGGTTGATGGACGTGACCGAACAGGCGCTCTATGAAGGCATTGCGCAAGCGGTGCCGGGCCGGCGGGTGGTGGATATTTCGCGGGCGGTGCAGAAGCATGTTGAAAGCAACGGGTTCAGCGTGGTGCGGGAATTTGTGGGGCACGGAGTGGGTCGGACGGTGCATGAAGAGCCGCAGGTGCCAAATTACGTTGAAAAAGACTGGGCATCGCCTAAATTACGGCCCGGCATGACGCTGGCGATCGAGCCGATGGTCAATGCGGGGGGGCCGCAGGTAGTGGTGTTGGGAGACGGCTGGACAGTAGTGACAAAAGATGGTTCATTATCGGCTCATTTTGAGCACACGGTATTAATCACGGAAGCTGAACCGGAGATATTGACTTGGCCCGCAAAGACGCCATTGAAGCTGAAGGCCGGATAGTGGAGATACTT
>JBEKSF010000157.1:0-12559 GCA_049517295.1 Verrucomicrobiota bacterium
TCAAGCGAGCGGCGACGGCCAGCCGTCGAGAACCCCTGGCAGGGCGGGCCGCCAATCACGAGGAGGGGAACATCCCGATTCCGAGACTTCACAATCGCTTCGATAATCCTCCTGAAGATGTGCCTCTCGCGAATGTCCCCGCAAACCACTCTCGGGTGGATGTTGTGCTGGTAAGTGTCGAGAAACGAAGATTCGATGTCGTTCGCTACAATTGGCTGCCAGCCAGCCCACTTGAATCCCAACGAAAGTCCCCCAGCGCCGCTGAACAAATCAACGTATTGGCCCGTGACTGGAAGTATCTTCGCAATTTGGTAGGCCATCAGGGGTGGGACGGCATTGCCAATTTGCTTATGAACCGCAACGTGACTACCGAGGAATACAAAATTGTCCGGGAATGATTGAAGGCGCGCGGCTTCCCGCTCCGAGATTACCCGATGCTGGCCTCCTTCGTAATCGTAATGAAGGTGGCAGCCGTTGCCAGGACGATTGAAGAAGGTATTGATCGTATAAGACGGTCGGTCGGGATGCAGACGCCCGTAATAGGTCGAGCGACTGCCTTCACCAGCAGCGAAACTCACACGAATTTGCTCAAGTCGTTTGGAGGGTATTTCGTGGGGAATGTTTTTCCAGTTGCCACCCGGCGGGACGGCGCGAGCGACATCCAAGTCGAGCTTGCTGAGTTTTGCTGTGTAATGGTTTGGAATTGTTGGAGCGAGTCCTGCGAGGCCGGGTTGATTACAGGTGGGCAAGCCGTTCGCAGCATCATTCACGAGTCGCGAACGTCCGTTGCCGCCAGAATAGTCTTTCAACAATTGCTCCCGGAACGATTCAGGCAAACGGTCGAAGTGCGCCAACAGCAATTCATAATCGTCACTATCCAAATCGAGCGCGTGAGCCACGGCGATTTCGAGTTTTGCCTCAGCCTCAGCTTCCTGAGCAAACACACGTCGCGTCAGCCCCGCAAGGGATCGAACCATTTCTAGGTCTTCCAACTGTGGCACTCGAATTTTTCGAACCGTGCCGAGCGACACATGACCTGTGCCCAGCTTTGACCGGAGTTGAAATTCAAAAGGAAGCGAATTCAGGATGCCGAGAAGAGCGTGAAGCCGGTCCAAGTCGTCGTCCTTGAAGTAGGCGACTTGAAGGGAATTCCCGGTGACGCAGCCCGCCGGAAGAAGTGTCGCAATCATGCGGCGGATTTGGGAACGCCGTGAGACATCCCGCCATACGATGCGCGCGTGAAATGCAGACTGTGGAATCTCTCTCGCTCCGTCCTTAATGAAGTCCTCGAATTCGATCGGGGCAGCATACCGCGAGATGTTTCGGCCCTTGACGAATGGAATGTTCCCCTTCGGGCAGACAAAGCTCTTGTAGCCGGTTTCATCAAGCTCCCTGCCCATCCAGAGTCCATCAGGCTCATCGGTGGCGTAGTGTTCAAGCTCCGGAAACGGATGCAGACGGAGAAGAAAACGAAGTTCATCTTCCGCCAAATCCAGTGGGATGGCATGTCCAAGACGCAGCAAATCTCGCTCGCTGATAGCGAAACGATGCTCGCTCAAAAGTTTTCTCGACGCACTGAAGCGGCAAATCGTCGGAGCGAAGGCGCAATCTTGCACACGCCGGAAGACGGCTGATGCACAGGGCTGATCCACCTGTTCAAACAATTTGGCTTCCGCTGGATAATGAAAAACTCGCAATGGGGTCGCTTCGTGAAAGAGCCAACGACGCAAGCGTGTGCTGGCTTGGTCGCAGAAAATTGAACTCGGAAGAACAATCCCGCAAAGCCCGTCAGGCTTAAGCAGCAGAAGAGAAAGCTCAAGGCCACAGCGGGAAAGGTTCGTGCCCCATCCTGAATACTTCGCCTCCGGTTGTGAATTTGGAAGCAACTTGGCAAGTGTCGTGTCGTAAGCGCGAAGCGACTTCTCGAACGCCACCCTCGCATCAGCGTCCATCTGTTCCAACTCACGCCGGTCGGGCTTCAATGCCTCCCACGGCGGATTTGTCAGAGCGATGTCGTAACTCCCGAGAGCCTCGCTGCTATTCAAAAACGTGTCGTGTGCGCGAGCGTCCACCTGCACGCTGATCTTCTTACCGGCAGCCACGGCTCTAATCCTCCCCTCTGCCTCAGCGGCGGCTGCCTTGTCCGTGTCCCAGAGCGACACCTGAAAGCGTGCCTTGCGGAAAGAGCGGGAGTTCGCCACCTGCCTCAGAAACGACACCACGAGCCGACCATCACCGCAGAACGGATCAATGATGCGGACCTCACGCCCACTGAAGTCAGGCGCAGATTCGATGAGGGCATGAGCGAGCTGTTCCGCCAAGACTTCTGGCGTGTAAAACCGCCCAGTCGCCCTCGCAAGAAGCGCCTTTCCGCCGACGAGGCGTTCACCGTGTGGGGCTAGATGTTCAACATGCTGCATGCCAGTAATCAATCCTGCGCTCTTTGAATCGGAAGTTCAAGGCTGCGCACGAGCGGTGTTGCGGGGATTTGGCCGTCTTCATCTGATTCGCGCCTTTGTGAGCGCCGGGAGTTTGCCATCCCACCGCCCATTTTACAAGCCATAATCCTTATCCTCCTTCCCATCAACGCTTTATGCACTCCATGGTCCGTTCTCGCTTTTGTTCAACCAAATCCTGTTCATCTTGTTAATCATATCAAAACCTCCTTTCTATCAACGTCTTCCGCCTTCCCCATATCAGTGTCAATCCGGGTTAATCTGTGGCCAAAATAAATCTTCAAAAACGCGCTTTTTCCCCCAGTCGGTTTTCCTCCCTCGTGGAAATGTGATCGACTCCTGCGCGTGAGCAACAATTTGCCCATCGCTCTGGCAGATCGCCGAGCCGAAACTGCTGCTTGTCCGCCAAAGCCTTGGCGACGGCGGATGATCAACTCCTGCGCGTGAAGGCATGGATTATGTCTTTCGCGTGGGACCGTTTCCCGCGCCCATTGGCCAACGCGGACGCTTGCCAACCAACGGCAGCAACCGTCCCAGCCGCTCTGTCCACCGCGTCCGTCCGCGCGCCGACGCCATGCCTTATTCCAAATAAATTAGAAACACTTATCACCAGCAAACCATTAGACATCCTATTAAACTATTAACACTAATTTTTTTATTCCCCTAATTCTATGAATGACAACGATCCCTTCTTCGCGCCCCGCAAACTCCGCCGCGATGCCTGCCTTAACACCCTCTCCAGCAACGACTTACAGAGCAGTCCATTGGATGGACTACACGGCGCGCACCGCCGGCCCGATCTTCTCCCTCGCCCCGCGACGAAGGAGCGGGGAGAGGGTTGGGGTGAGGGGTTGTCTCCTGTCGCCTATCTTGCGGACTCCGCAGTAAGCGCCATTCAGGATTGATCCCACTGGACTCTTGCGGGTAGATGGGGACGGGAATGTGGCTGGCGAGACGCCAGCCACGGCGACCGAGACGGGTCGCGCTACCCAAAACGAGGAACCGACAACGTGATCGAATGCTGGCCGGCGTCAAGGCAGCGTGGCCAGGACGAAGCGGGCGGCGTTGCGGAGGTCGAGATCGACGCAGGCCAATTCGTTTGACAACGGCGCAACCACCGCCGAAGGCATCGTGCGCGACATTTCGCCGCCCAGGTCCAGCACCCTGTCGGCCGCGGCGAGGGTTTGCGCGCCGCCGCGCGTTGCGGGAACCGGCACAGGGGGCGGCCGCCGCACAGACAGCCAGACGCAGGCCAGCGCCATCGCGGCAAAAACCGATGCCGGCGCAAGCCACGCGGCGGTTGACGGGCGCACGGAGGGGGACGGCGCGGCGGGGGCGCGGAGGGCGCGCATGATGGAACGGCGCAGGGCCTCGTCCGGCGGCGGGAGCGTGGGTGGGCTTCGCAAGGCGCGATGCGCCTCGGCGGCATCTTGCGCAAAGCGGCGGAGCTCGGGGCAGCGGCGGATTTTTTCCTGGAGAACGCGCGGCAATGGGCGGCCGGAATCGAGGGCGTTGGAGATTCTAAATTTTGTCAATAAATGTTTCATGATTTTCCTCCGGGGCCGCCGGGCGGCCGGGGCGGTCCAGTTTGGCGGCGAGTGTCTGGCGGGCGCGAAACAACAACACGCGCACGGCCAGTTGCGTTTTGCCCAGGGCGCGCGCGATTTCCGCCGGCCGCATGTCCTCGGCGTAACGGAGCCAGAGGGCCTGGAATTGGGCGTGTGGCAAATGCCGGCGCGCGAGCCGCCAGAGGTTGCGGCCGTCCTCCTGGCGGGCCAGCAATTCGGCGGGGTCGTCGAAGTCCGGTTGTTCGGGCGGGGCATCGGCGGCCGGGGGCTGGTGGCGGGAACAATCCAGGCATTTGCGGCGGGCGATGGCGAACAACCAGGGTGCAAAAGTGCGGCGGCTGTCGAATTGGGCGATGGCCTGAAAGGCGCGAATGAAGGTGTCCTGCGTGATATCGCGGGCGTCGGCGTCGTTGCGGCGCCAGTTGGCGGCAAAGGCATAGACGCGGGACTGGAAGCGGGCGACCAGTTGCTCAAAGGCGGCGAGCGAGCCCGCCTGAGACTGCCGGGCCAGCTCCTCGTCAGAAACGGATTGAAGTTCCAGGTCCAACGTCATTGGGCAGAGGCCGAATTGGTGGCCTCGGCCTGCTTGTGTTCCTTCTCCGCCGCGCCGGCTTTGACCATCCTGACCGCATCCGCCGTGGGGATCGTGATGGTCGCCGACACCGTGACACCATCTTGCTTTAAAGAGAGGGCGTTGGCCAGTTTCAAAGCGTCGGGTTGATCCTGCTGGATTTTGAGCAGCGCGACCAGACCCTGGGCGACGGAGTACATCTGCGTGGCGACGTTCGTGTCGGCGGCTTCAACTTTGAGCGTGGCCGAGAGCTGGTCGTGGGCTTCACCGGCGCGGAGGCGGAGGGATTTGGACATTTTAAAGATGGCGGCGTTGGGGTCTTTGCCGGCGAAATCGAATTTGCGCACCATTGCCTGGAGGAAATCGCCGCTGGCGGCATCGAGCTCGGGCATCGACTTATCGGCGGCCAGATTGGGCGAGATGCCGTCCATCACGTCCAAGGCGGCGGCCACGGGTTGTTCGCCTTTGCCTAGGATGAGGCGGTTGCCCTGGATGGCGGCAAAGATGTGGGATTGGTTTCCCGACTTGGCGGATTCCTTTTCATCGAGCCAGGTGTGGATGAGGTGGGAGCCGTTGGTCAGGGTGTGAAAGCCCGGAGCCAATTTGCCCAGATTGAGCACGCGATTGGAATCGAACTCCGCGTAAATCAGCAGGACGCCCTCCTGGGGAGTCTTGGCGGTGGTATAGACGGTCAAGCCGTGCAACTGGGTGCGGGGATCGAAACTAAAAATGGCCGAGAACGCGGACAATTGGTCGTTGATGTCGGACTTGTTCAACTGATCCAGGAGGGCCTTTCCGACGGTCGTGGAGCGCACGGCGTCAAAATCGAGGTGGAGGACCAGGCCCGGGTCGGCGGCGACGTCGGCGCGTTGGAGAGGGGCGGCCAGGCAGTTGCAAGGCGCGGCGGCAACGGCAAGCAGGACGGCAGGGAACCAAAGGACTTGTTTAATCATGTGATTGTCTTTCAATATTCTTGTTGCAGGCGAGTCAAATAATCGCTCGCTTCATTGGGAATACGCGCGCGGGGGGCGGTTTGTTACAGGGAAAGAGGCCGATTGTTGAATTAACGCCCGAAATGAGGGTCCGATGCGGATGCGAACGGAAGCGTTGTATTTATGGAGACTTGGCCGGTTTGCGCCGCGGCACGGTGAAGGAGAAGGTGCTGCCCTTGCCCCACTGGCTTTCGACCCAAATTCTGCCGCCGTGCAGTTGGACCAGTCGCCGGCAAATGTAGAGTCCCAGGTCGAGGCGCTGAGCGTTGGCCACATCATCGGACTTGACCTGGCAGGGGCGGTCAAAGAGGTGATCGCGTTGGTTCATTGCGATGCCGCAACCGGAATCGGCCACCGAGACGCGAAGGAAGCGCGGATCGACGGGGTCAGCGAGCGTCCGCACGCGGATTATTCCGCCAGGAGGGGTGAGTTTGATGGCATTATAGAGGAGATTGGTGATGATTTGGACCATGCGGTTCTCGTCGACAGGCGCTTCCGGCAGGCCGGCCTCAATGGCTTCACTGATGTCAATTCTCTTCTCCGCCGCGGTGAGACGCATGATGGCCGTCGCCTGTTGGACGACCATGCCAAGGGAAAGGGGCTTCAATTCGAGCCTGAGCTTGCCGGTATCCAGGCGCGTGGCATCAAAGAGGTTGTTGATGCAAATCCGCAATTGATCGCAGACTTCGCGCGCGATTTCGAGGTACTCGCTCTGTGTCTTGTTCAGCGGCCCCGCCACTCCATCCAGCGGAATGGAAACCAACTCACGCACGACGGTGAGCGGCGTGTTCAGTTCATGCCATAGGATGTAATAAAAGGTTTGAATCTCCTGGTTTTTGCGGATGATCTCCTGGTGGGTTTGTTCCAGGCGGGCCTGGGCGGCGCGCAAAATGTCAAAGGCCTGCTGGCGTTCGGCTTCCATTTGGCGGCACTGGCGGCGCGCGCCGGCGGCGCGAAGTTCGCGCTCGACGATCGGGGCGAGCCGCTTGAGGTCGCTTTTGGCGACATAATCCTGAGCGCCGGCTTTCATCGCCTCCACGGCCACATCTTCTGCGATAGTGCCGGAGACGTAGATAAACGGGAGGTCCGCATCCCATTGCTTGACAATCTCCAGGGCCTTCCGGCCGCTGAACTGCGGCATGGTGAAATCGCAGAAGACGATGTTCCAACGCTCACCGGCCAGCGCGGCCTTGAGGGCCTCAGCCGATTGAACGCGCACGTGGGTGGGGCGGAGGCCGGCGTTGGAGAGTTCGCGCAGCAGCAGGCAGGCGTCGTCTTCATCGTCTTCGATCATCAGAATCCGCAGCGACTGGCTCATGTTGGTTGTTATGATTAACTTTAACGATTAGAGGGCAGGGCGTATAGCCACTGGAAAGCCCGATGCGGTGTCACGGTTTGCCCTACAACGAGAGCAGGGTGGCGAGGAGCCAGAAGGGAGACCGGCGGCGGTTCACTCAACGAGCTTCTGCTCGAAGGCATAGCGGATCAAATCGACATTGGAGCTCATGTTCATCTTCCCCAGGCTGCGGGTGCGGTAGGTGCTGACGGTATTGTCGCTGAGGAACAATTCGCTGGCAATTTCCTTGACAGATTTGCCGCAGGCGATCAGGCGGAACACCTCCAGTTCGCGGTCGGAAAGCCGTTCGTGCAAGGGCCGGCCGTCGGGGGCCGCCAGATCGCTGGCCAATTGCTCCGCCAGCGCGGCGCCGACATACCTTTGGCCGGCGAGGGCCTTTTTGACGGCGGCGACCAGTTCGACCGGTGCGCTGGCCTTGGTGAGGTAGCCCGCGGCGCCGGCGCGCAAGGCGCGTGCGCCGTATTGGCGTTCGGGGTACATGCTCAGAATCAGCACCGGCATGCGGGGTTTCTGGGCCTTGATTTCCTTGAGAACCTCCATGCCATTGCGGCCCGGCATGTTGACGTCCAGGATCACCAGGTCCCAAGTCTGGCCCAAAGCGGCGCCAATGGCCTGCTGGGTGTCGCCGGCGTCGCCAAAGGTCGCCCCACGGAACTCGGCGGTCAGGATTCGCTTGAGACCATCGCGAACCAGAGTGTGATCATCAGCAATGAGGATTTTCATGGGTGCGCAGTCACCTTTCGGAGGGGGATTCTGGCCGCGGCGACGGTTCCCTTGCCGGGCACGCCAGCCACTGTGACTTCGCCGCCGAACGGGAAAACGCGCTCCTTCATCCCCAGCAGGCCAAGGGAGGCCGGATTGGCAAGCTCCTGGCGGGTAATGCCGCGTCCGTTGTCTTTGACTTCCAGCAGCACCTCCCGGTCTGTGGCCCGCAGGCGGACGTCCACGCGAGTCGCGCGTGCGTGGCGAGCCACGTTGTTCAACAGTTCCTGAAAGATACGGAAGGCCACCGTGGTGCGGTCCTTGTCAAGATGGATGTCCGTGGCTGGCAGCACGGCGTGGCAATGGATTCCCGTTCGCTCCTGGAATTGCTCGGTCAGCCATTCGACGGCCGCCCCCAGACCCAGGTGATCCAGCAAGCCCGGCCGCAACTCGGATGAGATGCGTTGGACGAATAACATCGCCCTGTCCGTCAGAGCCAGCATGGGGCCGATTCTGCGGCGAGATTCGGCATCGGGCGGCAATTGGCGCTCCAGCCAGCAGATGTCCATTTTCAGGGTCGTCATCGCCCCGCCCAGTTCATCGTGAATCTCCCGCGCAATGCGAGTGCGTTCGTCTTCGCGTACGGCCTCCAGGCGGGCGGCCAGGGCGCGAAGCTGGTTTCTGGACGTGCGCAGCCGCTGCTCGCTCTGCTGGAGCGCTTGTTGCGCTCGCTTTGTCTCGGTAAGGTCACGCAGGATTCTGGAGACGCCCGTGGTTTTTCCGCCGGCGTCTTTGATGGGTGAAATCGCCAGGGAAACGGCGATCGGTGTTCCATCTTTGGCCAGGCGAATGGTCTCATAGTGGCGGATACCGTCGCCAGACTTGACCTGCTCGACGATTCTTTTCTCCTCATCCCTGAGGTCTTCGGGGATGAGCCGCGAGATGTGTTGGCCGATCATTTCGTCAGCCCGGTAGCCAAGAATGCGTTCGGCGGCTGGATTCCAACTGGCCACAATTCCCTCCGGCGTCTGGCCCACAATGGCATCTTCGGCCCCGTTGACCAGCGTTGCCAGGTAGGAATGCTCTTCCTGGGCGCGTTTGCGGGTGGTGATATCCCTTGCAATTGCCAGCACGATCGTCTCCCCGCCCATCCGAATGGGATAAGAGCTTATTTCCACGACAACCCGGCTGCCGTCTTTGCGGCGCAGGGTGAGTTCGTCCGGCTCGATGGCCGCGCCCTCAGCGCTATCGATGAGCCTGGCTGCCGCCCGCGTCAGGTCTTCCTGGTCGAGAAAATCCAAGTGGAGAAGGCTCTTGCCGATAAGTTCTTCGCGTTTGTAACCCATCATCTTTTCGGCGGCCTTGTTGCCACCGAGGAAAACCCCGCGCAGGTTGCACAGGAAATAGGCGTCGGGGGCGTGCTCGAACAGGGCCTTGGCCCGTTCCTCCGAGTTCCTTAAGGTCTCCTCCGCCTGCTTGCGCCGGGCAATGTCCGTGCAGACGGTGACGAGCCAGCCTGGTTCGGGGCAGGAAACAGAAAAGAAGAAGTGCCGTTCCAAGGGCGTGAAGAAGGTTTCAAATGAATACGCTTTGCCCGTTCGGGCCACGTGCTCGTAAAGCTCCAGGTAAGGAACCGTCCGGGTCGGAAAAATCTCGCTGGCCAGGCGGCCCCGGACGCGCTCGATAGCGATGCCGGTTTGTTTCTCGAAGCCGGGGTTCACCTCGACAAAGCGGTAGTCTCGGGCCCTGCCGTCAGCATCGTGAATCACCTCGTGAAGGGCAACGCCTTCGTTGAGGGCGCTGAAGATCGAGTGGAGCCTGGATTGGCTCTCGCGCAGCCTGTCCTCCGCTTGTTTGCGCTCGCTGATACTGCGCGAAATACCCACCGTTCCGGTCGCCTCTCCCCGCTCGTTGAGGATCGGCGACTTAAGGGTCTCAAGCCAGAGTTTTTCTCCTTGCGCATTGACAAGACGCTCCTCGATACGGAGCGGCTTCCCCGAGCGCGCAAGTTCATCCTCCTGCCGCGCCAGCCGGGCTGTCTCTCGCGGGATAAAGTCAAATATAGTTTTGCCGATGATTTCCGCTAGGGGCCTGCCATAGAATTGTTCCAGCGGCTTGTTGCCCGCCAGAAAACGCCCTTCCCCATCTTTCACCCAGGCAGGATCGGGAATAGTGTCCAGCATTGCCCGCAGCACACCCTGGCCCTCCTCCAGGGCCGACCCCGACTGCCTGCATTCTGCAGTGTCCTGTTTCATCGCGATAAAACGCGGATTACTGAACTCTCAAGCGGTTTTTCAACGCCAACGCTTTGCACAACCGTCCGTTGAACTGTCAGACAATAGCAACCAATAACAACCAGCACAACAGACTATGAGTGACCTTTTGGCTTTTTCCATCGGCGGCATCAGCCGCATTGCCAGGCTCGGAACTGGAGCGCCTTTTCTGGCAAGAGGCCGGAAACCCATTAATCAAGAAGGCCAGGGGCGGTTGAACCGCCTCTGGCCTGGTTGTCCCAGCACGCTCGCGAGTAAGCGCGCAGCCCTCCCTCACTGTCCCCTACCGCGCCACGGCGCGGTAAAACCGATACGGGTAGTTGGCCACCTCGTTATCCAAAACGCTGATGATTCCCATTGGGCTGGCCGTGACGGTCTCTATGGTTGTCCAATTCACCAGGTCGGTGGAAGCCTGGACCAGGTAAACACCGCCGGGCGTTCCTCCCATCGTCAACTGGGCGCCGCTGCTCTTGAGATTTGAGCCATTGATCTGGATCAAGTTCTGCTTGATGAAATCAAGAGTGACTATTCCCACCGTTTCGCCGCCGTGGCCATCGGAAAGCACGTACGCAACAAGATCACTGTCTCCGGTGAAATTGGTCGGCGGTTGGTAAATCAAGGAACTTCCACTGGAGGAAATCCTGCCGCCGTTGGCGGAGACCAGGCTAAACCCGGCGACGGTGATGGGATTGCCATCCAGGTCCGTTGCATTGCTCAGGATCAGGCTGTAGGGGATGCTGACGGTGATGCCTCTGGCAGCCAAAATGGTGAATTCATAGGCCACCGGCGGGCGATCCAGCACCAGCGCGCGGCTGGCAGACACACTGTTAGTGCCGTAATTCAAAACCACCTGAATCTCACGCAGCGCGGCGTTGGTGTCGTCGGTGGCAAAAGTCACTTGCCGCAGCAAGGCCGTAAGCATCGTTGAGGTGATGTTGTTGGAGCCTAGGCTCACAGTGAGCGAATTTGTTTCCGCCGCCAACGTGGCAATGGCAACGCCGCCGTAGGTGATGGCGCCGCCTTGCACGCCGATTTGCGCTGTGCCGGAGCCTTGCGATTCAATGTCCAATTCATCGCCGGCGCCGGCGTTGGTCGTGATCGTCACGGTCAAGGTTCCGCCCGCGAAGTTGAGGCTGCCCCCGTCATTGACCGCGGCGTTGGTATCCACCATGACGGCGTCGTCGCCCACCACGTAGAAGCCGGGTTCGGGGCTAAGCGTCAAGGCGGCGGTGACGTTCAACGTGGCGTCAACCAACACGACGTTGTAGTTGGTTGCCAAACCCTGCGGATCAACCAGAGTGGGAATAATCTGATAAATTCCGGCCGGTGAATTCGATTGCGCCTGGGAACTGTAGGTGGCCGAAATAGGATCGTTGTCCCGCAATCCCGTTATCGTGCCGGTGAACGGAGGATTGGCGGTCCCGAAGGGGCGGGTGGCGCCGTTGGCGGTAATCGTCAATGTCACCGTCGTCACGTCCAGCGAGTTGTTCACCAGGACGATATTGTAGTTAGGGTCGTTGCCGCCGCTCAGGGTGATGGGGTAGGATCCCGCCGGGCTGGCCGGAGTCGCCGTGGTGGAAGCCGTCGGAGTCTGGGTCAAGGCGCCAGCGTTCTCGCCGTTGACAAAGCCGCTATAGCTGAACGTCAACGCCGGGTTGGCCGCGCCGTACGGCCGGGTCTGGTGATCTGCCGTGACTGTCAGCACCACCTGGGTAATGGTCAGGATGCCATTGGTCAGGGTGATGTCGTAGTTAGTATCGCCGCCTCCGTTGAGGGTTATGTTATATTGGCCAACGGGGCTGGAGATGCCGGCTGTGGTGCTGGCCGTGGGTGGCGACTCCAGAACACTGGCGTCCTGTCCGTTGACGAATCCGCTGTAGCTGATGCTCAGGACGGGATTGGGAGAGCCATAAGCCCGGCTCTGCGAGTCGGCCGAGGCGACGAGCGGCGCCTGGGTGATCTGCAACGTGCCATCGACCAGAGTGAAGGCGTAATTGGTGTCATTGCCGCCAGTCACGGTGATCTGATACGCGCCTACGGGGCTTTGAATAGTGGCCGCGGCGTTGGCCGTGGGCAAACTCTGGATCACGCCGGCATTCTGTCCGTTGACGAATCCGTCGTAGGTGATCGTCAGGGTCGGATTGGCCGAACCGTAGGTCCGGCTTTGGCTATCCGCCGTGGCTGTCAATGTCGCTTTGGTAACCGTCAACGTTCCGTTGGTGAAGCCGAAGGCGTAATTGGTGGTGACCAGACTGCCGACAGACGCCGCGATGTCATAGGTTCCAGGCGGGCTGTTGGTGTCCGCCGCCGTGGTCAATGCGGGAGCGCCGCTGAGAACGTTGGTGTCGTCCCCGTCCACGAATCCCGAGTAATGGAACGTGAGTGGCGGATTGGTGGCGCCGTAAGTCCGGCTTTGGTTGTCGGCAACGACGGCCAGCAGGGTCTTGCCAACCGTCAACGTGCCGTTGGTGAAGGTGAAGGTGTAGTTGGTGGCGCTGAGTGTGCCCAAGCTTGAGGTGATGTCATAAGTTCCGACCGGGCTGGAAATATCGGCGCTGGTCGTCAACTCAGGTTGCCCGCTGAGGACATTGGTTCCGTCATCGTCAACAAAGCCGCTGTAGCTGGCTGTCAGGGTGGGAT
>JBEKSF010000158.1:0-12493 GCA_049517295.1 Verrucomicrobiota bacterium
GATTCAACCCGCCGCCCCGCCCCCCAACGGCTCCTCCTTCCCCTCAACTCCCCGCTTTGCGCTCATCACTGTGCGCCGTACCTTGCGCTGTGTATGTTCCATCCATCTCTCCTTCAACGCCTTGCGTTCATCGCGCCCGTCGCGGGAGACCTCCGGTCCCACATCCGACATAAATAAGATACTCTTATCCATCTGCGTCAGCATTAGGACAATTGATAAACTATTAACACTATTTTTCCCTTTTCCCTCATTTTATGAACGACAGACCCCGTTTCCCTCTCCCTTCCCCCCTCCGCGCTCCAAGCCCCTCACGCACCTTGACGCAAAGCCCCAAAGCCGCCACAACAATTACAATTGACAAATTTTCAATGGCCAATTCCCAATTCCGAACTTATGCGCTATCGACACACAGTCGCCAACCCTCTTCAAATCCTTCCCTTGCCTGCCTTCGTGAATTCGATCCGCACGCAAAAATCACGGCTTGACCGGGGAGGGCCGCTTCCCTATTATGGCGGCATGTCAGTAAACGTGCTGCAAATCAGGCGGTGGGCTGTCGTCGTCGCAGGAGGCGGCCACGCCGGAGCGGGTTGCCGCGGTTGACGCGGAATTTGACAATAACCCCACGGCTGGCAACGGTCGTGGGTTTTTTATTCGGCCCGAGGCCCGGCAAGCAGAGGAAGTTATGAGTATAAAGATCGCAACAAAGAAAACAACGTCGTCCAAAGCCGAAATCGGCCAGCCGATGGCCGGGAGCGACATTCTCGTGCGCGCGCTGGAGCGGGAAGGAGTCGAGTGCATCTTCGCCTATCCGGGCGGGGCGAGCATGGAAATCCACCAGTCTCTGACGCGGTCGAGAATCCGCACCATCCTGCCTCGCCATGAGCAGGGAGGATCTTTCGCGGCGGGAGGTTACGCCCGCGCCACCGGAAGAGTCGGGGTCTGCATGGCCACCAGCGGGCCCGGGGCCACCAACCTGGTCACCGCCATCGCCGATGCGTACATGGATTCAGTGCCTGTGGTGGCAATCACCGGGCAGGTGCAGCAGTCGATGATCGGCAAGGGGGCGTTCCAGGAGACAGACATCTTCGGCATGACGCTTCCAGTTGTCAAGCATAGCTATCTGATCACCGACGTCAATGAAATCCCCCGCGTGGTCAAGGAGGCCTTTTACATCGCCCGCACCGGGCGGCCCGGGCCGGTGGTGATCGATTTTCCCAAGAACTTGCAGCAGGCCAAAACGCAGCCCGTCTGGCCGGGGGAGGTGACCTTGCGGGGCTACGATCCGGACAAGCGGGCGGACGACGTGGCGCTGCACGAAATCATCGGTTTGATAGAAAAAAGCGAGCGGCCGGTGCTTTATTGTGGCGGGGGCATCATCACCGCCAACGCCTCGCGGGAATTGCGCCAGTTTGTGGAAGCCACACAGATACCGGTGACCACGACGATCATGGGATGCGGTGCTTTTCCGGAGACGCACCCGTTGTCGCTGCGCTGGCTTGGGATGCACGGGGCGGCTTACGCCAACTGGGCGGTCAGCGGCGAGTACCTGCCGCGCAAATGCCCGGATGAGCCGTTGATCAAGATCAAACCCGGGGCCGATCTTCTGCTGGCCTTTGGAGTGCGCTTTGATGACCGGGTAACGGGCAAGGTGGATGACTTTTGCAAGACGGGAACCATCGTGCATATCGACATTGACCAATCCGAGCACAACAAAAACCGGAGGGTCAACCTGGCGATCGAGAGCGACATCAAATACGCGCTGGAACGGCTCAACGAAATGATCCGCCGGCGCCCCATCCAGAAGAAACTGGCGGCGTGGCACGCGCAAATCGATGAATGGAAGGCCCGGGCGCCATTGCGTTACGGGGTGACGGAGGAAGTCGCCCGCTCCGAACACATGCAGGAGCATCTGCAAGGGCGGGAGAGCGAAGTGATCCTGCCGCAGATGGCGATCCAGATGTTGTACGAACTGACCAAGGGCGAGGCCATCATCACGACGGGGGTGGGCCAGCATCAAATGTGGACGGGCCAATACTATAAATTCAGTCACCCGCGGCAGTTTTTGACCAGCGCCGGGCTTGGGGCGATGGGTTTCGGATACCCGGCCGCGCTGGGGGCCAAAGTGGCCTGGCCGGACAAACAGGTGGTGGATATTGACGGGGACGGTTCGTTCCTGATGAACGTGCAGGAACTGGCGACGGCGCACATTGAGAAAATAGCCGCCAAGGCGATGATCTTGAACAATCAACACCTGGGCATGGTGATGCAATGGGAGGATAGTTTTTACGCCGGCAACCGCGGCCACACCTATTTGGGAGACCCGGAGAACCGGCGGCAGGTTTATCCCGATTACGTGGCGATGGCCCGCAGCTTCAACGTCCCGGCCCGGCGCGTGATGTACAAGAAGGATTTGCGCGCGGCAATGCAGGAGATGCTCGACAGCGACCAGCCCTACCTGCTGGATGTGATCTGCCCTTACACCGAACACGTCATCCCGTTCATCCCGGCGGGCCGAACGGTGGCGGACATGATTTATTGAGGAGGAGCGATGCAACATTCACCCGGCTTTTTGAAGGTTGTCAATGAGGCGCGGCCCCGCATCCGTGAAGTGACGCTGGAGGAGGCGCGGCAGCGGCTGGCCAGCAATCCCGGTTTGGTATTGATGGACGTGCGCGAGGACGGCGAATGGGCGGCCGGACACGCCGCCCAAGCCATACACCTTGGCAAAGGCATACTGGAACGCGACATCGAGACGACGGTGCCCGATCCGCGAGCGGAGATCATCATGTATTGCGGGGGAGGCTATCGATCGGCGCTGGCGGCGGAGGCGGCCCAACGCATGGGCTACCGCAACGTCGCTTCGCTTATCGGCGGCTACAAGGCGATGGCAGCGGCGGGCTGGCCCATGGCCTGAGGTAACAAACAAAGGACGAAGCGGTCACAAAACGGTAACAAGCGGACAACAGGCTTGACCGGGATGGGGAGGCTGGCGAAAATGGAGGGCGGAATCGGCCGGCGGGTGCGAGGCGGACGCATTTGACATCGGCCCCCGGGGGGCCGCGCGGCAAACTCTACTGAAACATTTCGCGCGGTGAGGTGTCTATTCAAGGCAGGAACTGCAATGGCAAAAGCTAAAAGCAAAAAGAAATTCGTCATCGTCACGATACTCGGAGTGCTCCTGGTTGGGGGCCTGGCGGGCAGCAAGT
Source organism: Verrucomicrobiota bacterium (assembly GCA_049517295.1). GTDB lineage: Bacteria > Verrucomicrobiota > Verrucomicrobiia > Limisphaerales > Palsa-1400 > JBEKSF01. The sequence continues at coordinate 3,207 of JBEKSF010000158.1, forward strand.
TCGTCAAGCGGGAGACGCCCATCCCCATCATCAAGGAGAAAGTGACCCGTCGCAACATTATCGAGGTGGTGGTGGCCAACGGCAAGATCGAGCCGGTCGTACAGGTCAAGATCAGTCCGGAGGTGTCGGGCGAGATCACCCAACTGGCGGTCAAGGAGGGGCAAAACGTCAAAAAGGGCGACTTGTTGTTCAAAATCAAGCCGGACAATTACCTGGCCGCGCGGAATTCCGCCGAGGCGAATTACAAGTCGTCGATGGCCAACCGGGACATCGCGGCGGCGAACCTGGAGAAGGCGGATTTGGAGTACAAACGGAATGAGGCGCTCTTCAACGCAAAACTGATCTCCGAATCCGATTATTTGACGGCAAAAACGACCTACGACGTGGCCAAGACAACACTGGCGGGAAACGTCGAGCAAGTCAGCATCGCGCGCGCGCAACTGGATTCAGCCGAGGCGGACCTCTCCAAGACAACGGTGTATTCGCCCTTGACGGGGACGGTGAGCAAATTGAATTCCGAACTGGGAGAGCGGGTGGTGGGGACCGGGCAGATGGCCGGGACGGAGGTGATGACGGTGGCGGATTTGAACCTGATGGAAGCGCGGGTGGATATCGGCGAGGTTGACGTGCCGCTCATCAAATTGCACCAAATCGCGCGCCTGGAAGTCGATTCTTTCAAAGACCAGAAGTTCGACGGCCTGGTGACGGAGATAGCCGATTCGGCCAATAATAACGACACCTCGACGGCGGCGTCCACGACGGCTTCGACCAGCACCGATGCGACAAAATTCCAGGTGAGAATCCGCGTCACGCAAAACGAGTTGAGCGCGCCGGGAGCGGCGCTGACCTTGGATCCGAGCAAGGAGGTGGAGAACTCTACCAAGGAGAAGGCGGTCTTCCTGCCGGGGATGTCCGTGACGGCGGACGTTGAGACGCGCTACCGGAGCAATGTGCTCAGTGTGCCGATTCAGAGCGTGACGACCCGGCTGCCCGGGGGAACCAACGGGCCGGGCACCAACACCGTGGCGGCCAAGGGGACCGGAACGAACGGGTTGGGCACCAACACCGTGGCGGCCAAGGCGACCGGAACCAACGAGCCGGGCACCAACACCGTGGCGGCCAAAGCCAGCGGAACCAACGGCACCAGTCAATCCAAACCGGATGAACCGCCAAAACCGATCGAGGTGGTTTTTGTTGTCGAGGGAGACCACGTCAAAATGGTTCCGGTCAAACGCGGCATCAGCGATGACAACTACGTGGAGATAATCCAAGGTCTGCACGAAGGGGATGAAGTGGTGTCGGGCGGTTACAAGGCGATCAACCGCGACTTGGAAGACGGCAAGAAGGTGATCGTCAACACCCAAATGGCGAGCCAGGACAAGCCGAAGAACTATTGACCCAGAAAGAGCGCCCGGTGAGCCTGATTCGCCTCCAAAACATCTCCCGGCTCTACCAAATGGGCGCGGAAACCATCCACGCCTTGCGAGACATCTCCCTCGAGGTCGAGCGCGGGGAATATGTGGCCATTATGGGCCCCTCGGGTTCCGGCAAATCGACTTTGATGAACCTGCTGGGATGCCTGGACACCTGCACCGGGGGACTCTACGAACTCAATGGCACCAGCGTCAGCGATTTGGATGACAATGAATTGGCGGAAATCCGCAATCGGGAGATCGGCTTCGTTTTTCAGACCTTTAACCTGCTGCCGCGGGCCAATGCCTTGCGAAACGTCGAATTGCCGCTCATTTACGCCGGCGTGCCCTCGGAGGAGCGCAAGCAGATCGCCCTGCGGGCGCTGGAAAGCGTGGGGTTGGCCGACCGGGTGACGCACAGACCCAACGAGATGTCCGGCGGCCAGCGCCAGCGGGTGGCCATAGCGCGGGCGCTGGTCAATTCGCCCTCGATCATCCTGGCCGATGAGCCGACGGGCAACCTGGATTCAAAAACAGGGGAGGAAATCATGGCGCTGTTGCGCGTGCTCTCCGACAAGGGGCACACGATTTTCGTGGTGACGCACGAAGAGGAAGTGGCGCGGCACGCCCGCCGCATCCTGCGCATCCGGGACGGGTTGATCGCGGATGACTCGGCCAAAAAAACGGGGGAAGCGGCGTGAACATCCTGGTGGAGGTCAAAGAAGGATTGAGCATCGCATGGGAGGCGATCCGCGCGAACAAAATGCGCTCGGTGCTCACGACGCTGGGGATCATCATCGGCATCGTGACGGTGACGTCGATGGCAACGGCGATCGACGCGCTGAACCGGGCGTTCCGCGACAGCATCTCGATTTTGGGGGCGGACGTGCTGTTTGTCAGCAAAATGAATTGGCAGAACCACACGTATGAAGAATGGATACAGGAAAACAAGCGGCGCGACATCACGCGTGAGCAGTCGCGGCGGGTGGAAGAGCAGATGACGCTGGCGGCGGCCGTCGCGCCGGCGGTGGGCAATGGGCAGGCAGTCTCGTATAAAAACCGGCAGTGCAGCCGCGTGCAGATTATTGGGACGACCGACCAGTTCCTGATCACCAGCGGATTCGACATTGCCCAGGGCCGGTTCATGACAGGGGCGGAGGCCGAAGGCGGGCGGCCGGTGTGCATTATTGGCAATGACGTTGCGAGCAATCTGTTTCAGAGGGAACCGCCGCTGGGGAAGAAAATCACCATTGGCGCCCGCCGCCTGGAAGTCATCGGCGTGCTGGAGAAGCGCGGGAGCTTCTTGGGATTGGACAGCTTCGACAATGAAGTGATCATTCCGATCCAGCAGTTTCTAATCGGTTACTGGAGACATCCCAATTTCGACATCCAGGTCAAGGTGAAGCAAATCGATCATCTGGATGACGCCAAGGAGGAATTGCGCGGGCTGATGCGAAAGATCCGCCACGTCGCTCCCGCGGACCCGGACGATTTTGCCATCAACCAGCAACAGCAGTTCATTGAGACGTTTGATCGCGTGACGGGAACCATCGCCACCGTGGGCCTGCTCATCACGGGAATGTCCTTGTTCGTGGGAGGCATCGGGATAATGAACATTATGTTCGTCTCGGTGGCGGAACGGACCCGGGAGATCGGAGTGCGCAAAGCCATCGGGGCCAAGCGACGGACGATCCTGCTGCAATTCCTGATCGAGGCGGCATCGATCTGTCTGCTGGGAGGATTGGCCGGCTTGTGCATTACGTATTGCTTGACGTTGCTGGTTGGCCGGGTGTTTCCCTATTTCCCCGTCACCATGTCGATGCCAGTGGTGGGCCTGGCGATCCTGACCTCAGTGGCCACGGGTGTGGCTTCGGGTTTTGCGCCGGCCTGGCGGGCAGCACGAATGAACCCGGTGGACGCATTGCGCAGCGAATGAAAAAAAACAGCCTCATCCAGGCCCTGAGCGTGCTCCGCGCGGAATTGAAGGAGAGCTTTTTCATGGCCGTGGGAGCGGTGGCGGCGCACAAGCTGCGTTCGGCCCTGACCCTGCTGGGCGTCCTGGTGGGTGTCTTCTCCATCATCGTCGTAATGACCTCGATGCGGGCGTCGCAGCAGAAAATCGAGGCGGACCTCAGTCAATTGGGGGGGCAGACCTTCACGGTGCAGCGGTGGCCGGGCATTTACGTGGAAGGCCCCGAAGGGTGGCAGAAGTACCGGCGCCGCAAGCGGATTGACGTCAAACAGGGCATGGAAGTGGTGCGTCGGGCAACGCTGGCGTTGAGTGTCGGCCTGGAGGATTCCGGCCTGGCGGCCGGGCAGATGAACTCGCCCTACACCAAGGGACCGCCCACGGTGTGGCTGACGGGCGAAACGCCGGGGAGTTTTCCGGCGCAGAACTGGATCATCGAGGAAGGCCGGGGCTTGCTGGATTCGGACGTGGAGGGCCTGCGGGACGTGTGCGTGCTGGGCAACAGCCTGGCGCAGGATTTGTTCCCCTACAGCTCGCCGCTGGGGGAATGGGTCACCATGAATGGTGTCAAATACACCGTTGTCGGCGTGCTGCAGGCCAAGGGAACGATGGAAGGAAGCCACCAGGACAATTTCGCGCTCATCCCGATCACCACGGGGATTAGCCGTTATGAGAACCCGCGGTGGCTGGATTTGAGCATTCTGGTCCAGGCGCGGAGCGCGGCGGACTATGACAACACCGTCGATCAGGTGCGCGGGATCATGCGGCAGTTGCGAAAAGTGCCGCCGGGCGAACCGGATGACTTTGAGATATTCTCCAACGACACGCTGATCGAACAGATGAAGTCGTTTACGTTGAAGCTGCGGATGGCGATTCTTATCATCAGCTCGGTCGCGTTGATCGCGGCGGGAATCGGGATCATGAACATCATGCTGGTATCGGTGACGGAACGGACACGGGAGATCGGCGTCCGGCGGGCTATCGGCGCCAAGAGACGAAACATCATGGCGCAATTCATCATGGAAGCAATCGTGTTGTGCGAGTTCGGCGGCGCCATCGGGGTCGCGCTGGGTGTGATCGGCGGAGACGTCTTCGCCTATTTCCTGCATCTGCCGAAAGTGCTGCCGGTGGATTGGATATTGATTGGATTGGGAATTTGCTCGCTGGTGGGGATCATATTCGGGACCTACCCGGCGTATAAAGCGGCCCATTTGGACCCGATAGAATCACTGCGTTATGAATAACCGGAACCTCTGACATTATGGCCTCCCAACATTTACGAATAATGACGTGCGCCGCGCTGGGCGCGATCTGCCTAATGCCGCGACTGGACATGGCAACGGCCAGCGAGCCAGGGCGGGGCGCCGGGCAAAAGAAATGGGTTGTGAACAGCGACGACTTGATCCAGAAAGCGCTGACGAACAATCTGGATATCCTTATCAGCCGCATCCAGCCACAACAAGACCAGTTTTCGCTCAACGGACTCTACTCGGCCTACGAGCCTGCCATCGGAGTCAGCGCGACGCACAACTACAATGAGTCTCCGGGCGGTCTGTTCGCGGAGATTGGCTACGAATTCCAACCCATCACACAGCGGATCAATAACTACCAACTGGGCCTCGGCGGCGCCGGGGGCGGGAACGTTCTGACCCCGTGGGGGACGTCCTACAGCATAACGGGCCCAGTTTCGCAACAGAACCAGACCGGATACCCGCAAATATACACGGCCAGTCCGCAAGTTTCGCTGTCTCAGCCGCTGCTGAAGAATGCCTGGATCGACAACACGCGTCTCCAGATAGCGGTGAGCAAGAAGCAGCTTAAGATCGATCAATTGGCTTTGCGACTTCAGATCATGACCGTCGTCAACAATGTCAAGGCAGCGTACTATACTCTGATTTCCGACCGTGAAAACGTCAAGGTGGAAGAGTCCGCGGTGCAATTGGCTGAGGAAACGACGCGCGAGCAGTTGGAAAAAGTGCGGGTGGGCGCGCTGGCGCCCTTTGACGAGAAGCAGGCCGAATCCCAGGCCGCCACCGCGCGGTCCGCGCTGCTGACGGCGCAGGCGACGCAAGCGGCGCAAGAGAATGTCCTCAAAAACCTGGTCGGGGTGGCATTGGGACAGTGGGAGGACTTCTCGCCAGTGCCGTCGGAGCAGTTGGTGGCGGTGCCGGAGAATCCACACTTGCTGGAGTGCTTTCGGATCGGATTGGAAAAGAGGCCGGACATCCTCCAGGCGCGGCTGAAGATCGAGCAGCAACACGTTACGGTCAAATACCGGTTCAATCAGTTGTTTCCAGAACTGGACTTGACGGGGACATACGGGCGCGGCGCAACCTCGGCCACGTTCGACCAGGCCTTGGGATCCATCCGAGAAGGAACCTACCCGAACTACTCCTACGGCTTGGCCCTGACCGTCCCGCTGGGCAATACCGGGCCGCGCAACAGTTACAAGTCGGACAAGGCGCAATTGGAACTGCTGCTCTTGCAGGCCAAGAAGACCGAGCGGACGATTGTGCAGAACATCGATACCGACATCAAAAAAATCCAGTCGGACTACCTAAGCGTCGATTCGACGCGCAAGGCCCGGCAGTACGCCGAAGAGGCCTTGAGCGCGGAGCAAACCAAGCTGGAACACGGAAAGAGCACCAGTTTTAACGTGCTGCAACTGCAAAACAGTCTTACTTCCGCGCGCTTGCAGGAGATACAGGCACTGGCGACTTACAACATCGACCTCGAAACGCTTGCCTTTGACGACGGCACGACACTGGAATGGAACCATATTGACCTGCGGGTCCGCTAACGGACCCGCCCCCGCAGAGGACCTGCCTGAATTAGTTGCAAGTGAACGACCCGGTGCCGGACCAGGAGCCGGTATAATTTGCGCCGCCGCCGCCACAAGCCCCGCCCTGGCAGTAGTTCTTGTAGTTCTCCGGCGTTCCAGCCTGGTCGCCGTTGTTGTAGCCGCACTGGGTGTTCAGGCAGGGTTTGACATTAACCTGGCCGCAGTTGCCGAGGCTGGTATTATAGCAGGCCGCGCTCCACTGCCAGTTGCAGTTGATTCCCGGCGTGCTGCACGAGAAGGCGCCCGTCCAACAAACAGAATGGCAATTGGCGAAGTCGGACTGCCACGGAATGCCGCAGCCGGAAAGGAGAATCTGATTGTCGCCCGCGCAGGGCAGTGTTGTCTGCCAAGTCGTGCCGTCGAAGGAACAACTGCCGGACGAGCAATTGGGGGTGAAGTTGACCTGGCAATCGGGCACGGGGAAGGTGTAGGACTTGCCATCGTTGCAGTTGAGCGTGATGGAGGCATTTTGGCAATAGACGGTGCATGGCTTGCCCGGATTGCAATTGAGATGGGCATTGCACCAAACCCAGCCGTTGCCCGGATTCTGCGAGTTGAAGCCCGAGCATATACTGTTGGTGACGCACTTGGTAGTCACGCAGGTGGTGACGGTGGATGTGCTGGTCGCCGTATTGCCATTCGGCCCTGTGCCGATCGCGGTCGCCGTGTTGGTGAGCATATAGGCCTTGGCCGCCGTCACATAATTGGACGTAAAGACGAAGCCCTGGCCCGGAGCAACGCTTGACTGGGAGAAGATGGTGCCACCCAGCAGCGGGTCGCTCACCTGCACGGTTTCGCACGCATTGCCGGTGTTGGTAACAGCGAATGAATAGGTAATGGTCCCGCCGGCCGCAACCTTGCAGGGGCCGGTCTTAATCAACCGCACTCCCGCAGTCGAGCCGATGTAGGCGAAATTGGCACCGGTCACATTCTGGCAAGGCGCCACGGCCACCGATATGGAATTGCCGCTGCTGGCGGGAATGGTTTCGGTGTAACCGGACGGCGGGGTCACCACCACCGTATAATTCCCCGCCGCGACGCCGGCGAAACTGTAGTTTCCGCTGTCTCCCGTGGTCGTGGATGCCACGACACTGCCGCCGGAGTTCTTGAGCGAGACGGTGACGTTGGCCAGACCTTCGTTGTCGCTCAAATTGCTGTCGCCGCTGCAAGCCAGAACGACCACGCCGGAGACGGCAGCCGAATTGGTTTGGGACACGGTGATCACCTGAGTGCAAGTGTTGCTGTTGCCGCAGGCATCAACCGCGATCCATTCGCGGTCGATCACGTAGGTCCCAGCGCACTGTCCGGTGGTGACCGTATCGCAGTTTGTTAACGATGTCGTCGGGCTGCAAGCATCGGTGACAGTGGCAGTGCCCGTTAGAGAGACAGGCGGAATATAAACGTGACACAAATGGTTGCTGCACCATCCGCTGACCTGGCAACCCTCGAAACATTGATTGAGGTCCGAGCACAAACCGCACAGGTATTGAGGCGTGCAGCCCGCCGGGCAGGAACCGTCGCCAAGGGCGCAATTGCAGATGTTCAGGATGTCGCGCACTTTCTTGCCGTTGCAAGGAGAGGTCGAGTCCATCAAGACCAGGTCGCCGCATTTTCCAACAAAGCCGGGAACGCCGCCGTAATCGCCAAAGTCGCAGTTCAACTTCAAGGCAAGCACTTGAGAGCAGAAGAAGCCGGCGCTGCAACTCTTGGGATTGCTCGAGTTGCCATTGAGAGTCCCCGGATTTCCACTGATGCCGAGGCCGTTGCAGACGGCGCCGGCCGAGGTAAAGGTCAGGCAATAACCGCCGTTAGGCTCGCCGATGCAGACGGAGCCGTTGGGATAGACGTTGTTGAAGTTGTTGGCCAGGAGGGTGCAGGGGTTGTTGCCGCCGGCGGGGACCCAGCAGCAGCCTTGGTTTCCGCTATTCCAATTATCCCACCAATGACCGTTCTGATAGCCGGCCCAGGAACCCCAGCAGGATTTGGGCTGGCTGCTGTTCCAGTTACTCCACCAGTTGCTGAGCTGGGTGTTTCCACCGCAGGAACTCCACCAGTTGCTCCAGGAAGCGCCGCAGTGCGAACCAGAATTGCTACTGCACCAATTCTGCCACCAATTGTTGTTACTCGAAGCACACCAATCGTTGGGCGGGAACGTGCAATAGAACTCGCAGATATTGGTGACGATGGTGACGTTGGTCGGGCACGTGACGATCAACCCGGTCGAACCCGCCGTCCAGGTGTAAACCAGGCTGGCGGTGGAAGTATTGCCGCAACCATCCTTCGCCGTGATGGTGAAGGTCCGGCTGCCCGTGCAGCCATTGGTCGCATCCACGTGCGTGACCGTGATGGTCGCGCTCCCGCACTGGGCCAAGGCCGTTACCTCGCTCTGGACGTTGGCATCGGATGGCGCGCTGGCCGAGTTGCAACCCAAATAGCCGCCCGTCGGCACGTGGCTAATCGTGGGCGGAACGGTGCTCTTCACCGTGATTGCCTGCGTAAAGGAGGTTGTCTGGCCGGCACAATCGGTTGCCGTCCAGGTCCGGGTGATCGTGTCATTGCAAGAAGAACCCGGATTGCTCTCGTTCGAGGTCAAAACCACCGTCACCGTCCCGCCGCAAGAATCTGTGGCCGTCACGGCGGCAGCCGCCGGGACTTGCGAGTAGCATGCATAGTTGGTGCTGGCCGCCGGCAAACTGTGCAAGGTCGGCGGCGCCGTCAAAATCCGAGCTGAGTAGGTCACCGTGGCCGAGTTGCCGCAATTGTCCTTGCCTGTCACCGTGATCGTCGCCGGGCACGTCTGAGCGTTGTCGCTCACGCTCAAGGCCACCGTGCCGCCGCAGTTAGCCGTACCGCTGGTCGCCTTCAAGGCCGCCGCATCCGCCAAGGCTAAACTGGTGTAGCAACTGGTAATGCTGCCTTTGGTCATCGTAGGCGCCGTGGTGCTTTGCACCGTGATCGTCTGAGTATAGGTCGCCGTCTGGCCCGCGCAATCGGTCGCCGTCCACGTCCGCGTAATCGTGTCATTGCACGACGAACCGGGATTGCTCTCCTTCGGGGCGAATGT
>JBEKSF010000159.1:0-12386 GCA_049517295.1 Verrucomicrobiota bacterium
CTCCGGCTCTCTCCCCGCACGCGGGGAGAGAGGGCAAACGTGGCCCCAAAGGAGTATATTGGGTCGCATATACTTCTGTCTCGCAAAAACCGGTCGGCAAAGAATTTTGTCTCACACCCGCCCGCATTGGTCTAAATGTTCGAGGGTGGCAAACTGAGCGCGGCGTGATATGATGCTTGGAGACACGCCGGCGCGGCTCGCGGCGCGGCAAAAATACTATGCAAATAACAAGACAATTGGCTCTGTTTCTGGAAAACCGGCCAGGTACGCTGGCGCGCGTGTGCGACGCGCTGAGCGCCGCCAAAATCAACATCTTCGCCATTTCGATCAGCGACACCGTCGATCACAGCGTGGTGCGATTGGTGGTGAGCGATCCGGCCCGCGCGATGTTTGTCTTCGAGGAGCACGGCACGCTGGTGGTGGAGGACGATGTGTTGATGATCAGCGGCGACAACAAACCGGGTTCGCTGGCCAAATTGGCGCATAAACTGGCGGCGGCGAAAATCAATATCGAATACGCCTACAGCGCGACGGCGCCGGACGCCAAACGGGGCGTGATGGTCCTGCGCGTTACCAACGCCAAAAAGGCGATGAAAGTTCTCAACTCTTGAGCGCGCATCCGCTGGTTCTGGAGATCAACACGCGCTGCTGGCTGCGGGAGTTATCGGACGGGGCGGGGCACTGCGTCACGCTTGCGACGGCGCCCGACGCGGCACTTGCGGCATGGCAACAGCGCTGCTTGACTCACATTTGGCTCATGGGCGCCTGGACAACCGGGCCGAAGACGAGCGAGATCGCCCGCGGCCAACCCTCCTTGCGCGCGCTCTGCGGCGAGGCGTTCGGATCGACCGACGGCAGCCTTCTTGACAGTTCGCCATACGCGATTGGGGATTACAGGGTGGCGGAATCATTCGGAGGGGCCGCCGGGTTGCGGGTGTTACGGCAGAAGTTGAGCGAGCACGGCCTTGGGCTGATCCTGGATTTCGTGCCCAACCACCTCGGATTGGACCATCCCTGGCTGAAGACGCGGCCCGGCCTGTTTGTGCGCAGCGCGGCAGCCCGGCCTGAAACTTTTCCCGTCACCGTGGCAGGGGAAACCAGTTGGGTGGCGCACGGCAAGGACCCCAATTTCCCCGCATGGAGCGACACGGCGCAGTTGGATTATCGCGTTCCCGCCACCCGCGCCGCCATGACGGACGTCTTGCTCTCGATAGCGGAGCAGTGCGACGGCGTCCGTTGCGACATGGCCATGTTGTTGCTGGCGGAGGTTTTTTCGGGGGTGTGGCGCGACTTTCCGTGTTGGGAGGCTGCCGCCGGCGGAGAATTTTGGGCGGAAGCAATCGCCACCGTGAAAAGGAAGCATCCCCATTTTCTATTTATAGCGGAGGCGTACTGGAACCTGGAGGGGCGCCTTGCATCGCTGGGATTCGATTACGCGTACGACAAGGAGTTTTACGATCGTCTGACGCGGCGGGATTATTCAGCCCTGCAAGCGCACGTGCGGGGCGGGGGCGGGGGATTCGCTCCGACTCGATTTCTGGAAAACCACGACGAGCCGCGTATTGCATCCATTCTATCATATCCCGAGCAGAGGGCGGCGACGGCGCTGCTTCTGAGCCAACCGGGAATGCGACTGTTGCACGACGGGCAGCGGGAAGGCCGGCGCCGGCGCACTCCCGTACAGTTCAGCCGTTATTGGCCCGAAACGCCCGACACGGAGGCAACGGCGATTCACGACGCGCTGTATTCGGCCCTGGCGCGGACTTCCATCGGCCGCGGCGAGGCGAAATTCCTCGCCGCCAAATCGGCGACCGGGGGCGGCGCGGATTTGTCCGATTGTTTCGTGATCCATTGGGAGAGCAGCGAGGGGGAAACTTTGGCGGCCATCAATATGTCCGCCCAACAGCGGGCCTTCCAAGCGAACGATTTCCAGTTCGACCTCGCCCCGCACGAATTTCAGTTTATCGCGCCGCGGGGGTGATATAAACTGGCCCGATGCAAATTGATCGCCGCCAGTTTCTCCGGATGTCCGCCGCGTCCTTGTCGCTGGCTTGCCTGCCTGCGGCAGTGGCGGCCAACGGGCCGGTGCCAGTCATCGTCGCCACGGACATTGGAGATGATATCGATGATACCTGGGCGCTGGGTTTTCTGTTGAAGTGTCCCGAGTTGCGGCTGCGGTTGGTCATGACGGAGTATGGCAAATCACAATATCGGGCGAAACTTCTCGCCAAATTCCTCCAAGCTGCGGGCCATCCGAATGTTCCCGTCGGCATGGGACCGGACGTGGACCCGCGAGGGGAAGGCCCACAAGCGGCCTGGGTCCGGGATTTTGATTTGGCCTCCCACCCGGGCACCGTTCGCAGCGATGGAGTCGATGCGTTGATCGACGCAATCATGATCGAGACCCAGCCGGTGACGCTTATCTGCATCGGCCCGATGCCCAACGTCGCCGCCGCGATGGAACGGGAGCCGCGAATCATCCAGCGGACGCGCTTTGTTGGAATGGACGGGAGCGTGCGACTGGGGTACGACGGAGCGAAAACCCCCTGCGCGGAATGGAATGTGAAGGCCGACCCCGCCGCGGCGCGAAAGGCCCTCTCGGCGGCCTGGAACATCACCATCACGCCGCTGGACACCTGCGGGCTGGTGAAGTTGGACGGGGCGCGCTATCAGCGGGTGTTGCATTCGCGCGACCCGGTGGCCGCCGCCGTCGTGGAGAACTATCGGATTTGGAGTCAAGCCAACAACAAAGCAGGCGATGCAGATCGGCAGTCCACCGTGCTTTTCGACACCGTCGCGGTCTATCTGGCCTTTGCCCGGCAGTTTTGCAAAATGGAGCGGCTGGGCATCCGGGTAACGGAGGAGGGCCTGACCGTCATCGACGAAAAGGCCAAACAGATGGACGTCGCCACGGGATGGAACGACTTGGATGGGTACCGGGACTTTCTGGTGAACCGACTGTGCGGTTGAGGGCGCCACGCATATCGGCGCATTGGAGCTTGCGGCGAAGCTCAGGTCAGGAGCGCTTCCCGCTTTTGGGCTTGTGCGGGCCATTTTGCGGCGAAACGCTTTCAATGAGAAGTGAACTCAGATGGTATGGATGCTCGTCGGCTCCAAAGACGATGACAAACGAGCCCCTGGGTGAGATCGAAATATAATCCGGATACGCCACTTTGTAGCGTTCACCGCTGACCATGCGGATTTCATAAGGTTTGAAGGGAACCGCCCGATTGAACTCACGAATGGATTCGATAACCATGCGCAATATAGTTACTGCGCTTTGGCCAGATAATCAAGCCTATGCCAGGTGATGTCCTAATTTGAACTTTTATTTCCTACGCTCAGCTACGGCGAAAAAAATGGCCCCTGTCGCAAGCACAGCGACGAACATCATCAATGCAAATTTCCACTCCCAGCCATTATCCCAGAGTGCGCTCGGACGATAGTGGTATGGTTTGGCTAAAACAACAAGAAGAACCATCACAAGAAGAACCATCGCCACAAAACCAACTACCAAGGCAATTCTTTGTTGCAGATTCAATTCTTAAATCTCAAATTAAGACACTACCCTACGCCAGGGTGATTTTGTCTTCTTTGCGGAGGGTGACGATGGCTTTTTTCCAATGGGGGGCGCGGCCTTCGAAGGGAGTGCGGCTGCGGCGGGCCTTGCCCCTGACGTTGAGGGTGTTGACCCTGAGCACCTTGACTTTGAAAAGTTCCTGTACGGCCTGGCGGATTTCCCTCTTGTTGGCGCGGCGGTCGGCAACGACGGTGTATTGGTTAAACTGGTCGGATTGCCGGGTGCCCTTTTCGGTCACGCGAACGGTTTTGATGATTTCAAATGAGTTCATTTTAATCGTTGGCCAGGCGCTGTTCGATATTCTCGAAGGCGCCCCGCGTGAAGAGCAGCTTGGCGGGGCGCAGGACCTGGTAGGTGTTGAGAGACTGGCCGGACGTCACTTCGACCCGGGGCACATTGCGCGAGGCGAGGCGCAGGTTCTGGTCGGCGTCGTTGCAAACGATCAGGGCGCTGCCCTCAACATGCAAGGCGGCGAGGACGCGGATGAAATCCTTGGTTTTGTGGGAACCGAGCTTGATATCATCAACAATAATTACGTCGCCGGCCTGGAGGCGGGCGCTCAGGGCCTTGCGCAACGCCAGTTGGCGCGTGGCGCGGCTGACCTTGGCGGAAAAATCGCGGGGCCTGGGGCCGAAGACCACGCCGCCGCCGCGCCAAAGAGGCGATTGAAAGGAGCCGGCGCGGGCGCGGCCGGTCCCCTTTTGGCGCCAGGGCTTTTTGTTGGTGCCGGCGACTTCGCCGACGTTTTTGGTGCAGGCGGTGCCCATGCGCCGGGCGGCATTGAAAGCGACGACCGTCTGGTGAACGGCCTCGCTGCCCTTGCCGTTTAGGATGAGGGGAAATTTCACTTCCAACTGGCCCTGGTCGTTGCCCTGGCTGTCTTTGACCGTAAGGTTCATAAATTATTTCTTTTTGGCGTCCGGCTTGGCGGGAGCGGGCGCCGGTTTATCCTTGGCGGCGGGAGCGGACGCGGATTTGTCCTTTCCAGTGTGAGCGGCGGCGGAGCGGAGTTGGAGGCGGCGGGTGGCCCGCTCGGAGCCTTTGGGTAGCTTTTTGGCTTCGCGGATGACGACGTAATCGTTGTTCGCTCCGGGAATGGCGCCTTTGATGAGCAATAAATTGTCGGCTTCCCGGACCTGGATGATTTGGAGGTTTTGGGCGGTGCGGCGGACCTGGCCCATGTGGCCGGGCATTTTCATGCCGCGCATGACGGTGCCGGGGAAGAGGCGCTGGCCGATGGCGCCGGAGCGGCGCCGCCAACCCTTGGCGCCGTGGGAGGCGTCGCCGCCGCGGAAATTGTGGCGCTTCATCACACCTTCAAAGCCGCGGCCTTTGGTGATGCCGATGGCATCGACAAAATCGCCTTGGGCAAAAATGCCAGCGCCGACGACGTCGCCCGATTTGAGGGGGAGAGTAAAATCGCGGAATTCGCGCACGCGTTTGACGGGCAGAGCGCCGAATTTTTTGAAATGGCCCAGCAACGGCTTGGGGATGCGATGCTCTTTTTGATCGTCGAAGCCCAGTTGGACGGCGTTATAGCCGTCAGATTGCTCGGTTTTGGTCTGGATGACGCGATTAGGGCCGACGAGCACAATGGTGACGGGGACCAGCACGCCCTGGGCATCATAGACGCTGGTTTGGCCGAGTTTTTTTCCGAGAAGTCCGAGCATGGGGAGAAGAGGGTTTAGATTTTGATGGTGATGTCCACGCCGGCGGGCAGATTCAGTTTCTTGAGTTCGTCCACCGTCTTGGCCGTCGGCTCGATGATGTCGAGCAAACGTTTGTGGGTGCGTTGCTCGAAGGTTTCCTGCGATTTCTTGTCACAGTGCGGGGAGCGCAGGACGGTGAAGCGCTCGATGCGCGTGGGCAAAGGGATTGGACCGGCGACCCGCGCGCCAGTGCGTTTGACCGTCTCGACAATGTCGTGAGCCGACTGGTCGATGACGCGGTGGTCGTAGGCTTTCAACCGGATGCGAATTCGTTGTCCCGCCATAAAAAGAACAAATTAAAATGTTAAAGTTCAGGTCCTGGCAGCCGGCCGTTTGCCAGCCTGTTCCAAGATGCCATTGAGAATACTGGAGGGAACCTGCTCAAACGTCAAGGGTTCCATTGAATAAGAGGCGCGCCCTTTGGAGAGGGAGCGGATGGCGGTGGCGTAGCCAAACATCTCGGCCAGCGGCACGTGGGCATTGAGTATGGTTTGTCCGGCTTTGGCGTCGATGCCGATAATCTTGCCGCGCCGCCGGTTGATGTCGCCGAGGAGATCGCCCTGGTACTCATCCGGGGTGGTGACTTCGACCTTCATGATAGGCTCCAGGAGGACGGGGCCGGCCTTTTTGAAGGCGTCCTTCAAGGCGAAGATACCGGCCATCTTGAAGGCCATTTCGTTGGAATCGACTTCGTGGAAGGAGCCATCGACGATTTCGACTTTGACATCAATGACCTGGTAGCCGGCATAAGCGCCGCTCTGGCAGGCTTCCTGGATGCCGTCGATGACGGCCGGGATATATTCCTTGGGGATGGCGCCGCCGACGATTTTGTTGAGAATCTCCACGCCCATGCCTCTTTGCTGAGGGGCGAGAGTGACGCAAGCATGGCCGTACTGGCCGCGGCCGCCGGATTGTTTGATGTACTTGCCTTCGCCCTCGGCCTTGGCGGTGACGGTTTCGCGGTAGGCAATCTGGGGCGCACCTGTGGAGGCATCGACTTTGAATTCGCGCCTGAGTCGATCCACTATAATTTCGAGGTGCAATTCACCCATGCCGGCGATGATGAGTTGGCCGGTGTCCTCATTGGTAAAGCAGCGGAAGGTGGGGTCTTCCTCGGCCAACCGTTGGAGGCCCTCGCCCAGTTTCTCGCGGTCGGCCTTGGTCTTTGGCTCCACCGCCATGCTGATGACGGGCTGTGGGAAGGTGGGCGGTTCGAGCATGACATCGAAATCCTCGTCGCAGAGGGTGTCGCCGGTCTGGATATTGCGCAAACCGACCAGGGCGGCGATATCGCCGGCGTGGACCTGCTCGACGTCCTTGCGCTCGCTGCCCTGGATGATCATGAGGCGGGAAACGCGCTCGCGCCGGCGAGTGCGCGGATTGTAGATGATGCCGCCCTTGCGGAGGTGGCCGGAATAGACGCGGAAAAAGACCAGCTTGCCGGCGTAAACATCGGTCCAAAGCTTGAAGGCCAGGGAGCAAAACTTGCCCTTGTCGTCAGGTTCAACCACCACGACGTTGTCGGTGCCCGGCTCGATCCCTTCGGCGGGGGGAACTTCCAGAGGGCTGGGCAGATAGTCAACGATGGCGTCGAGGAGGGGTTGGACGCCCTTTTTCTTGAAGGCGGAGCCGCAGAGGACTGGAACCATTTCGTTTTTGCAGACCAGGCGGCGGATGGCGGCTTTGAGGACCAGGGGCTGGATGTGTTTTCCCTCGATGACCAACTCGGCAATTTCGTCGTCTTTGTTCGAGACGGCGTCAATCAATTCGCGCAAGGCCGCGCGGGCCTTTTCCTCTAATTCGGCGGGAATATCGGTGACGACATAGCTGAGGCCTTCCTTGACCACTTCGCCCTTGCCCCAGGTGATGGCCCTGTGGTTGATGACATCGATGACGCCCTCAAAATTGTCTTCGGCGCCGATGGGCAGATAGACGGGGAAGGCGTAAGCGTTGAGCTTGGTGCGCATGTCGTTGAGGGCATTCTCGAAATTGGCCCCCGTGCGGTCCATCTTATTGACAAAGGCGATGCGGGGCACACCGTATTTGGTGGCCTGGCGCCAGACGGTTTCCGATTGCGGCTGCACGCCCGCCACACCGCAAAAGACGGCGACCGCGCCGTCGAGGACGCGCATGGAGCGTTCGACTTCGGCGGTGAAATCGACGTGACCCGGTGTGTCAATGATGTTGATGCGATGGGCGGCGCCGGCGAAGAGCTTTTGGAGGCTGTCTTCCTTCTGTGGAATCCAGTGGCAGGTGACGGCCGCGGAGGTGATGGTGATCCCGCGCTCGCGCTCCTGTTCCATCCAGTCCGTGACGGTGTTGCCGTCATCGACGTCGCCGATTCTGTGGATCAGGCCGGTGTAATAGAGAATGCGCTCGGTGGTAGTAGTCTTGCCGGCGTCAATGTGCGCGGCGATGCCAATGTTGCGAGTCCGCTCCATCGGGTGCTTGCGGGCGTGCGAATTGACCGCTTTTTTTTCTAAAACTGCTTCTGTCATATAATAAAAAAGCCCCGATTCAGGATCGATCCCGGGGCGTATAAAATTGCAAACTGATTACCAACGGAAATGAGCAAAGGCCTTGTTGGCCTGGGCCATTTTGTGTACCTCGTCACGTTTTCGGATGGCGTTGCCCTGGCCCTGGAAAGCATCCAGGATTTCGGCCGCCAGGGCCTCTTTCATGGCAGTGCCTTTGCGGGCATCGGCCAGATCGACCAGCCAGCGCATGGCCAGGGAGAACTGGCGGTCGGAAGGCACCTCCATCGGCACTTGATAGGTCGCTCCGCCGACGCGGCGGGGTTTGACTTCCAGGCGCGGTTTGGCGTTATCGACCGCGCGCTGGAGAATCTCCAGTGGATTGGTGTTCGGGTTCTTGGCGGCGATCTCGTCGAAGGCGCCATAGACAATGCGTTGCGCGGTGGTCTTTTTGCCATTGGACATGACCGTATTGACCAGGCGCGACACCAAGGTGCTGTGGTATTTGCTGTCTTCCAGCAGCGGTCTCTTATATGCTCTGCGTCGTCGGGACATAAAAAATCACGTAGTTGGTGGCGGTGGTTCCGCCGGTTTGGCGGCAACTTTTGCCACTTTGGGGCGCTTAACGCCGTACTTTGAGCGGCTGACACGCCGTTTTTCCACACCAGCAGCATCAAGAGTGCCGCGAACGATGTGGTAGCGCACTCCCGGCAAGTCTTTGACGCGCCCGCCGCGGACCAGGACAATGGAGTGCTCCTGCAAATTATGGCCTTCGTCGGGGATGTAGGCGATGACCTCGAAGCCGTTGGTGAGGCGGACCTTGGCCACCTTGCGCATGGCCGAATTGGGCTTCTTGGGAGTCCGCGTCATGACCTGGATGCAGACGCCGCGTCGAAACGGCGAAGTCTGCAAGGCCGGAGCTTTGGACTTGCTGCGCAATTTGTTACGTCCTTTTCGGACGAGTTGATTAATCGTCGGCATTTAAGCGTCTTTCCCGCGGCCCAGTTGGGCAAACGGAGCGCGGAATATAATCGACGGACACGGATGTGGCAACAGTTTTTTTGAAAAAACCGCCACATCCCCCCGCCAGAGGCGAAAAGCCGCCTCTTTTCAAGGTTCAACCGTTCCCATCACCCGCCCGACGGGAATCTGGCCCGTAATGACTTACAGGCAAATATACACCCAATTCCCACAATGGAAAGAAGAATCTGGGAGGGTTGGCACGTGGATAAATAGAGGAAGGTTACTTGGCTTCCACCAGCGCCGGGGGCGGCTCGTCCTCAAGACCCGCGCGGCGCACGGGGGGCGTGTAACCCTCGGAGGCCACGGTGCGGAAGGCGGCGCGCAGCTTGGTATTGGCCTCCAGGGCAAAGAAGAAATTGGTGGCGACGCCGAAGAAGTTCGGGAAGATCAACAGTCCGATCCAGTTTAGACCCGCCGCCGGCCCGCCCAGGGAGTAAATAAAAAGCACGGCGAAAAAGAAGGCGTACGGGATCGCCAGAATCCGCGCCAGAGCAAGGAGCGCGGCGCGAGTGGATTTGTGGTGGATCAACCCCTGCCACATCCCGACCCACGCCAGGGCCAGCAATTCGATCACCAGCGACACGCCGGCAATGATGTGAACCCAGATCAGCAACTCGTGGTTGGCCGCCGTCGGGGCGCGCCAGATTTCCATGACCAGCGTGGCCGAGTTGGCCAGCAGCAGCGCGGTCACAGGGGCGGCAAACTGCCGCCATAACGCCGCCCGCTGCCCGCGGATGATCGCATCCGCGCCCAAGGGCGTGCTGAGCAGCAGTTCAAAGGCGCCGCTCCGCCGGTCGTCGGAAAACATCCAGCTCGCCTCCCCCGCGAGCCAGCATTTGAGCAAGGTGCCCGCGACCAGGAGCATGACGAGGTCGTTTTGAGGATCGAAGGGGGCGCGGAGCCAGACCGCTGCCACCAGCAGCAGCAGCACCCAAACCAGAGCGCGCTTGGCCTCCGGGCGCGACGCGCGCCACAGATAGGCATTGGCGTCCAACAATCTGGCGCGCGACTTCACCTGTCGGGGAGAGGGAGCGCCGCGGGGGCGCACCACTTTGCCGGTTGGGACGTCCTGCCAAGCGCGCGGGGTGACCCAGCAGGCCAGCGAAATAAAGGACCAGGCATAAAGCTGGGTCACCAGCGCGTTGAGCCAGAAGAGCGCAGGGGCGTAGTACTGGTCGAACGCCAGAAAACAGCCCAAGGCCGGGGAGCAAACCATCGCTCCGGCCGGGAGCAGCCGGAAGCGGGCGCACAGAGGGCATCCGACCACCAGCATGGCGGCCGTGGCGACGGCCAGCACCAAAGCCCGATTGGGCAGCCGGCAGAGGGAAGAGGCGGCCAAACCGACGCTGGTAAAGAAGAATAACAGATCCAGGGCCACCAGGACGGCGCGGAAGAACTCCCGCCCCGTCACGCCCCCCAGCGGCAGCGCGACGGCCAGCACCGGCGCGACGGCCAGCAAACCGTAAAACAAATGGATCGACGCGGCCACGAGCTTTCCATAGACCACGTCGCGGCCCTTGAGATCTGTCAAGAATAGCAAGCCGAGTGTCCCTTCGCGTTTTTCCCCGCTGATGGAGTCGTTGGTCGCCTGGAGGCCGGCGATGGCGGCGTAGGAGAAAGCGAGGATGGCGAGGCCCCGGAACAGAACGGCGCCGCTCGGCACGGCGGAGTTGCTGAAGACGTTCAAGAGGCAGGCAGCGAGAACGCATCCGATCAGGGCGGCCGCGAATCGGATCCAATAGGTGGCCGGGCGCCGGGCGGCTACCCGCAATTCGCGTTCGATTATGGGTGAAAATGTCATCTGACCTCGGGCACAACTGCGCGCGGCCAGCGCTTCCTGTAATCGCCGGACACCGCAGCGCGGAAATGGTTAAGCAATTTCAAGCGCGCCATGGGCGCAAAAAAGCCGATGGCTGTGAGACCAAGCAAACACCAGAAAACAAGGAGACCGGGCCAACTTGGATTCACAATCTCAACCAACGACATAGCCAGGACGAATATCGTGCATGACAGCAGGACAATCAGCAACAGGGCGGGCAACCCCGCCCAATTGGGTTTGCGGGCGAGCAATCCGCGCCATATAGCGACCCAACTGATTGCGAGCAGGTCCATCACGAGAAAGGCGGCAATGACCAAATGGAGCCAAATCAACCCATTACGGTCATCGGTGTCCAAACTGAGATTTGGCCCATGACGCAACTCCA
The DNA here is from genome assembly GCA_049517295.1 of Verrucomicrobiota bacterium. Classification (GTDB taxonomy): domain Bacteria; phylum Verrucomicrobiota; class Verrucomicrobiia; order Limisphaerales; family Palsa-1400; genus JBEKSF01. The sequence goes on from JBEKSF010000159.1 coordinate 10,991, forward strand.
TCACCAGGAACCAGGCGTTGGCCAGCAACACGGCCGCCACAGGAGCCAGGAACCGGCGGCGCAGGGCCAAAAGCTGCCCTCGGACGATCTGTTCCACCGGCAGCGGTGTCACGAGAATCAACTCCAATGCCCCGCTGCGCCGATCTTCGGCCAGCGTCCGCCCCGCGTCGCCAGCCACGAACATTTTCAAGCACAATCCGGCGCACAACAGCACCATGACATCCGTCGCCGGGTCAAACAGATCGATGTAGTGGGTATGTCCGTACCAGAGCCAGACAAGCGCCTGGATAACCAGCGCCAGCCAAACGGCCGTGCGCTTCCACCTGCCCCGCGAGGCGCGCCAAAGGAACGGATTGACCTCCAGCAAAGTGGCGCGCAAGGAGGCGCGGCGCGAAGAAGCGCCCTGGTCCTGCGGTTGGCGCCATCGGTCGTTCGTCCCCTTGTCCTGCCAGGAGCGGGGGGTAATCCAGCAGGCCAGGCCAAGAAAGGTCCACGCGTAGAGTTGCGTCGTGACGGCGTTGAGGACGAAGTCGATGCGGCCAGTTCCCTTGTAGGCATCGTCGAAGACGAGGAAGCACCCGTAAACGGGGCTGGAGATGAGCGCGGCGTGCGGATAGGCGTTCGGATGAGGGTGCAATTGCGTGGCCAGCGGCCCGGCGACCGCGAGCAGGATCACCAGCGCAGCCGACAGGCCCAGCGCCGAGCGGTCACGGCGGCATAGGGCGGAGGCCACCATGCCCGCGCTCAGACAGAAAAACAACAGATTCATTGACACCAGCGCCACGCGCAGCAACTCGCCGCGCGTGACCCCGCCCATCAGGAAGGCGATCGCGAGCACCGGGACCACGGCGGCCATGCCGTAGAACGAATTGACAGAGCGCGCCACCAGTTTTCCGAGCACGACATCGTAGCCTTTCAGATCTGTCAAGAATAGCAATCCGAGCGTTCCTTCCCGCTTTTCCTCGCTGATGCAATCGCCGGTAACGACCGTGCCGACCAGGGTGGCAAAAAGAAAAACCAGCGCGGCCAGGCATTGGAACAGGGTCGCGCCCTTCTCGGCGTTTGATCCACTGGCGATCCGCAGAACGAAGGCGGTGAAGGCCGAGGCGAGGATGGCCGCCACGAAGCGCGCGCGATAGGTTTCGCGCCGGCGCGCCGCCACGCGCAATTCCCTTTCAACTACGGGCAAAAAGGTCATGCGGCGGGCATTGTCCCGCGTTTGGGCCGGGCTGCCAAGGCGGATTTGCGGAATCAGCCGGCCCACGGGCGCATCTCGGTACGACCACCATGGAAATGCGAAAACCCGGGGCCGGGAATGTGGCTGGCGAGACGCCAGCCCCGGCGACCGGGACGGTCGCGCTACCAAAAGCGTGTGATGGATTACGGGGCCGCGGTT
>JBEKSF010000160.1:0-12206 GCA_049517295.1 Verrucomicrobiota bacterium
GCGGCGACGGTTTTGGGCGCGGCAGCACTGTTAAGCGCCGAAGCGCCAGGCAGCGGTTCAACCTCGGATGGCGCGCCTTTCATTGGGGACTCGGTTAGTTTGAGCGGCGCAGTGACGGCTGCCAGCTACAACAGCATAGGTGCTCCGAACGCAACCACAGTGACTTTTGACATTAGCGGCCTCTCCCTGACGGGAGCGGGCAGTGGCAATTACATGATCAATCCACCATCCGCCGTATCGGCGAGCATTGCGCCGCTGCCGGTGACGCTCAACGGCACCCGGTCGTATGATGGGACAACGGCTGCCGCCGCGGCAATCCTGTCTGTCGCAAACAAGGTTGGCGGCGATGATGTGACCGTCGCTTCAGGCGCAGCCGTCTTGGCATCGGCGACCACCGGAATGGAAGGAATCACTTCATTCGGAACCCTGGTTTTGGGCGGCTTGACCGCGCCGGATTACACATTGAGCGGCGGCAGCGGCTCGATCAACATCACCCAAGCCAACGCTTTGCTTACCCTCACGTCGTCAGAGAATCCCGCCGGCTACAAGGACTCCGTCGCGTTCACGGCCACACTGCCCTCTGATGCCACCGGCAGCGTAGTCTTCACGACCAACGGCGTCGCGTTAAGCACCAATTCCATCACCGGCGGGGCCGCTCTCGGCGCGGTCACGGCGTCGTTGCCGCGCGGGACCAATTCGATTACCGCGGAGTACGCTGGCGACAACAACTATCTTGGCAGCACCAATAGCCTGAGGCAGGCCGTGACCAATCATCCGCCGTTGGCGGCCACAATGACGGTGAATCGCACGGCGGGCTTGAGTTTGTTAATCGCCTTTTCGGATCTCTCGACCAACTGGAGCGATGCGGACGGGGACACAGTGACGTTGGCAAGTCTTAATCTATTGACGACCAACGGAGTCATGCTGGCCACCAACGCCAGCGACATCAGCTACGCAAATGGTCAAAACGTGAACGACCAGTTCAGTTACACCGTCTCCGACGGCCAGGGCGGCACGGCTCGCGGACTGGTGAACATCGTGGTGGTCGCCAGTATCTGGGGACTAGCGCAAAGCGTTAGCGTGAGCAACGGCACGGCGACAGTCTTCTTCACGGTTGTACCGGGCTACAGCTACACCGCGCAGCGTTCGACCAATCTTGTGAACTGGCTGACCATATTGACCACCAATGCCCCAAGCGGCGGGGTAATCCAGATCACAGACAATTTCATCGATTTGAACTTGCCGCCGTCCTCGGCGTTCTACCGCTTGGAGTGGAGCCCGTAATGCCGCCGTGGCAGCAGGAACGCTGCTAAAGCGGCCTGGATAATCGAACCAGCAACTCGCGCGGCGTAATGATTTGAATTCCAAAGGGCTTTCCCAGCGCCAGCAAGTCGCCATCCCGCGTGACAATGATCTTCGCTCCGGCTCCGAGCGCACAGGCTAAATAGGGGTCATCTTTCACGTCGCGGCTCCGTTGTTTGCCAAGCGGCGCAGGTTCAACCCTCCTCACGCTGTCCTGATACCACGACACTATGGCAGCCGCCAGATGCTTCGCCCTGTCCCCACGATCAGCGAGCAGATTTCTCAATTCTTTGAGGGTTTCTTCACTGGCATAGGCGATCACCCGTCGATGAGCCATTGCCAGCAGACAACGATGCGCTTCGCCCCGCCACCCGGCGCCTGAAAACACCACCCCAGCGTCAAAGACGACCTTCATGCTTTTTCTTTCGACGGGCTTTGATGCCGGCGTAGATTTTGGCCATTTCCTCATCCGAAGGATCGCCCGGCGGCGCCCCGTCGATGGTTTTTTCCAAAAAGGCCACATCCGCCTCAATTTGCTCCTGGCGGCGTTTGCGGATCAAATCCCGCATGTATTCGCTCATGGAATCAAATGCCCGCGCCTCGGAGTCCGACCGCGCGAATTCGGCCAGTTCTGGATTCAATGAAATGTTGATGGTCACCGCTTTCATGCCTCCAACTTAATCCGCTGGCAGGGTATGTCAACCCTTGCCAATAGCCGGTCTCGGCTCAGCGGGCATTTTGTGTATCGCTTCTGGATGCGGCTTGCGGTTTTTGGGGCAAAATGAAGTCAATCATACCATACTCCAAAGTCGGGAAAATCGTCGTAGTAGATACTGGGAAATTGCCAGACGGGCCAACAGCAGTTACGGCGTTCCGCGGGACCGATGCAGCTTGATTGGAATGTGCCGCGCGTACGCGGCAAAGTCGCTATCCGTCGTAAAAAAACAAAGGAAAGGGCGGAAATCACACCTCTTTGCGCAGCACCGTGTCGCGTTGCCCCCAGGCGGGGTCGGCGTTGGGATAATCCAAATTATAGTGCAGCCCGCGGCTCTCATGCCGTTGCAGGGCCGAAGTGATGATCAATTCCGCCACCGTCGCGATGTTACGCAACTCCAACAGATCGCTCGTCACAATGAAATCCCAATAATAAGATTGGATTTCCTCCTGGAGATTGGCGATGCGGGTGCGCGCGCGCTGCAACCGCTTGTTGGTCCGCACGATGCCCACGTAATCCCACATCATGCGCCGGATTTCGTCCCAGTTATGGTTGATCACCACCAGTTCATCCAGGTTATGCGCGTAGCCCGGCTGCCAGGCCGGCAAGGGCAGGTCACACTTTGGGTCCGGCTGGGTGCCCGCCCGCTCGGCCGCGCGATGGGCGCAGACCAGCGCCTCCAGCAGCGAATTGCTGGCCAGCCGGTTGGCCCCGTGCAGCCCGGTGCAGGCCACCTCTCCCACCGCGTACAGGCCGGGGATTTCCGTCTGCCCATCGACCGTCGTCACCACCCCGCCGCATTGATAATGCGCCGCCGGCACCACCGGGATCGGTTCCTTGGTGATGTCGATGCCATATTGCAGGCAGGTCGAATGGATGTTGGGAAAGCGCCCGATGAGGAATTCCGCCGGCTTGTGGGTGATGTCAAGTAAAACATATTCCGCCGCGCTTCGCTTCATCTCGCTGTCGATCGCCCGCGCCACGATGTCCCGCGGCGCCAGCGATTTGAGCGGGTGATATTTGTCCACGAACGCCACGCCCTCGGCGTTCTTGAGGATGCCCCCCTCCCCTCGCACCGCCTCGCTGATGAGAAACGATTTGGCCTTCGGACTGAAAAGGCAGGTCGGATGAAACTGCACAAACTCCATGTTGGCGATCGCCGCCCCCGCCCGATACGCCATCGCCACGCCGTCCCCGGTGGCGATGTCCGGGTTGGTCGTGTAAAGATACACCTTGCCGCAGCCCCCTGTGGCCAGCAGCACCGTGCGGGCGCAAAAGGTCTCGACCGCGCCGCCATTCTTGTCCAGAACATACGCGCCCAGGCAGCGGATCGGTCCGCCGGCCTGGCCTGAAATCTTCCGCGTGGTGATGAGATCAATCGCAATATGGTTCTCAAAAATCTCAATGTTCGGCTGCGCCGCGATCGCCGCCAGCAGCGCGCTCTCAATCTCGCGGCCCGTTACGTCCTTGGCGTGCAGGATGCGCCGCTTGGAGTGGCCGCCTTCCCGGCCCAGGTCCAATTCCCGCCCTCCGTTGACCTCGCGCTCGGAAAACTTCATGCCCAAGTCGATCAACTCCGCGATGCGCGCCGGCCCGTCCTCCACGATGACGCGGACCACCTCCTGGTGGCAAAGTCCGGCCCCGGCTTCCAGCGTGTCCCGCACGTGCCGGGCAAAGGAATCCTCCTTGCTTGTCACCGACGCGATGCCCCCCTGGGCGTAATTGGTGTTGGACTCCGCCCGGGATTTCTTGGTGACAATCGCCACGCGCCCCAGCGGCGCCACTTTTAAGGCAAAAGACAGCCCTGCAATTCCGCTCCCCAGCACAAGAAAGTCAAAGTTCTTCATGGTGACACGCCCGGCGTCCCGCCGACGGCGATTGCGCGGCCACTTCTTACCCCGCCGCCAGGCTCATGGCAAGCGGCCAAATCAGAGGCTCGCGTTATCGATCAGCCGCGTGCCCCCGATAAACACCGCCAGCGCCAGGCGCGTTCCTTTGCCGGCGCGCGCCGCCGGCGCGAGCGTTTCTGGATCGAAAAACTCGATGTAATCCAGGCGCGCGTCCGGCTGCATGGCGATCAATTTCGCCAATTGTTCCTTCAGGCGGGCGGCCCGCGCCGGCCCGCGCGCAACGCTCGCCCGCGCCTGTTGGATCGCGCGCCAAAGAATTGTCGCCTGCGCCCGTTGCGCCGCCGTGAGGTACTGGTTGCGCGAACTCATCGCCAATCCATCGCCCTCGCGCCGCGTCGGCGCGATCACGATTTTGACCGGAAAATCCAGGTCCCGCGCCATCTTCTGGACGATGGCCGCCTGCTGAAAATCCTTCGCTCCGAAAACCGCGACGTTCGGCAGCACGATGTGGAACAACTTGGCCACGATCGTTGTCACCCCGCGGAAATGCGTTGGACGCGCCGCCCCTTCCATCGTGCGCGACAGTTTCTCCTCGGCCACATAAGTGCTGAAGCCCTGCGGATACATCTGGCCGTCCGAGGGAACGAACAACACATCCACGCCCGCCTGCGCGCAAAGTCTCTTATCACCGGGCAGGTTGCGCGGGTAGCGCGCCAGGTCTTCATTGGGCGCAAACTGGGTGGGATTGACATAAATGCTGACCACCACCTTGCCCCTGCGTCCCACGGCCCGGCGGGCGCGCCGCACCAGACTTATATGACCGTCATGGAGACAGCCCATGGTCGGAACAAATGCGATCGGGATACCTCGCGTCTGCCATTGCCTGGCCAGGCGCCGCGTGGCGGAGATCGTCGTTATGATTCGCACATTGAAAACCTTGGGAACATGTCTTTTAACGTCCCCTTCATGCCTTTGGCGGAATCGCCGCCGGTTTGATTTGTTGCTTTAGTGCCCATTTGCGATGCGCCTTAATTATGCTCTTGCGCAGAATATCACGAGAGACAGCGGGGTGTTTTTCCATCACGTCGTCGAGCAGTGTTTCGAACTCCAGGAGGTACTGCTCCGCCTCTTTATCCCTCGATGCGGAAACCTTTTCGTAAGCGAGTATGAGCGATTCCAGTTCCCTGTTCATTCCGGAAAGACCTGCCGAAGAACTTTCTCCGCCTGTTCTTCTGAAAGCGCGGTGTCATGGAGCGTATCGTAAGCGTCCTGCAATTGACGAATGCGCACCTGAAGCCGGGATACCAAGTCGGGCTCATCAAACTCCGGGTCTGCAATCAGAGGGTGCATCCACAGGCAATACCGTATGGCCAGCCTTAGCGCCACCTTGTGTTCTTCCAGTTGCGCCGGCGTCGCCTCGCGGAACACAAAGTTGCTGCGATGAATGTCCAAGATTCCATCCATCCAATCGAACCATTGCTGCATTTGCCGCTTCGTCAGCTCGTGCGCCTGGGTTTGAACATCGGGTATTCTGCGGTTGGCAATCGCTGCGTTCATACACTCAAAGGACACCTTTCCGGCTTCTTTGGCAAGCCTCGACGCGCCTCCCTTGCAGCCCGCAGGCAATCAGAAATATGCTTGAGAGCCGCGAGGAAATCAGGCAGATTCCGCCTGATGATAACGGCCAAACAAGTGCGGGACCTGATCACGACGAATCCCTTCAAGCCGTTTCGTGTTCGTCTCAGCGATTTATGAGATCACCTCTCCGCCCGCACAGTCACCAAGCCCCAGGCTGGCACGGACACCGGGCCGTCAACCTTCTGCAACGGCTGCTCGCTGGTGTCGCTCAACCATAGTTGACGCGGCTCCGGCGTGGCCCACGACAGCTTTACGGCCGCCTTGTTCCCCGCCGCCCCGAAAAGTCGCACAATCCACCCTTTCCCATCATCACTCGGTTTGAATGCGCTCACGATCACTTGGTCCGACGAAAGCCGCAACCGCGGGGTGGGGCTCGGGGCCGGTCCGGCCGCGGCACGGGCGATGAGCGGCTGATCAAAGCCAATGGCCAATCGAGTCGCGGCCTCGGGCTGGAATTTTCCATGAGGCCAAAGGACGTAACGGAACACGACGCTCCCATCCTGGGAAGCGCGGTAATTGGTGTGCCAGTGATTATTCATCACCCAGGAGTAAAATTTCTGCGAGCGCTCGACTTTCTTGCGCCACGCCGCGGGATCGTGCTGCGAACCCAGCAAGTTGGCGGTAATGCCGCCGACTTCGACCAGCGGGGCATCCAACGTCACCCAGGCAACTCCAAAGTCGCCGTTGGCTACGTCCACCCACCGATTGACGGGAAACCAGTTTTTGCAGGCGCCGGGAATCTGATCCACTTCAGGCTCCATCATACTCAACGGAATATCCAGGCGCAGCACCCCCTCCGGCACATTAAAGGGAAATGCGAAGTTCACGCTCTCTTTGCCGCCCTTTTGAGCAAATGACCAGTCCTTGGGGTCGGGGTTGAGCGGCGACGGCAACTTGTCCACCGTGTCAATCAATTCGACATAATCGAATCCGGCTGTCAGCCGGATTTCACGCGTGAGCCGGCGGCAACCGGGCGCGGCGGACTCCTCGACGAGCGACGCCACCAGCGGCCCGGCCTCGCGCACGGTGATCTTCACAGGCCCGCTTCCTTGCAGGTTGGTCAAATTGTCTCCAGGCAGAAAAAGATATTCGTTGATCGACTGGCCGGAGGAGCTGTCGGCGAGGTTGCCTGGGATCGCTTTGGCCCGCAGTTCGACGATGCCGCCGCTGTTCTCATCCACCGTGACGCGCAGCAAGCCGTTGTCAAGAACACGTCCTTGAACGGTTGCCGGAGCGCTTCCCGGCGGCGTAGCGGCGCCCGCCCCCACCGTGTAGCGAGCCCCCGCAAACGGCGGCGCCGCGCCGGCGATGAACGCCAACTCCCCGCCGGACAACCGCTGCGAAGGCGCCGGCTGTCCTCTATCACCAATCACCCGGTCGCCCCCGAAAGCCGTCTCTTTGGGTAGCACAACCAATTCGGTGCGAGGCCAGCCAGCCGTGTTGAAAACATCGACTTGAGCCGGCGGCGCGGCAGAAACAGAGGACGGTTCCCCGAATGCCTGGTCGAGCAGGCGGCGTGACTGCGCGTCCGCGTCAAGAACATAAGAGCGTTTGGTTTCCCATTGTTTCTTGGTCATCTGGCTTTCCGGGTCTGCCACGCTCTGGGCGGCGCCCCAGGTGTGTTCGGAATAAAGCAAGACATTGCGCCAGGCCGCATCGAACGCCGCCGCGGGGTAGCCCGTTGGATTGAGCATGGCCCACAGTTTCTCGGCCTGGTTTAGCCGCTCGGAATTGGCGCGGTTGATCGCCGTCTCAAGAGCCGATGACCCGGCGCCGTCTTCCCAGTAAGGCGTCCAGTCCCCGCGCCGCACCGGCAGTTTGTCGGCATAGCGCCGCTCGAAGGCGTGAAAGGCCTCGCTGGTGGACGCGATGATAAACCGGGGATACGCATATTTTGCGTTCCAATCCTTGATGAAGTCGCAAATCTCCGGGTCTGGATCCGCGTTGTCCCCATGCCCGCTCCAGCGCAAATAGCTGATCTCATAAGGATATTGCACCTGGTCGAGGTGCTCGTCGTATTCGGCGAGAAATTCCGGCGAGAGTTTTTGATTGACGTGCGACAGCGCGTAGCCTTTGTAGGGCACCCACACCAGCACTTTGTCCGCGCCAGACCGTGAGATCCAATAAAATGGCCGGTCCTCAGCGTTGACAAGGATGTCGCCAATCCGGTCAAACCAGTTTGGCGCCGCCGAAAAATACCTGATGCCCGCTTGCGCCATCGCCGTCACCGTGCCCCACGTCGCGCCCGGCACGTCGCTGATCATTGCGCTGTCAATGGTGACACCGCACTGTTGCGCCAATTGGGTTGAATAGCGGAACAACCGCAGCAATTCTTCCGGCCCGCACAGGCCGGTGAGTTCGTTCAGATACATTCCATTCAATGCCACCTGGCCCTTCTTCACCGCGTCGAAAAAATCAGCCCGTTGTTGCTCGGAAAGACGGTGCAGGTAAAGGTCGGCGGCCCAAAGGACCTCCATGTTCCAAACAAATCGCGCCCCCTCCGGGTAATCGGCTGTCCTGCGCGCCGCCGCAATGCCCTCAAGCAGATTGTTCACCTGCTTTTCCGCCACCGCGCTCTGCAGTTGAGTGTAGCCAATGTCGTTGTGCGAGTGCGGCAAAACATAGACCGTCAGATGGCGGACGGGTTTGAGCGGCGTGGCCCGCGTCCCGACCGTCTGCCCGCCGACTTGCAGCGTGAGATCTCGCGACCCGGCCTCGGCCACTGCCGGCGTCAATACTTCAAAGCTTTGCCGGCCTTTTTGTAAATGGATCGGCATCGCCGCCTGGCCCTCCATCGCGATCGAACCCTCCGCGTCGGCGCCCACGTGCAAAACGGTCACCTCCAGCGGCTGAAACAACTTGCCCTCTTGCTCCCGCAGAGCGGGCAGCGGGTGGACCGTCTCCAGGAACGTCCGCGCCTCGGTGGCCGTCAGTTCAGCCGCGGCTGGGGTGGTCAATCCCACGCTGTCGTAAAGCAGCCAACTCCCGCGCAAGGTGGTGATTTGAATCTCGTTTTCTCCCCCCCGCAGCAAACGGGTCGGGAAGCTGATGTTGACGCTCTGCGGGACGCCCTTGGCCGGTTGACCTTGAATGCTCTCGTCCCCCCCGCCTGGAAGGAGCGCGCGCTCGAAGGATTCGTCGTTGACCTCAATCCGGAGCGTAGGCGGAACGGCCTGCTGGGCATCGAGCACGTCCACTCGCAATTGGCATTCGCCCTCCTGCAGAGCCTGTCGCAGCCCAAAGAAAACGGCGAATGTATGCTCACGGCTCCCCGCCCACGCATCCACCGGCCCCGGCTGCACGTAGGGCCAGTCGCGCTTCGGATCGGACTGGCCGACGACGAACAGGCCGTCGTTTTCGTATTGGTTGAAGCCGCCGGGACCCAGCGCGAACTCCGAATCGTTGTGATCCGGCGTGCCGATCTGCCACAGCGTTTTGGAAGGCTCCGCCGCATTCAATGAAAGCGCGCCGGCTGCTGCCGCTAATATCAAAAAGCTTTTCATGGTGGTTTGCGCGCCGATGATGTCCCAAGACCCGCAAATCTCAAGCCCTTTGCGTTCCACCAATTCATTTGCCGTTTGCGCCCGGCGGCTTAAATTGGACGCATGTTCGACTCACTGAGCCAGAAACTCCAAAACGCCTTCCGCAATCTCCGCGGCTTGGGAAAAATCTCCGAGTCCAACGTGGCCGACGCGCTGCGCGAAGTGCGCATGGCCCTGCTCGACGCCGATGTCAATTTCAAGGTCGCCCGCGATTTCATCGAGTCTGTCAAATCCAAATCCCTCGGCCAGGAGGTGGTGCAAAGCATTCAGCCGGGCCAGCAGGTCGTCAAAATCATCCACGATGAATTGGTCCGCTTGCTGGGTTCAACCAACGCCGGCCTGGCCTTGGGCGGCAATCCCAGTTGCATCCTCATGGTCGGGCTGCACGGCTCGGGCAAAACAACCTCCAGCGCCAAACTGGCCCGCCTCTTGCATAAGCAGGGCCGCTCGCCCTTGCTCGTCGCCGCCGATGTCCAGCGGCCCGCCGCCATGGACCAGTTGGAATCCCTGGGCCGCCAATTGGACCTGCCCGTCTTCCTGGAAAAAGGCGGCGCCGACGTTTTGAAAATCGCCCGCGACGCCCTTGACTTCGCCCGCCAAAACAACCGCAACACCCTCATCTTCGACACCGCCGGCCGCTTGCAGATCGACCAACCGCTGGTGCAGGAACTGGTGCGGCTGCGCGACCTGGTCAAACCGCAGGAAATCCTTCTTGTGCTTGACTCCGCCACGGGGCAGGAGGCCGTCAACGTCGCCTCCCATTTTGACCAGGCCCTCAACATCACCGGCGCCATCCTCACCAAGCTCGACGGCGACGCCCGCGGCGGGGCCGCCCTGAGCTTGAAGGCCGTCACCGGCAAGCCCATCAAATTTGCCGGCGTCGGCGAAAAGCTCGAGGACTTCGAGCCTTTCCACCCCGAACGCATGGCCTCGCGCATCCTGGGCATGGGCGACGTTGTCAGCCTGGTGGAAAAGGCCGCCGAGGCGGTCGATGTGGACGACGCCCGGCGCATGGAAGAAAAAATGCGCAAGGGCCAGTTCACCCTGGAGGATTTTCTGGACCAGTTGCGCCAGATGAAGAAGCTCGGCTCGCTGGAGAGCCTGGTCGGCATGTTGCCCGGCGGCTCGGAGATGCTCAAAGGCGCCGACCTTGTCAAACAGGAACAGGATTTCAAGCGGATGGAAGGGATTATCTGCGCCATGACGCCGCAGGAACGGCGCTCCCCCCAAATCCTTAACGCCCGCCGCCGCATCCGCATCGCCAAAGGCAGCGGCGTCCACGTGGCCGAAGTCAACACCCTTCTCAACCGCTTCAGCCAGATGCAGCAGATGATGAAAAAAATGGGCAAGTTCCAAAAAATGATGGCCCGCATGGGCGCCATGCCCCCCCTGCCCCGCCGCTAGTAGAGCATTAGCCCTTCGACTCGGGTGGAACGGTCTGGGGGCCCTGGGCTGCGTGTGGCAGCGTCACCAACATCAGCCAGAACGACTCTATGGTGCGGACGACGTTCAGAAACTGAGCGAAGTCCACCGGCTTGGTAATATAACAGTTCGCGTGGTACTTATATGCCTCCAGCACGTCCTGCTCCGCGCTGGAAGTCGTCAATACCACCACCGGAATGGTCTTCAGATTGTCATCGGCCTTGATTTCGGCCAGGACTTCGCGGCCATCCTTCCGCGGGAGGTTCAGGTCCAGCAGGATCAGGTCCGGCCGGGGCGCCCCGGCATGTTTCCCTTGCCGCCGGAGGAATTTGAGAGCCTCCACCCCATCCTCGACGATGCTGACGTGGTTGGAGACTTTGGCTTCTCTGAGGGCCTCGAGCGTCAGATCGGCATCACTGGGACTGTCTTCGACCAGCAGAACTTCAACCGGATTCGCTCCATTTGTGGTCATACGTTAGATTGTATCATAGCTGTGTTCTCCGGCAATGTGAAGAAGAATGTCGATCCTTTGCCCGGTTCCGACTCGACCCAAATTTCGCCACCGTGGCGCTCGACCATCTTTTTGCAGATGGCCAATCCTATGCCGGTGCCGGGATAATGCCGGCGCGAGTGCAGCCTTTGGAAAATTTGGAATATGCGCTCGAAATACTGCGGCTCGATCCCAATCCCGTTGTCCCGCACCGAGAAGACCCAGCGGCCCGTCTGCTTTTGGGCGCCGACGTGAATCTCCGGCGGGCGCTCGCTGCGGAATTTGATCGCGTTACCGATGAGGTTCTGAAATATCTGCATTATCTGGGTGCCGTCCACCGCCACCGTCGGCAAGGCATCGCGCGTGACTTTAGCCTCGGTGCTCATGATGAGGGTATGGAGGTTGCGTAACGCGGTATCCAGGACGCCATCGAGGTTCATCGGCGACAAATCTCCGTGGCGAGTGCCCACGCGCGAATAGGCCAGCAGATCGCTAATGAGCCGCTCCATGCGGGTAGCGCCCTCGACCGCCCCGTTGATGTATTCGAGCGCCTTGGCGTCCACATTACTCGGAAAGCGGTGCTGGAGCAATTTCACGTAACCCCCGACGGCTCGTAGCGGCTCCTGCAGGTCGTGCGAGGCGATGTAGGCGAACTGTTCGAGATCGCGATTGGACCTTTTGACTTCCTCCGCTGTCATTTGGAGGGCCGTCTGCGCTCGCTTCCGCTCGATCGCCGTCGCCACAAGGTCCCCCACCGCTTTCATCAGGGACAATTCCTCCTCCGTAAAGTCCTTCCTCGTGCGCGTGCCGAAGCAAAGCGTGCCGAGCAATACTCCGGCCACCATCAGGGGATGGGCTGCGCAGGCCTCTATTCCGTACCGCTTCACCAATTTCGTTCGCGGGTCGGACCTTTCCTGGATGTTCCCGGCGACAACGCACGCCCGGTCGCGCGCGGCGCAGCCACACAGGCCGACGCCGTAGTCCAGCCATTCGATCTTTGCGGCTTCCGACGCCGGAATGCCCCCCCAGGCATTGAGGCGCAGGCGTTCCTCCTTCTCGTCCACCAGGAAATTGAGAAACACCTGGCAATCGAGAAACTCGAGCACCTTCCCACACACTTCTTTCATGACGCTTTGCGGGTCATCGCTGTTGAGCAGCCGGCTGGCCGCTTCGGCCAGCAACGCCGTGCGCCCCTCCGCCCGCTTCCGCTCCGTGATGTCCTTCTGAATCCAAAGCCGCCCGCGTCC
>JBEKSF010000161.1:0-12138 GCA_049517295.1 Verrucomicrobiota bacterium
CGCGCAACGACGTCCGCGCGAATAACTCGTGCTTTCTTTTCAACAGGTACCAGGCGCTCACGCTCACCACAAGAAACGCTCCCGCCTGCCACGCCCCGCACAACGTGTGGAACAACCGGTCCATCGCCGACGGACTGAACACCATCGCCCAAAAATCCGTGATCTCCGCCCGCGCCTTCATCCCTTGGCCCACGATGTGGAACCCCGCCGGCGTCTGCATCCACGAATTGGCCACCACGATCCAGATGGCGCTGAAGTGCGCCCCCAGGCACACCATGCATGTCGCAAAAAAGTGCGTCACCCGCCCCACCTTGTCCCACCCAAACAGCAGCACCGCCAGAAATCCCGATTCCAGGAAAAACGCGAAGATGCCCTCCGCCGCAAGCGCGCTCCCAAACACGTCCCCCACGTAACGCGAGTACGTGGCCCAATTGGTCCCAAATTCAAACTCCATCACGATCCCCGTCGCCACACCAATGGCAAAAGTCAGCGCGAACACCTTCGTCCAGAATCGCGCCATCTGATGGTAGATCGCCTTGCCGCTCCTCAACCACAACCCCTCCGTCAACACCAATATCACCCCCAGCCCGATGCTCATCGGCGGGTAGATGTAGTGAAACGAGATCGTCAGCGCAAACTGGATTCTCGACAACGTCAGCACATCCATAACTCCCCATTTATTGCTGCCGATTTCGCCCGCTGCCAACTCATTTCTACCGGCCGAAAATCCGGGGAGCGCGACCAGCACCGCGTGCGGTGCATCTCGTATCTGTTCTGACTTCCCGGTCGCATCCGTCGGCGTCTCGCCGACGGAAACTGCCCCTAAAACACTTTTACCCACACGATGGTTTTTGGAGCGCATCGCTAAGGATTCGGGCGACCTTTCGGGCAACGCCCAAACCATTCGGCCTGAGCCAATTCTGAACGGATTTTAATGTGCAATTCATGCGGTTTTAATCTCTCCGTCGTCTCATCTGACAATCGAACTTTATGCGCCTGCTCGTTATCGAAGATGAACACAAGGTCGCCGACTTCGTCGCTCGCGGACTCCGCGCCGAACGATTCGCCGTCGATGTCGCCTATGATGGCGGCAGCGGATGGGAAATGTCCTCCGTCTGCGCTTATGACCTGATCATCCTCGACCTCATGCTGCCGGGCATGAGCGGCTCGGAAATCCTGCGCCGCCTGCGCGCCGCCAAAAAGGATGTTCCGGTCCTCATCCTCTCCGCCCGCGATAGAACGGCCGAAAAAGTCGAGCATTTCGAGGCGGGAGCGGACGATTATTTGACCAAACCTTTTGCCTTCGCGGAGTTGTTGGTGCGCGTCAAGGCCCTCCTGCGCCGCGGCGCCGCCGTCCGCGATGAAGTGCTGCAAGTCGCAGACCTCGAACTGGACCGCCGCGTCCAGCAGGTCAGGCGCGCCGGCAAAAAGATCGACTTGACCTCCAAGGAATACGCCTTGTTGGAATATTTGGCCCTCAATGCAGGTCGCGTCCTCTCCCGCACGATGATCGTCGAGCACGTCTGGGACCAGAGTTTTGAGGGCTTGACCAATATCGTCGATGTCTATGTCCGCCACCTCCGCGGCAAGGTGGACGACGGCCATGCTCAAAAACTCATCCGTACCGTTCGCGGCGTCGGCTATTCCATCAGCGACGAGCAGGATGCATGAACACACGCTCTCTTCGCTTTCGTTTGATCATCTGGTACGCCGGCCTCTTAAGCGCCGTCTTCATCGTTTTCAACGTCGCGATGTGCCAACTCCTGCGCAATTACCTGCAGCGCAGCCTGGCTGAATCGCTCTTGCGCCGCGCCGACCAAATTGCCGTCTCCCTCCTGGCCGACGTCCAAAAAACCGGGGAGCATTACGTGGTCGATGAAATCAAAGCGCGCTACGCCCCGGAAAACTACGATCGCTACATCCGGATCACCCGCGCCGACGGATCCATCCTTTACGCCTCAGGACCCGCGGCCGATTTTGACCCGGCCGGATTGCCGCCGGTGAGCCAGGCCGATTCGACGCGGATCGCGCTTCTTCCTGACCACAACCGGCTGCTGGTCACGGCAAAGGTCTATCAATCCCCATCGGGTCGCCGGTACCTCATCGAGAGCGGCGGTCCCACCAAAGACATCGAGATGACCCTGGGCCGGCTTGTGGTTCTGCTCTTGTTAGGCGTGCCCCTCGTTGCCCTCGTCGCCGTGGGCGGAGGATTTCTCTTGGTCGGTCGCGCCTTGGCGCCAGTCGTGCAGATTGCCCGCAGCGCCGAACAAATCACCTTGCACAATCTCGATGACCGCTTGCCGCTGACCCACACGGGCGACGAACTGGAGCAATTGTCCCTGGCCCTGAACCGCATGATTGTCCGCTTGCGCGAAGCCTTCGAGCAAAACCGCCGCTTTCTGGCCGATGCCTCTCACGAACTGCGCACACCCTTGACCGCCTTGCGCGGCGAATTGGAAAGCGTGATCGAAGAGGCCCGTCTGCCCCACGTGCGCGACCGCGTTGGCAGCGCCTTGGAGGAGGTCGAGCGCCTGGCCAAAATCGTCGAAACCCTCCTGGCCATCTCCCGCCTTGAAGCCGGCGAAGCCCAGCGGGCTTGGGCCCGCTTCGATTTGGCCAAGCTGGCCGCCAGCACCGCCGATCAGATGGCCCTATTGGCTGAGGACAAGGGCGTTTCAGTGACGTGCGATTTGGAAAACAACGTCACCATCGAGGGCGACCAGGCCCGCATCAAACAGGTGGTCGTCAACCTCCTGGACAACGCCATCAAATACACGCCCCCGGGCGGTTCGATCCGGTTATCGGTCCGCGCTTGCGGCCAGAAAGCCGTCATGGAGGTCATTGACACTGGCATCGGCATTCCGGCCGCGGCGCTGCCCCATGTCTTTGACCGCTTTTTCCGTGTGGACGAAGCCCGCTCCCGCACCATCGACGGCGCCGGCCTGGGGCTGGCCATTGTCAAGTCGATCTGCAATGCGCACGGCGGACTGGTGGAAGTTGACAGCGCCGATAGCCGCGGCAGCCGCTTTCGAGTCGAACTGCCCTTGCCCGGTCAAATCTGATTATCGACAATTATGAACACTAATTTGAAGCGGCGCGGAATTTGGGCACTCGTGGCGGCGGCAATCCTCGTCGCCGTGGTTTGTTTCTATCCGCGCAAACAGGCCAAAGCCACGGGCGAGGCTTCCGAATCGCTCGCGCCCAGCGCCCCGGCCGCCAGGGTGGAGCGCGAAGACCTGGTCCAGTCCGAGGTTATTCCGGCGGAATTCCGCCCCTACGTCGCGGTCGATCTCCACGCAAAGGTCTCGGGCTACTTGGACCTTATGAACGTCGATTTCGGCGACCACGTCAACGCCGGCCAGCTCTTGGCCACCATCGAAGTCCCCGAATTGCGCGACCAACTCAACAACGCCATCGCCGTCCAACAGCGCGCGGAAGCCGATTATACCAATGCCCATTTGATCTACACCCGCTTGGTCAACGTGAACAAGGAGCACCCCGATTTGGTCGCGCAGCAGGACGTTGACACCGCCACCGCCAAGGACCTGGCCGCGTTGGCTCAGATTGCCGCCGCCAAAGCCGATGTCGGACGATACCAGACGCTGACCGGATATACCAATATCACCGCGCCCTTCGAGGGCGTGATCACTCATCGCTATGTCGATCCCGGCGCATTGGTGGAGGCCGGAACTTCCACCGCCAACACCCAGCCGCTGCTGGAAGTTTCCGACAATTATCATCTCCGCCTCGATTTCCCCGTCTCTGTCGCCTACGTCAAAAATATTCAAGTCGGTGACACTATCACCGGTACGGTCGAATCCCTCGGCGCCAGGAGTTTCTCCGGCAAAATTACCCGCGCCACCTGGAAGGTCAACGACGCCACGCGAACCATGACCACCGAAATCGAAGTCGCCAACCCGGATTTGAAACTCGTGCCCGGAATGTATGCCAGCGTGTCCATCCCGGTCGAATGCCGCCCGCTCGCCTTGGTCGTCCCCATCGAGGCGGTTCCCCCCGGTGAGACTTCCAGCGTTTATGTCATTAACAGCAATGGGGAAATTGAGGACCGGCCCGTCAAGCTGGGCATCCAGACACCGACAAAGTTCGAGGTCCTCTCGGGATTGAAAGAGGGAGAGTTGGTCTTGACGGGCAGCCGGTCCCTGTTCAAGCCGGGGCAGAAGGTCGTCCCCAAACTGCTCGATCCCCTGGCCCAACAAGAATAGCTGACTATGTCGCGCTTCGCCATTCGCAATGCTTATTTCATCATCGTCCTGTGCCTCATCGTCTGCGTGCTGGGCCTGACCTGCCTGGTGCGGATGCCGGTCGATTTGTTTCCGCCGATCAAAATCCCCGTCGTCGTGGTTGCCACCTTTTATGGCGGGATGCCGCCGCAGCAGATTGAAAACGACATCACGGGGCAGTTCGAGCGCATGTTCACGCTCGCTGCGGGGATCGACCACATGGAATCCCGCTCGCTGACCGGTATCAGCCTCATCAAAGTCTATTTTCAGCCCGGTTCCAATCCCGATTCCGATGTCACCAGCGTCGCCAACCTGGCGATGGCCAGCCTGCGCTATTTGCCCACCGGCACACTGCCGCCCATTGTCATGTCCTTCGACGCCTCCAGTCTGCCGGTGTGCCTGGTCACCTTGAAAGGCCAGGGGCTTTCGGAGGCCCAATTGCGCGATTTGGGCCAGTTCAACATTCGCGACCAGATGGCAGGTGTGCCTGGTGCTTCCCTTCCTCCCGCCTTCGGCGGCCGCTATCGCCAGATCATGGTCTATGTCGATCCCCTCAAATTGGAGGCCCACGGCCTGAGCGTCATGGACGTTGTCCGCACCGTCAATGAGGCCAACCTCATCCTGCCCGCCGGGGATGTGAAGATCGGCCCTTACGATTACAACGTCTATGCCAACAACCAGATCAACGCCATGCGCGATCTGGATTTAGTCCCCCTAAAGACCGTCGGCGAAAAGTCAGTGCTCGTGGCCGACGTCGGCAAGGCGATGGACGCCTCGCAGATTCAGTACTGCAAAGTGCGCGTCAACAGCCAGCCCTCGGTCTATCTGCCCGTCATGAAGCAAGGAGGCAACGCCAACACCATCGCCGTCGTCAACGGCGTCAGACGCGTCATCAGTAAGCTGCTGGACGTTCCCAAGCAATTGATCCCCGAAGTCGTCTTCGATCAATCGGTCTTTGTCCGCGGCGCCATCGACAACCTGGTCCACGAAGGGGTCGTTGGGCTGGTCTTGACGGCAATCATGATTCTGGTCTTTCTCGGCAGCCCGCGCGCAACGCTGGCCGTCTTCCTGTCCATCCCGCTCTCGGCGCTGGCGACGTTCATCGCGTTGAACCTGGGGGACAGCAGTATCAATACCATGATTCTGGGCGGTCTGGCTCTCGCCTTCTCACGCCTGATCGACAATTCGGTCGTCGTCCTCGAAAACATTTTCCGCCACTTGGAATTGGGCCAGACCCCCGCCCTGGCCGCCGAGCGGGGCGGCAGCGAGATGGCCCTGCCGGTGCTGGCCGCCACTCTGACCTTGGTCGTGGTCATGTTTCCGGTCACCCTCCTCTACGGCGTGAGCAAGTACATTTTCAGCGCAATGGCCCTTTCGCTCGTGCTCTCCCTCTTCGCTTCCTACTTTGTGGCCATGACGGTCGTGCCGCTGTTTTGCGCCAACTTTATCAGTGGCGCCGCCGTTCATGGCGACGCCACCCACGGCCACCCGGCAGGGGAAGAGATGCTGCCAAAACATTGGGGCCGCCGGTTTAATGCCTGGTTCAATCTCAAGTTCGCCGCCATGCTCGACGGATACCAACGGCTGCTGGACCTGGCATTGCGCAGGCCGCTGCTGACCGTGCTCGGTATTGTCGGCCTCTTTCTCGCCAGCCTGTTGCTCTACCCGCTGGTCGGCAAATCCTATTTCCCGCGCACCGACCCCAGCCAGTTCGTCATCAATTTCAAGGCGCCCTCGGGCACCCGCCTCGAATTGACAGAGCAACTGGTTGGCCAGGTCGAGGACATCGTGCGCCAGGTCGTTCCCAAGCGCGATCTCAAGATCATCGTGTCCAACATCGGCATCACTCCCGGTTTCTCCTCGATCCTTTCTCCCAATTCCTGCCCCAGCACCGCCTTTGTGCAAGTCGGCCTCAACCAGGGCCACCGCTTGAGCAGTTTCGACTATATGGATTTGGCGCGCTCGCGCCTGCGCCGCGACTTGCCCCAAGTCAGCGCCTATTTCCAAACCGGCGGCCTCGTGGACGCCATCTTGAATCTCGGAATGCCCGCGCCACTGGACATCCAGGTCGGCAGCATGGACATCGATGCCGCGCACCGGATGGCCAGCCAAATTGCCCGCCAAATCCGCGCTCTGCCGGGGGTCAGCGACGTGCTCATCCCGCAGGACGTCGATTATCCGGCCCTGCAAATCGACATTGACCGCGAGCGGGCCAGTGAATTGGGCCTCTCGGCCAAGGAAGTCATTGATAGCCTCATCACCGCTCTCACCTCCAACGGCATGATCGCCCCCAGTTACTGGATTGATCCCATCACGGGCAACAACTACCTGTTGACCGTCCAATACCCGGAAGACTGTGTCAAGAATATCACGGATCTCGGCTCCATGCCCTTGCGGTGCCCGCATTTGAAACAACCCACACGCCTCGACTCCGTCGTCCATATCTCCCGCATCCAGGCCCCCACCGAGGTGGACCATTATCAAATCCGCCGGACCATCGACGTTTACGTTGCCCCCAAGGCCGAAGACCTCAGCCGCTTGTATGCCGCGGTGCAAAAAATCGTCGATCATACCACCCTCCCGCGGAATATGACGGTGACCGTCCGGGGCTCCGTTCAGGCCATGCGCGAGTCCTTCAAGAGCTTTGCTGTTGGCCTCATCCTCTCGGTGATCCTGGTCTATTTGATCTTGGTCGCCCAGTTCCGCTCATTCGTGGACCCGTTCCTGATCCTGCTGGCCATTCCCACCGGCCTGACCGGTGTGCTGTTGATCTTGTTCGTCACGGGCACAACGGTGAACATCATGTCCTTGATGGGGGCGCTAATGATGGTGGGCATCGTCGTCTCCAACAGCATTCTCATCGTCGAATTCACAAACCGCCTCCGTGCCGAGGGCCGCCCGTTGCGCGAAGCCGTCTCCCTCGCCTGCCGCGTGCGCTTGCGCCCGGTGCTGATGACCTCCGTCGCCACTCTCATCGGGTTGCTGCCCCTGGCGCTGAAGCTCGGCACGGGCGGCGAAGCTTATGCGCCGCTGGCACAGACTATCATTGGCGGGTTGGCGATCTCCATAGTCTTGACTGTTTTCATCGTCCCGGCCGCTTGCCTGCTGGTTTATGGGCGCTTGGACGCCAAACAGGCCCGCGCAAATCAATCGCCCGCCCCGTGAACTCAAGCCAGGCCCCAACTCAACAATGAACAAGCTCCTCGTTCTCCTCCTTCTCTCGTTACCCTTCCGGCACGGCTGGGCGGCCGACAGCGTGCCGGCCCCCAGGAAGCTGACTTTGCGACAAGCCCAGGAACTGGCCCTCAAACAAAACCCCAAAATCTCCGTCGCCGATCTGGTCGCACTCGCCTCACAACAGGCCACCAAGGAACTTCAATCGGCTCTGCTTCCCAATATCTTTGCCAGCGCCACCGCTGTCGGCACCGCCGATCCCAACAACACACGCATCGCCGCCGGCGCCCTCAATAACCCGCTCATCTACGAACGCGAGGCCGACGGCGCCACCATCAGCCAGCTCATTACCGATTTTGGCCGGTCCTGGGACTTGACCCGGAGCGCCAAATTGCGCGCGCGTTCCGAGCGGATGAACGTCGTGGCCACTCGCGCCCAGATTCTGCTCGAAGTCAATAATGCCTACTTCTCCGCCCTGGAGTCGCAGTCGGTGTTGCAAGTCGCACGGGAAACCCTCCGCACCCGCCGACTGATGCTCCAACAGACCCAAACCCTCGCCACCAACCAGTTGAAATCCCAGCTCGACGTCAGCTTCGCCAGTGTCGATTACGATCAAGCCGGCATCCTGCTGGCCAAAGCCCGGATGGATGTTCAGGCCGGCTTTGCCGTCTTATCGACTGTCCTCGGTGAACGCAGTCCCCAGACCTTCCAACTCGCCGACGAGCCGATGCCGCCTTACCACACCAACACCTATTTCTCCCTCGTCTTTGAAGCCTGGCAGCAGCGCCCCGATCTGGTCCAACTGCGCTACCAACGCGACGCCGCCAGGGAATTCGCCCAAGCCGAACGCAAATTGGACTATCCCAGCGTCAATGCGGTCGGCACGGCGGGCGTGATTCCAACGGGCAATTCCCACCTGGCCGATAACTACGCCGCCGCCGGAATCGACTTGGACCTTCCCCTCTACACAGGCGGACTTAACGCCGCACGCCGCCGCGAAGCCGACTTGCGCGCCAGAGCGGCCGACGAAGCCGTGCGCGACGAGGAGGACAGAATTGGCCGCGACGTGCAGCTCACCAGCCTCAATCTCGACTACGCCTACGAGCGTCTGGCTTTGACCGAGCAGCTTCTCCACAACGCAACCGAAGCCTTGGAACTGGCGCAGGCCCGATTCAAAATTGGCTCCAGTTCCATCATCGAATTGAGCCAGGCTGAACTGAACGAAACCAGCGCCCAAATCGCAGAAGCCGCCGCCCGCTACGACTACCAAATCCAAAACTCGGCCCTGGACTTCCAGCTTGGCCGCCTGCGCTGAAGTCTCTTCGCGGGCAACTCCGGCATTGGCCAAATCACTCTATCCCGCAGGCGCTCTTCCAACCAACAATCTGCCCATCCGGCAATCGCACCGAATTGGCTTGGTTAAACACCGATTTATCCGGCCAGGCCCCGTTGCGATCAAGATGCACGACGGTGTTTTGTTCCCCTCCCACCACCACCGGAATGCTCAGGTACCCATAACCGTTCGCGCGGGCAACTACTCGATAGTTTCCCGCTGGAAGCCTGACGGGCGCTGGCTTTTGAAAAATCGTTCCCGAATTGTTGTATATTCGCTTGAGCAGTTTTCCGTCGGCGCTGAATATAAAGTAGTCTGAATGCTCCGGGCGGTTTGGATCGCGGCTGTTAAAATCGGCGTTCACTTCGTAAGCCGAATATACCGTCAACGTGCCGTAACCTGACCCGGCCGCCGATGGATGCGCCGGCTCAGGCCCCACAGGAGCAAGTGCAATCCCTTTATTACCGGTGGCGCATCCTGACAAAAGTGCGCCTCCTGTGATGATGATCAAAAGAAAGGAAGTGTTCATATTCTTGTTTTGCTGCAGTTCGCTCTTTGAATACTTAAACCTACTCTCTGAACATTAAGGTTTGATGAAAAAGTGATTAAAATGGCATGAATCCCGCGTTAAAATCCGATCCAAAATCTCCTCGTCACCTCCGCGGTTTCCGCCGCCTGCCCTCCGGTATATGCTGCACCACCGGGCGTCGCCCTTCGACGCCTGGCATCGAAGAATCTCCAGCCTGTTTTAAAACTTCAAGTTGAAGGTCGCCAGCACCGCGTGGGTCGCGGTGTTCCCATTCCCTCCGCCCGGAAATGCCGCCAGATACTTGTAGCCCAGTCCAACCTCGGTGACCGGATTCAGGCGGAAGTTGACCCCCGCCACCCCTTGCACTGCGGGGTCGATCTCGTCGCTCTCCATGTTGCCTCCAAAGAAGCCCCGGGGATGAATCCTCCCAACCGAATAATCGCCCCCGCCCCCAACCCCCACGTAGGGAACGACAAACGAATCCGGATGAAACTTGAGCACCAACTCCCCCAGCAGAGGCACCTGGTAGTAGTCGCCCCGATACGGCGTCCACGCCCCCGCGTTCTGCACTCTGTCGATATAATAGTTGCTCCCTTCATTAGCCGTTTAGACGGCCCCTGTGCCGCCAAATGTTCAATCTTCCAGCGGTGTGAACGCATCTTCGATCACCGCCAGCAGCTCCGACGTGTCCAGCGGCTTCTCCAAAAGCGCCACCGCACCCTGGCGCAGACATTCCTCCTTCACGTCCTCACTCCCGAACGCCGTCAACACGATGACCGGCAACTCCGCAAACACCTCGTGAATCGCATACACCAGTGTCACGCCGTTGACAAACGGCATCCGCAAATCCGTGATGACCAGGTCAATCACTTTTTCCCGCCGTGTCAGTATCTCCACCGCCTCGGCTCCCTCTGTTGCCGGCATTACCGTTGCCCCTTCCCCCCTCAACACCCTCTCCAGCGCCCGCACCATCGCCGGGTTGTCGTCAACGATTAGAACTGACTTGTTGCGAAGACTTCTCATAATTCCACTCTCCACTTTAGCAAAAGCGATGCCAACTTGAATTGCTCCTCGGCAAATGCCTGATCCACAATGGGCCCGCGCTGGGGAGGTTGAATGTCCGGTTGGCTTGCCATGTCAGGGCTTTTTCACATTGGGCAGAAAGATGGCGAAGGCGCTGCCTTTGCCTGATGCACTCTCACATTCCACGTGCCCGCCGTGTTCGGTCGCGATCTGCTGGACAAGCGTCAACCCCAATCCAGTCCCCTGCGGCTTGGTCGTGAAAAAAGGCGCAAATATCTGCTTCAGTTGTTCCTTGCTCATCCCTCTGCCGTTGTCCGTCACCCGCAGTCCCACCTGTCCATTGTCCTGCCACGTGCCGACGGTCAGTTCGCCTCCGTCCGGCATCGCCTCCAGGCTGTTGCGGATTAAATTCAACGTCGCCTGCCATAATTGTTCCCCGTCGGCCTTGATCGTCGTTACTGCCGGGTCAAATCCCGTACGCAGTTTGACTTTGGCCTTCTCCAATTCTCCGTTCATGAACGCCAGTTTTTCGCTGAGCATTTCATTCAATGCCAGCGAGCGGCGCCGCAAATGGGGCAGCCGCGCAAATAGCAGGTAATCTTCAGTTACGCGTCGGATGCGCTGAACCTCTGCCCGCACCTCATTCAGCAACCCATGCCCTTCTTCCGGTGATTGTTCACTATTAGCCGCCAGTTTATCCAATTCTCTCTCGATCAGGTCCAGATTCAGCGTGATCGATCCCAGTGGATTGCGCACCTCATGCGCAACCTGCGTCGCCATCGTCCCCACCGCGGCCAGTCGCTCGGCCTGGAGTTTGGCGCTCTCCAGGCGCCGTCGCTCCGCCATTTCCGCCTGCAACGCCGCCGTGCGCACTTGCACCGTTTCTTCCAGATGATAATGCGCCGCCTGAAATGCCGACAGCAGATAGACCACCACCAGGTAAAGCAGCAGTAACATCATTACGTTCCAATACGGTGTCAGCGGATGCTTGTAGGCGATGCCCGACGTCAAATTGGCCACAAACCACACGAGTGCGCTTGCTGCTGCCACCACTATTCCCGCCCTTCGTCCAGCCGCCCACGCCGCCCAGCAAATCGGTATCAGATAAAATGCCGACATCGAAAAATGGCGCCCCGTCATGGCGTCCAAAGTGCCGACGATAATCGCCAGCACTAACGCCAAAACCACAACCATACGCCTTGCCAACGACGAAAAATGCCCCCTCGTCTCCTCTTGCCAGCCTGTCTGCGAAGAGCCTTTGCCGCCGACATCCGGTTGATAGATCTGGGCTCCGTTCATCGTAACAGTGTCCTGAGAATGTTGATCTGATCCTGATCGAAGCTCACCTCCGGTTGCATTATCAGCGCGCGGCCCATCGCATCCTCCAAACGGTCCTTCGACATGCTCCCATTGGCAAAGTAGCTGAGATCCCTGCCTTCGGTGGGTTCTAGCTCGAAGGCGTCGCCTGCCCGCGACACTGACATCGGGCCGGAATTGGTGCTTGTCCCTGTCCCTCTCTTGATGAGCACCACCCCGGTGGCGCTGACCGCTGTCGCGGGAGCGACACGTCGAGGCGGCGCGCCTGCGCCAGAAACCGGCGCGCTCGCCGTCTGTGCCCCATTTCTTGTGACACAAGACGAAAGTGAAACAGCGGTGCCAATCACGATGAGCCAGATACCTACACGCCTCATAACCTCTTCCTGTTAAGTTGGACGATGCCAACATTAACGCAAGATGAATGTAACATTAAAACTAGTTCCATCGTGAGAAACTCATAAGGGTGTGAGACAAAATTCTTCGCCGACCGGTTTTTGCGAGACAGAAGTATATGCGACCCA
>JBEKSF010000162.1:0-11572 GCA_049517295.1 Verrucomicrobiota bacterium
GGCCGCGCCACCCAACAAAAAGGAGAAGCCCAAAATCCTCTTTACCAATCGCCAAAAATGAGAGGTCATTCCTGGTTTGCTAACTACAGAAAATTCCTGGTTTGAAAACTACGCGGCAGCAAAAAGTTTCGGCGATGGGCCGGAACAATTCAGAATTGCCAGGCATGCGCGGGCCTCGCGCCCCTTCATGCCGCCCGGCGATATTGGATGTCGTGGATTTCCAGCGTCCCGGCTTTTGCCTCGTAAAACGGCTTCCCCTTTTTCACGCCAACGGTTCCATAGCCGGTGGCCGTGGCCAGGAAACATCGGAAATCGCCCTCCACGCGAGGGTCGATGTAAAGTGTTTTTTCAACGGCGTCGTAGCGCGCCCCGCTCAATCCGAAGAGCAGGGCGTAGGAGGACATCGCCCGCGCGTACCAGTGGCCGCACTCATATTCGTCGAACGGATTGCGCACCCGGCCGTCGTAACGCGCGCGGCAAGCCCGCACCACTTCCAGCCCCTCCTTCAACATTCCCGCCCGCATCAGGTGCGTCGCAACGTGGTATTCAATCCCGGTCCAAACCTCGTTCGAATACGGAAACGGCAGGGACAGTTCGCCGCCTTTGGGCCAGGTGCAGAGAAGCAGGCCGCCCTCGACCCCCACGGCGTAGGACGGACGCTGCGGATTCGCATAACCGGAGAGGTCGCGCTTGAAATTGTAATTATAGACAGAACGCAGATGGCTGGCGACTTTGGCCGGATCCAGGGCCTGGTCCACGCCGCATACCAGCGCCAGCCACGCCCCCAGCACGCCATCCGACAGACAGCCCGCGCCGTACTGGTACTTCGGTCCTTCCTTCTGAAACAGCGCCACAGCCTCCGGCGAATCGCCGGTTGCCCCTTCGCTGTCCAAGGGGTGATGCGCGCGCAAACCCTTCCATTGAATCCGCTGAAAAAAGTATTCGCCGTTGAACAATTCCGTCTCCGCCCGCCCCTTGCCCTTTGCCAACAGATCGGCGTAAAGGGGCGTTGGATCGCCCAGCGCGGCCCCCATTTCCACAGCCGCCTGAAGCGCGCCGAGGTAGAAACTCGTACACATCCCGTCCGGCCCCCAGAACTCGATGTCGTAAGTGTTATGGTGCGGCTCCTCCACCAAACCTTCGTGGCGCGGGTCCCACGTCTCGATGCAGTAGTCCAGACTCGTCCTGACCTTCGGCCAGAGGGCGCGCAGCCAATCGGTGTTCCCACAGATCCGCCACTCGCGATACACCTTCATGATCCCGCCCAATTGCCCGTCCGCCGCCGCGTGAAAATCATGCTCCACCGGGCGGATGGGGAGGGACGAGCGGAACATCTGGTGTCCGGCGGCGTTTTGCGACGGGCCGAATTCGGTTTCCCGCAAGGTCCGTTCCAAGGCGGGGAAGAGGTGGGGGATGGCTTGGGCGTAATTCCAGACATGCGTGCAAGAACCGTGGCAGCATCCGCTGTCATCCCCGCACCCTTCCCACGACCACAGCCGGCCGTCGCTCTGCCGCAAGACAGTCGGCGACTTGAGAATGCTCAGGTTCGCGGCGACGGCCTCCACCACCTCGGGCGCAAGGGTGCTGTCGTAAAAGCACTCGCTGAACCGGGCGCTCTTTTGACGCAGTTCATCGTAGTGGTCCCGCCAGTAAATGCTGACGCTGTTGATGTCGCTGAACCGCTCCGAATACCAGGGGCGGTAGAGTTCGGAGCGCGCGGCGGGCGGCAGGCCCGCCGGATCGTTGCCAATGTGAAAATTGGTTTGGCCGGAAAACCAGGCCAGCCGCAGGACAATCGTTTTGGACGCCCCCGGCTCCAATCGCAGCGGTACCGACAAGGTCGCGCCGGGACTGGGGGCGCCGTCCGCGGGCGGAGGGGATTCCTCGCGGGCGCCCCGCGCCACATCCTCCCACGCCATGGTCAATGCGTCCCACCACCCGCCGCGGAACCACGCATAATTCATCTTGACATCTGGATCGGAGACGGTGGCCGAAAAGGCGCCCTCCTCCCAGGGCCTCTCCCGCGGGGCGCCGTTCCAAAGTATGAAGCCGCCGCTTATGGGCCGCACCGCGCTCGGGCAGCCCTCCAGCGCCATGAAGTTTTTGGCGTTGAACGAGAACACGACCTCCAGCGGCGAGCCGGCGCGGCTGGTGAATCGGTACTCCAGCGCCGCCACCGGCAGGCTCGAATTATCGGCGTCGCCGGGCTCAAACGGACTCCAGCCAGTCAGTTCGACCTCCAGCGGCGCCTGGCGATCCGTAAGCAAAACCGTGCCGAACGGAAACCGCGACTGGAAAAGGGCCTGGCCAAAGCGCGGCAGTCCGTAAGTGGTGCCGCCCTCGCCGTTGCCCGAGCCTGGCGGGTCGAAGATTTTTCGCGCGGGAACCGGACCTTCCAGCACGCGCGCCAGCGGACGGGGGCCTTTGATGGTCACGGCCGCGAAGATGCACGGCTCATTATAGAGCTCGGGCCGGTTGCGCAGCGACACGTGCGACAGCGCCCCGGTGCCCTCAAGACATATCATGCCCGCTCCGATTCCCCCCATCGGAAACGCGACATGGCTCAGGTAATCGCCGCTGTAGCCGCCGCGCCGGCGCTTGGAGGCCCGCGATGGAGCCGTTGATGCCGCGGCCGCGGGCGGCCCGCCCTCCGCGCCGCCAAGCGCGCCGAACGCGCCCGCGGTTGCAGCGGATATTTTGAGGAATCTCCGCCGGGGCATCCGGGAGTCGGCTCTTGGGTCCTCAGCCATGCGTCAATGCCATTCCAATTCGTCGCGCGTGGGCAACGGCGGGAATTTCTTGTGCGGTTCCTGTTGATACCAAAAGGCGACCGAGGCCACGTCGTCCTGCAAAGGCAGGTAGCGCCCGCCCGGTTGCCAGCCCAGGGCCTGAATGGTGACTTTGAGATCGTGCTGGAAACGAACAGGGTCGGGAATGTGCCAGCGGTAAAGGCTGAAACGCTGAACCGAATCATAAAGCCCGTCCGGGCGGATGACCTGCGGCAGACCGGTGTAAGGCGCGGTGAACTCCGTGTAGGCGGTCTTGCCATCCGGCCCCTTGCCCTCAAAATCGTACGATCCGCAGAAGTAATCTTCCGTGCCCGTCCCGCAAATCGTGGGAAATTCCTTGTCGCCGTCGATGAAGAATTTCACCTCGCCCTCGCCCCACCAGCCGGTGTTGTGAACGCCCCAGGCCAGATACGTGCCCACGTACTGCCCGTTGCCTTCCACCCCGTCCAGGATGGTGTAGGTCCCCTTGGCCTTGAGCGGATTTTCGCGCCGAAACTGCGCGTGGAAATAGGCCGCGTTGTCAGGAACCTCTCCCAGCGCATAATTGACCTGGTAGTAAAGGACCATCGCCTCGTCGGCCAGGTTCTCCATCGTGATGCGGCATTTCTTGCGAAAGGGCATCTGCCAATAGCTATTGAACCCGCAGCGGGGATTGACGCACACCGGCGCCGACTTGATCAGGGGACATCGGTCCCATTGCGCCCAACCGCTGGCAAAAAAGTCGGCCACGGGAACCTCCACCGACGGATCGGTTTCATCATCCCAATAAAAACGCAGCACTGACGTCCGCCAATTCCCGGTCGGCGTCATCCAGATGCTCCGCACGCAGCCGGGGCCGGTGATTTCGGCCAGCGTAAAAGTGCTCTTGCCGTCGATGCGGACCGATGGCGAGACCTTCCAGCCCTGGCCTAGATCGCGCGCGGCGTTCTTGCCCGTGCCTTCGGTGGCCATGCCCGCCTTGCCCTTTTCGCCAGTGAAGTTCTCCGGGCTGATGGAGCGGGTTTCGACGTTGTAGAGGCGGTAAATATTGTCAAGGCTGGCGCTCAGCGCGCCGCCCGGCGGCTCATCGGCGCGAACAGTTAGCGGGAGTGTCATCAGGGCCGCGAGGACAACCATGGATCGACGTGTGGCTTGTTTCATAAACCAGATTCGCAATCAGCGTGTGACCGATTGTGACGCCAATCCAACGAGGATGTCAAAGCCCATTCGTTTTGGAGAACTGCGGCGCCAGCCTTGCCGGCCGCGTGGTGAGACAGGCATCCAGCGTTCCCCATGAGCGGTGGCGCTTTCGGGCAACGCGTGCAAACCGGGCGCGGTGAGATGAACCGCCGCTTTAGGTGACCGTCAACCAGGCAAGCAAACTGCCCAATAACAGCGCTATCACCAACTCGATCTTCTCCGCGCGACTACACTTGGTCTCGTACGTGTCCATGCTCGGACTCCTCGTTTACTATAGCACCCCGCCGCGCGTTCGCAAAAAAAGAATTCAGTCCCATCCGCTATCGGTCAGCCGCGGCAATATGCGCGTTGGATTGAACTCCGCGCCAAACGGCCTTACTGTGAGGGCGCGCCAATGACGGCCAGCCCGACAGTCGAACTACCAGCCTCCTCCCGGCGGGACTTCCCCCGCCCGGAATTGCTCGCCCCGGCCGGCGACTGGGAGTGCGCCAGGGCGGCGGTCGAAAACGGGGCCGATGCGATCTATTTCGGCCTGGACCGCTTCAACGCCCGCATGAGGGCCAATAATTTCACCGAAGCCGACTTGCCGCCGCTCATGGAGTTTTTGCACCGCCGCGGCGTCAAGGGTTACGTGACGTTCAATACCCTGGTTTTCGCCGATGAATTGGCCGCGGCCGAACAATACCTGCGCACATTGATCGCCGCCGGAGTCGATGCCGCCATCGTGCAGGATGTGGGCGTATGCCGCCTGATCCGCCAATTGTCGCCGGATTTCCCCATTCACGCCTCGACCCAGATGACCATCACCAGCGCCGCGGGAGTGGAATTGGCGCGCGCCCTGGGCTGCTCGCTGGTGGTGCTGGCGCGGGAATGTTCAATCAAGGAAATCGAGAAGATCACCCCGCTGGGACTGCCGGTGGAGGTGTTTGTCCATGGCGCGCTGTGCATCGCGTATTCCGGCCAATGCTTGACCAGCGAGGCCCTCGGGGGGCGCTCGGCCAATCGCGGCGAATGCGCCCAGGCCTGCCGCATGCCTTACGAGTTGATTTGTGACGGCCAATTGGTGCCGCTGGGCGACCGCCGCTACCTCTTAAGCCCCCAGGACCTGGCCGGCTTGGAACTGCTCCCGGAGTTGGCGCGCGCCGGCGTGGCGTCGCTGAAAATCGAGGGCCGCCTCAAATCGCCGGAGTATGTCGCCAACATTACGCAAGTTTATCGCCGCGCGTTGGACGGGGTGTGCGGCCAGAAGCCGTCCGAAATCCGCTACAACCTGGAAATGGCCTTTTCGCGCGGCCTTTACACCGGATGGTTTGGCGGCGTCAACAACCAGCGCCTGGTGCATGGCCGCTTCGGCAAAAAACGCGGCGTTTACCTCGGTGAGGTCCAGCGCGTCGGGCACGACGGCGTCGTGGTGCGCTTGCAGGCCCCGCTCAAACCGGGCGACGGCATTGTATTCGACGCGGGGCGGCCGGATGAGGAAGAGGAGGGCGGGCGCGTGTCCAAGCTCTCCCTCAATGACGAGGCGCAAATCCAGCTCTTCGGCCACATCGACTTCAGCCGCGTTCATGCGGGCGACAAAGTTTGGAAAACGAGCGACCCGGAGTTGGACCGCGGATTGCGCCGGAGTTTTTCCGGTGACGCTCCGCATTTTCGGCGGCCCCTGGAGATGGAAACGCACGGCCACGCCGGCGCGCCCTTGACTCTGGTCGGGCGCGACCAATTGGGGCACGTGGCGCGGGTGGATTCAGCCATGCCGCTGGAAGCCGCCCGCAAACAGCCGCTCACAACGCAACTGTTGCGCCAGCAATTGGGCCGCCTGGGCGGAACGCCCTTTGAGTTGGGGCGCTTGGAAAACAAGCTGGAAGGCGACGTCATCCTGCCCATGAGCGAACTCAACCGCCTGCGTCGCGACGTGGCCGCTCAAATCGAACAATCCCGCGCCCGGCCCCCGCGATGGACCTTGCGGCAAACGCCGCGCGGCCAGCCCGCGACGGTTGCGGATACTTCCCCCGGCCCGCCGGGGCTGATCGTTCTGGTGCGCGACCTGGCGCAGTTGGAAGCGGCGCTCGCCTTCGATTTGCGCGCGATTTATTGCGATTTTGAAGACCCAAAAAAATACCGCCAGGCGGTGGCCCGCTTCCGCGCCGCCGGCGCGCGCTCGGAAATCTTCGTCGCGCCGCCGCGCATATTCAAAACCGGCGAGGAATGGATTCTGCGCCAGACCCTTTCCAGCGAGGCCGACGGCTATCTGGTCCGCAATTACGATCACTTGAAGTTTTTCGCGGGCTGCCGGTGCATTGGGGATTATTCGTTGAACGTGGCCAACGCTCTTGCGGCCGATTATTTCAAGAATCATTTCGGCCTGGAGCGCCTGACCGCCTCCTACGATTTGAACATCGCGCAATTGGAAGCGCTCTTGCAATCGGCGCCGCCGCAATGGTTCGAGATCACCCTCCACCAGCACATCCCGATGTTTCACATGGAGCATTGCCTCTTCTGCGCCTTTTTGAGCCAGGGGACCGATTACACCAATTGCGGCCGCCCGTGCGATACGCGCGCGGTCCAAATCCGCGACCGCGCCGGCCAGCGGCACCCGCTCAAGGCCGACGCGGGATGCCGCAACACGGTGTTCAACGCGCGCGCGCAAACGGGGGCCGAATACGCGGCGCGATTGTTGGCTCTCGGCGCCCGCCATTTTCGGATCGAGTTTGTCAACGAAAGCGCGGAGGAAACCGGGCGCACCATTTCCACTTACCAGGCCCTGCTCAAAGGCGAGGTGACGGGAGCGCAAGTGTGGCGCCAATTGAAATTGCGCCACCAACTCGGCGTCACCCGCGGCCCGATGGAAGTTCCCAGGCCGCCAGCGTAAGGCCCCGCGCCTCGGCGCGATAACCCTGTTCCGCCGACGACATCACCAGCGTGCGCATTCCGGGGCGCAGCCGGGCGATGGCGTCGTGGCCCTCCAGCCCCAGGACCAGCAGCGCGGTCGAGAGGGCGTCGGTTTCCGTGGCGGAGGGAAGGACGACCGCCGCGAGAGCGGTATTATTGACAGTCTGGCCGGTGCGGGGGTCCAGAACGTGCCCGAAGGTCTTGCCATCGGCTTTGAAGCTCCTTCCCCAAATCGCGGAGACGGACAGGGCGTTGTCCTCCAGCGTCACGGCGGCGTGCGCGCGCGACTCGTCCGGCGAGGCGGCGATGGCCACCTTCCAGCCGGGGCTTCCGGGCGGGCGGCCAATCCCATAGACCGTGCTGGTGCCCCCGTGGAGCAGGGCGCTGGTGACGCCGGCCTCGCGCAATGTTTCCGCGGCGCGGTCGATGGCGTAACCCTTGCCAATGGCGCCCAAATCGATCATCACGCTCTCCTGGTCGAAGCGCACCGTGACCGCCGATTCGTCAAGCATAATGTGAGAAAAACCGACCCGCCGGCGGGCCTCCGCCAGTTCCTCCGCCGCGGGCACGCGCCCCCCGCCGCCCATGAAACCCCAGCAGCGCACCAGCGGCGCGACGGTGATGTCGAAGGCGCCCCCGCTTTCGTGATGGAGTTGGCGGGCGTGTTGCAGCAGCCGAAAGGTCGGAGGACTCACCCGCACCGGCTGGCGCGCGGCCAGGGCGTTGACGCGGCTGATCTCGCTGCCTGGCCGGTAGAGGCTCAATTGCGCTTCCAGCCGCTCCACTTCCGCCAGCGCCGCCTCGCCCGCCGCGCGCAGACGGCTGGCGTCCTCGCCGTGCAGCACCAATTCAAAACGGGTCGCCATCGCGTGCCGGGCAAGAGTGACTGTTTCCATTCCAGGGGTCTAGGTGACAAATCGCGGCTCGTGCCCCGGCCCCATGCCGTGCTTGCGCAACAGTTCCAGGAAACGGGCGATTCCGCGCCGTTCATCCGCGCCGAGGTGATAATGAATGTGCCAGCTCAAATAGTCCTTGCGAAATTCGTAGTCGAACTCCGTCCGGCTGGAAATGATGTAGTCCAGCGTGTCGAGGCCGAAGTTCCGCGCCTCGCGCAGACGGCGGCGCAACGGTTCGTTGGGGACGCGCCGCATGGCCCAGACGGCATAGACGAACGGCAGCCGCGTCAATTCATACCACGCCGCGCCCAGGTCCCAGATTTCATGCGGGGGCGAGGAGCGGGCGAACTCAATGGCCTGGTCGCCGATCAAGAAAACGTTTTCCAGCGCCGGCGCCGCCTCGTAGCCCGCCAAGGGCAGCAACGCCGGTTTAAGCCCGCGCTCGGCCAACAGGACTTGCATCAAGTGCAAACTGGCCAGCGACGCCGTGTCGCAATATATCTGCCGCACTTCTTCCAATGGCTGCCGGTGGGCCAGGAACACGCTTTTGACTTCGCCCAGCGACGCTACGGCGATGCCGTCCAGAATATCATAACGGTCGCGAAGCAGGACCTCGGTCACGCTGACCAGGGCGGCGTCCAATTCGTCGCGCCCCAGCAGGGCCGCCAGTTGGGAAGGGGGCGCGAAGAGAATCTGTTCCTCCAGCCCGCGGGTCAGCGGCGCCGCGTTGAGATAGGGAACGGAGCCAACCTTGAACGGCGCGAGGGATTGTTCTAATTGACACTCGCGCTGAAGCAAAACCGGGCGCGTTTCACGCTCGAAACGCCGGGCCAGTTCCTCCGGCGTTTCCGGCGGCGCCAGCCGCAGCTTGGGATTGTCTTCGCCGGTGGACATCGCAACTCAGGCCGTGGCGAGGTTGTTTTCCAGGACTTGGGAGCGGCCCGGCGGCGGCGGGGCCGGCGTTCCCTGGGTGTCCCACACTTTGACGGGGCGGTAAAACGTGTCCCGTTGCACCGGAACGCGCCCGGCTTCGCGGATGGCTTTGACCATCTCCGCCTCGGTTTGCAGTTGCGGCGTCTGGGCGCCCGCCATGTGGAAGATGTGCTCCTCGACTATCGTCCCGTGCAAATCGTCGGCGCCGTAGCTCAACGCCACCTGCGCCAGCTTCATGCTCAGCCCCACCCAGTAGGCGGTGATGTGATCGATGTTGTCCAAATAAACCCGGCTGACCGCGATGGTGCGCAAGGAATCCATCCCGGTGGGCGGATTCTTGACCGGTATGTCGTTGTTCTCCGGCTGGTAGGGCAAGGGAACGAATCCGGTGAAACCCCTCGTTTCATCCTGCAATCGTCGCAGGTGATCCAGATGATCGACGCGGTCGGCCAGGCTTTCGACGTGTCCGTAGAGCATCGTGCAGGTGCTGCGTCCGCCCATCTTGTGCCACAGCCGGTGAACCTCCAGATACTCCTCGGCCGATTCCTTGCCCCGGGCGATTTGCGAGCGGATTTCCTTCCGGAAAATCTCCGCCCCGCCCCCCGTCAGCGATTCCAGGCCCGCCTCGCGCAACTCCTCCAGCGTCTGGCGAACGGTCTTTTTGGCCAGCCACGCCAGGTGAAGTATCTCGATGGCGGTGAAACACTTCAACTGGAGCCGCGCGTCCAGCGCTTTCAACTCCCGCAGCATCCCCGTGTAAAAACTGAACGGCAGCGACGGATGCAGTCCGCCGACGATGTGCAATTCCGTCACCCCCAACGCCAGCGCCTCGCGCGCCTTTTGCGCGATTTCCGCCACCGTCAACTGCATCCCGTCGGCGTCCCGTTTCTTGCGGGCAAAGGCGCAAAACTGGCAGCTCAAAATGCAGTAGTTCGAGTAGTTGATGTAGCGGTTGATGATATAGCTGGCGCGGTTCCCGTTCTTGCGGCGGCAGGCCAGGTCCGCAATCGTCCCCACCGCGTTGAGGTCCGGGCACTCAAACAGGCGGAGCGCGTCCCCGTTGGAAACGCGTTCCCCGGCCGCGACCTTTTCGTAAAGATCGCGCAGCGGGTTATGTTGCAAAAAAAAGTTCACCTTCTAAAACGCATGTATGGAAACACGATTTCGGTCAGCGTCACAACTAGAAACACCACGCTAATGACCGCGTTGAGGCGAAAGAACGCCAGGTTGATCCAGCCCAAACTGCGCCGGCGCGCCAGCCAATGTTCCAGCAGCAGGCATCCCAATATGAACAACAAGCCCACATAGTATGCAAAACGAAATCCCGCCAGCAGCCCGAACACCACCAGCAACCCCCACATTAAAATATGCGAAAGGAATGACGCCGACAGGGCGTTGTTGATTCCCCACCGCACGGCCAGCGAGCGCAGCCCGTGCGCGCGGTCAAACTCGTAATCCTGCAAGGAGTAGATGATGTCAAAGCCCACCAGCCACAACACCACCGCCCCCGCCAGGAGCAGCGGCAGAATCGCGCTGTATTGCGTAGCCCGCCACCCGTATTCCGCGGGGAACAAACGAAAATCCCCTTTCACCGCCATCCACGCGCCTAGCGGCGCCAGCGCCAGCGCAAGCCCCAGGAACACGTGCGTAAAATCGGTGAACCGTTTCGTCAGCGAGTAAAAGCAGATCAAAACAAGAGCTGCCGGCGAAAGCCAGAAACAAAGCGCGTTGATGCAGTAACTCACCGCCACCAATCCCGCCCCGCTCGCCACGCACAGCCCCCACGCCGCGCCCAGCGACACCTCTCCGGCGGGCAACGGGCGCGACGCCGTGCGGGGATTGGCGCGGTCAAATTCGCGGTCGGCGATGCGGTTGAAGGCCATCGCGCAGGTCCGCGCACAAATCATCGCCGCCAGGATGAGCAGAAAGGTTCGCCAGCCCGGCCAGCCGTGATGGTCCCGCGCCGCCACCGCCATGGACGCCAGCGCGAAGGGCAGCGCGAACACCGTATGGGGAAATTTGACCAACTCGGCCCATGTGCGCAGAGTGGAAAAAACCGACCGGCCGTTGTCCATGCCGTCAATGCGCCGTGACGCGCCTTTCCTTTCTGGTCGCCAGAGTCACCGCCACAGTTTGCCGCCACCTCCCTGGCGTGTCAACCGACGGAAATGGGAATTTGAAACCAGGAACGGAGCGCAGTGGAAGCGATGGGCAGTGGAGTGGTTCATTGTGGGCTCTGGAATGGAGCGGAGTGGAGGCGGGTTGAATTGGCGGAGTCAGGCTCCAAACCCCAGCCGATGTGTCGTTGCGGAATTTGGAGGCCCAGGCTTTAAAGTACGAGAACCATAGCCACAGAATTCAGCGGCAACGCGTCGGCGGTCGTGGTCGGTGGCGGCGAGGTCGAACCGGGGTCCGGACGGTTGACCGGCAAAGCCTGGATGTT
Organism: Verrucomicrobiota bacterium; assembly: GCA_049517295.1. Lineage (GTDB taxonomy): Bacteria > Verrucomicrobiota > Verrucomicrobiia > Limisphaerales > Palsa-1400 > JBEKSF01. The sequence continues at coordinate 11,130 of JBEKSF010000162.1, forward strand.
TTTCATCTACACACTCAGTACCTCTTTGCAGAAAAAGATAATCACATTAAAGGGTTGCCTTTGGGTGCTGGTGGCGACAGTTTTCCCCAGGCAAAGCGGTTAGATACCGTTCAAGCTTTTGTTGGCTCGGCAAATAAAGGGGGCCACATTGCGTGGTGTATTATGAAGGATTTACTTTTAAGCATCGTCATTAAAACGGCAGAAAGCATGGAACAGAGTCCGCGTGATTTGCGAGGACAATCCGTCACGCTCAATGTTGGTGGTATTTTGATTACCGGCATCCTCATCAGTCAAAAACTTTACATGCAGCTTTTCATGGATGGCATTATTCAAGAGGTTCTTGATAAGGCTAAGGCTGCAGGAAACCTTCCTGATCCTGACGGTCTTAATGAAAATTCTGCGGAGTTTATTCACCTGGCGTCGGCGAGGTTCTGGCTTCCCGG
>JBEKSF010000163.1:0-11466 GCA_049517295.1 Verrucomicrobiota bacterium
GGATTATACAACTCCGCGTTGGTAAGATAACCACTTGGTCCAAAGCCCCCCGCGACCAGCACCATCCCATTGGGCAGCAACGTCGCCGTGTGATTCTCCCGTGCGGTGTTGAGCGAGCTGGTGGTGACCCAGGAATTGGACTGCTGGCTCTTAGCCGGGTCAACGACCGATAGATTGAGCGTCAGCGCGGCCAACGGCACTGCGAGTGAAAGGAGTTTGTGGCGGACTGTTTTCATAGTGTCTCCAGGCATGCGAACGGCACGCCATTGAATTGCGTGGATGGATAAACGGGTAACGTGCGCCCCCGGCACAGTCGTCGCGAGCTTGGGTCAGGGAAGCTGACAGTTCCCATTGGTTTGTTGCCCACGACCAGCGCGGGCCTTTTTGAGGATACTGTTCCCTCTCCAGAGAATTGCAAGCCCCTTTTCAGTCCGTAATTTCCGCAAATAGCGGCCATTGCTGGGGTTTTTGAAGGTTTTAGGAGGTTGAGAGTTGTGAAAGAGGACGGGCAGGCATGGGACGACATGGATGATATGGTTATGATTTCTCCCAACAACAGGAGAGGAATGACGCGGGAATCGGACGGCGGAAAAAAGCAATGGAGATACATGGGGCTGAGAATGTGGCTGGCGAGACGCCAGCCACGGCGACCGGGAGGTCAGAACAGATACGAGATGCACCGCTCGCGGAGTTGGTCGCACTACCTAATGCGGGGAACCGCCGCGATGCCGCTGCGGGGTCGGAATTGAAGGAGTAAGACTTGAAAAATGGCGGCGGGGATGGCAAGCTCGCGGCAATCACAACGGCGCGGCGCGGGTGGGGACGACCGAACAATTGATCGAAACGGTCGGAGCGCGGTGTCAAGAGCGTCCAGCAGATGCGATGAAAGGTCAACCAACTGTCTGAAGGATGAAGATGAAAACATGCCAGTTTTCTTTCGGTTTCACGGCTCTGCTCCTCGCAGGCGCATTAACGGGAATGGCGCCGGCGGCGGCGCGGGCGCAAATAAGCGTCTGGCCGATCCAAGATTTCGACGGGAACATCTGCGGCTTGACCAGCCTTTCGGGCGTGACCCTGACTTATGATCCCACGCAGGACAATACCGGCGACGGCGGGGGTTCCTGCCATGTCAGCGCGGACTATTCGGGGTCCGGGATGTTTGAGTTCGCCGTGCTCAATGAGGCATGCTGCTTTTGCGATAGTGACGTCCGGTTGGAACTGAGCAATTTCGATTCGGTTGAATTTGACGTAAAGTGGGACAATTCATCGACGGTGCCGCTTTCGTATTTCAATTTCCTGACAAATTCCGGGACCGGAAGCCAGGGCATCGGCATTGAAATCGATACCGGCGAGGCAAACGCCCCGATCATATCAACGGCAATCATTCCCGATGCCGCCACCAATGGGTGGGTCCATATCTCCGCGGCGATCGATCATAGCGTGGGAGACTATGTTTTTCTGGCGCTTTATTTCGAGAAGCTTTGTCCGGCGTATGGCGTGTCCAACACCGCGGCGTTCTGGTTGGACGATCTCAGTATAGCCGGGCGGCCGATGGTGTCCGCGGTGACGCCATCCGGCGCGGGAGGCAGTTTCACCCTTCAGGCAACCGCGATTGAAGGGAGAACCTACACGATCCTCAAGAGCACAAACCTGGTCAACTGGACCAACTTGGTGACGGGGTATTCCGCTGGCGGCGCCACGACAAATTTCACGCTTTCGTTTACCGACACCAACGCCAATGGCGGGCAGGCGTATTATCGCGTCCGCAGTCCGTAGAACCTCCAGCTATCAGGCTGATCATGATATCGGCTAAATCGCAATGACGCAGCACGACAAACCGGAGAATTTTAACATGAGCAAACAGAGAAAACAGAGGGAAAGATTTTGGTGTCAACACGACGACTGGCGACCGAAAGAAAGGTGTGACGTATGTACGCGGCGTATAAATATGTGGTGGTAGCAGTAATGCTTACGGAGATTAATTCCATTGGGGATAAGCTTGGTTTGCCAATGCGTTTTCCGCTGACGCAGGCGGACGTGCGTAACGCCATTGTGTTTCCACCAAAAGGCGAAAGCTTTGGAGCGAGGTTGGATATCGATAACTTTTCCTTTTCGTGTATTGACAACATCCGACTTTGTTTTATTTGGAGGATTCTGAAACCTTGGGGAAGGATTAGTGTCGCTGAGAGAAATGATATGTTGGTCAAAGAGGAGTCTTTAATTGATACGAACGGCGCGTACCGAACTGCGGCTAGGTGGTTAGAGGCATTGTCGGTTGATGTCCGCAGTTTGGAAAGGGAGAGACCGCTATGACGCGCATAGGCGTTCCTGGATTCAACCGCTTTCAGGGTTGATTGAAATCTGGTGACAGCATCCCAGGGTAGCTCGTTGCTCGCAACCTGGGCTGAGTGATTGCAATCCTTTCAGAATTGCCTGGAATTGCAAAACCACGGTGGGAGTCGGTGCTGGTTGATCCAATGAAGCGGTTTCACGCGGGTTGGCTCATCAAAAAAATGTCCAAACTCAAAGTGGCTGGCGAGACGCCGCTTTGGTGCGGCGTGATTTTTGCCGTTTTGGGAATTCCGACCGCCTGTGTAAAAACGAAAGCGGTGTCGCCGCTGCGCTCTGCCGCCGCGCTCCATAAAAGAGGCACCGAAAAAGGTGAATGCGCGCGAATAGTACGTGTAGGTATTATTTTGGTTGCCAAACTGCCAATGTGAGGCGATGTTGGGGCGGCCATTTTATCGAATATGATTCAGGCGGATAGAGGCGCAAGAGCCTTGCTTTCGCGGAGCGCAATTTTATTGCTTCTCTGCTGCGCCGGGGCCGCCTCCAGCGGCGCCGGGTGGCCGGTTTTTCGCGGGAATCCCGCGCTCACGGGCGTGGCGGGCGGGTCGCTGCCGGAGAAATTGACGCTGCTGTGGGCATTCAAAACCGGCGGGGCGGTGAAGTCGTCCGCCGTCATCGGGGGAGGCAAGGTTTTTATCGGCTCCAACGACGGCCAGATTCACGCGGTCGATTTCGCCACCGGACAGGAGCTTTGGGCTTTCAAAGCGGGCACTCCCGTGCAAGCGCCGCCGCTTCTGGCCAATGACTCGCTCTTCGCCGGAACGGTCGATGGCGTGTTTTATGCGCTGGGCGCCGCCTCCGGACAGATGCTCTGGAAATACACGACCGACGGCAAAATCCTCGGCTCGGCCAACACCGTGCCGTCCGGGGCCGGGCCGCCGCTCATTCTGGTTGGCAGCTACGACTTCAAGCTCTATTGCTTCAATGCCACGAACGGCCATCCGCTCTGGACCTACGAAACGGGCAATTACATCAACGGCTCCTGCGCGGTTTCAAGCGGCCAGATCGTTTTTGGCGGATGCGACGCGATGGTGCATGTTCTTTCGACCACCAACGGCGCGGTGATCAAGGAAATCGACGCGGGGGCTTATATCGCCGCGTCGGTGGCGGTGGCGGAAGATCGCGCTTATGTCGGGCACTACGACAACGAGTTTCTGTGCGTCGATCTGAAGGGTGGCAAAGTCGTGTGGCGCTACCACGACCTGGATTTTCCATTCATGGCCTCGGCGGCGGTCACCGGCGACCGGGTCGTTTTTGGCGGATATGACAAGGTCCTCCACTGCGTGGGCCGCGCGGACGGCAAGAGCCTGTGGAAATTCGCCACGCGCGGGAGAATCGAGAGTTCGCCCGTGGTGGCCGGCGCCAAGGTGGTATTTGGGTCCAACGACGGCACGGTGTACATTGTGTCATTGGAGGAAGGGAAGGAGCTTTGGTCCTACCAGATCGGGCAGGCGGTAGCCAGTTCGCCGGCTGTGGCGGATGAAAAAATAGTGATAGGTTCGGACGACGGCAACGTCTATTGCTTTGGCCGGAAAAGTTGAGAGTCACCTTTTTTATGAAACAGAATATATGAGCAGCACCGAAACAGCCGCTCCTCCCACTCCCGCGCCGCCGCTTGAGCATCAAACGACGGTGGGCAATTATTTTGTCTCCAACTACCCGCCGTTTTCCTTTTGGAAACCGGAATTTCTTCCCGACGCCGCCGCGGCGCTACGACGGCCCCCTGCCCCCGACACTCCGCTTGGCGTTTACCTCCACATCCCCTTTTGCCGCAAACGCTGCCACTTTTGCTACTTCAAGGTTTATACGGACAAGGATTCGGCGGCCATCCGCGGCTACATCGACGCCGCGCTGGAAGAATTGGCCCTTTACGCGGGGCAACCCGTCATCGCCGGGCGCAAGGCCAATTTCGTTTATTTCGGCGGCGGCACACCATCCTATCTTTCCGTCGATCAACTGCAGCACCTGACCGCCGGGATGAAAAGACTCATCTCGTGGGAAGAGGCCGAAGAGGTGACATTCGAGTGCGAGCCGGGGACTTTGACCAGCCACAAGCTCAAAGCCATCCGCGACATTGGGGTGACGCGGCTGAGTCTGGGCGTGGAGAATTTTGACGACCACATCCTCGAAATCAATGGCCGGGCCCATCACAGCAAGGAAATCGCGCGGGCCTACTCCTGCGCCCGCGAATTGGGTTTCCCGCAGATCAACATCGATTTGATTGCCGGCATGGTGGAGGAAACCGACGCCAACTGGCGCCAGTGCGTCAGCAAAACGATCGAAATGGCGCCGGACAGCGTCACGATTTACCAGATGGAAATTCCCTACAACACGACCATCTACAAGGAAATGAAGGCGGCCGGAAAACTGGCCGCTCCCGTGGCCGATTGGGAAACCAAGCGCGGCTGGGTGGCGTGGGCGTTCGCCGAATTGGAGCGGGCCGGCTACACCGTCGCCAGCGCCTACACGGCTGTCAAAAACAAGGATAACACCCGCTTTCTGTATCGCGACCGCCTGTGGGCCGGGGCGGATTTGATCGGATTGGGCGTCGCCTCGTTCGGCCATTTGCAGGGCGTTCATTACCAGAACCACCCCGATTTCGAGCCTTATGTCAACGCCGTGCGGGCGGGCCGCCTGCCGGCGTATCGCGCCATGACGCCGAATGCGGACGAGCGATTGATCCGCGAGTTTATTTTGCAACTGAAACTGGGCCGCACCCGTTGCGATTACTTCCAGAACAAGTTTGGCGTGGATGTGCGCCAGCGGTTCGCGCAGCCGCTGCGGACGTTGGAGGATTGGGGGTTTGGCGGCGTGAAGGACGGCCAGGTGCGCCTGAACCGCGAGGGGCTGTTGCAGGTGGACCGCCTGTTGCACGAATTCTTTCTTCCCGAACATAGAAACGCGAGGTACGCCTGAAGATAAAAGCAGACTCATTGCCGCCGTTTACCGTCCCGATTTATTCGGACATTTATCCGCTGGACCAATTCTACGCTATGCGCGGCGAACAGGTCCCGGTCATCGGCCATATCGTGGACACGGAGGTGCCCGAGCCGTACCGCGCGCTCCTGGTGCATTGCAACGACATGACTTCCACCCTGGAAAACTATTACCACGAAAAGCTCCACGTCCACGTGCTGGCGCGCCGCTCGGTTGAGAACGAATACTTTCGGGAGTCGGCGCTGACGCTGGATGAGAGCGGACGGCGCGTGGAATTCGGCGCCATCAAAATTAATCTTGACTTGTTTCCGCCCGAGGCGCGCCACGAAATCCTGCGCGAACGGCAGCCGCTGGGGCGCATTTTGCCCGCCTTTGGCCTTGAGTTTTCGAGCCGTCCCAAGGCCTTTTTGCGGATGGTTTCAGACAGCTTTATCGACCGCGCGTTGGACCTGGCGGAGCCGCAATTTCTCTATGGCCGCCGCAACACGCTGCTCGATGCCTGGGAACGGCCACTGGCCGAGATTGTGGAACTCCTGCCCCCATGAGCCTGATGAAAACCGAACATCAATACGACGCCCTGATTATCGGCGCCGGACCGGCCGGCTCCGCGTCGGCCGCCATTCTCGCGGAGCACGGCCACCGCGTGCTGGTTTTGGAGCGCGAAAAATTCCCCCGCTATCACATTGGCGAATCGCTGCTTCCCTTTACCTTCGGCCCGCTCCAACGCCTGGGCTTGATCGACAAGATGCGCCGCTCTGCGTTTGTCAAGAAATACAGCGTCCAGTTTGTTTCCCCTTCCGGGCGCGCGAGCCAGCCGTTTTATTTTTTCAATCGTTACGACCGCGACACCGTCGCGCAGACCTGGCAGGTCCTCCGCTCCGAGTTCGATCAACTTCTGCTGGACAACGCTTGCGAAAAAGGCGCGGAGGTGCGGCAAGAAACCACCGTCAGGGACCTGGTCACCGAGGGTCCCATCGTGGCCGGCGTGCGCGCGCAGGCCAAAGGCGGGCCGGTGGTGGAATATCGCGCGCCCATCACGCTGGATTGCTCCGGCAAGGAGGCGTTTTGCGCGGTGCGTAATCATTGGCGCATGAAGGACCCCTTCCTGAACAAGGTGGCGGTCTGGACGTATTACAAGGGCGCCCAGCGCGATGAAGGGATCGACGCCGGCGCCACGACCGTCGCCTACGTTCCTGAAAAGGGCTGGTTCTGGTATATCCCGCAGCATAACGACATGGTCAGCGTGGGCGTGGTGGCCGAAGGCAAATACTTGACTCGGGGCGGCGTCAAGGCGGCGGAGGCGATATTCCGGCGCGAGGTGCAGCAAAACCAGTGGATCAAGCAACACCTGGCTTGCGGGCGGCAGAGCGGCGCTTACCACCTGACGAGCGAGTACTCGCACCATTCCCGGCATTGCGCGACGGAGGGCCTGCTGCTGGTCGGGGACGCTTTTGCTTTTTTGGACCCGGTCTTTTCCTCCGGCGTCATGCTTGCCCTCAAGAGCGGCACGATGGCGGGCGAAGAAGTCCACAAGGCGCTGGTTGAGCGGGATTTTTCCGCCGAACGCTTTGCCGGGTATGGCCGTGCGCTGCGCGAGGGAGTCGAAAACATGCGGCGGCTGGTCTGCGCGTTTTACCATCCCAAATTCAGCTTTCGCACGCTCACCAACAAGTACCCCGACGCCGTCGGCACGGTCACCGATTGCCTGAGCGGCGATGTCAACAAGGATTTTTCGGAGTTGTGGCGGCAGATCGCCGAATTTGTCCCCGTTCCCGATCCGCTCCCGGTGGGCGATCCCCTGCCGGCTGCGGGGCAGGTGCCTGTTTGAGTCAGTCGTCCGGAGTTCCTTTGTTCCTGACCTCCAATTCTAGTTTCAGGGCGGCCAGCGAGAGATTGATGTCGCGCAGAAAGAATATAAGCGAGGTCACCAAGCACAACAGGCACGCGACAAACAGAATCACGCTCAAGGCCAATATCCGCCACTGAAAAAGGGCGGTCACAAACACCGCGATCACCAGCGCCGCGGCCAGGAGCGTGCTGAGCGCGCAGAACGTGATGGCCAGCCGCACCGACTCCCCGCGCTGGGAAAGAATCCGCAACTGCCGTTCCAGTCGCGCGCGCTCGGCCGGGCCCGCCTGCCGGTGGCTTCGGGCCAGCTCACGCGAACGGTCGATCACCCGGCCCAGGCGGTTTGTCATCGAGAGCAACAATAAGCCGCCGCCGGAAATCAAAATGACGGGGCTGATAGCCGCTTGCAGGATTGGCACCAGATTCTGTTCCATCGTTTCGTAGAGGCTATCGCGCGGCGGCGGCGCGTCAATCTTTGAACTTTGCACTTTGGATTTTAAAAGTAATCTACAGCCAATGACAGACACAAAGTCCACATTGCCGGTCTGGCCGTTTCTGGTGGCGGACGTTCTTTTTTTGGGGCTGGCGTACCGCATCGATTCGCTGGCGCACAGGCCGCTTCTGTGGTGGGAGGGCTTGTTGGTGGTGGCGTGCGGGGCGGCAGCCGCGGGCTCATTCATGTTGCCTTTTCTACGCCGTCACAACAATGAGGAGGCGCTCAACCAGGCCCAACTTCTGGCGCAAGCGACGAGCCAAATCCAAAACCTCGACCATCTGGCGGCGCTGGTGACCGGCGCGACCAACCAATGGCGCGAATACCAGCAAGAGGCGACCCAGACCGCGCTCACCGCCAAAGGCGTGGCCGAAACGATGGCCGCCGAAGCCAAAGCATTCACCGAATTCATCCAAAGAGCCAACGATATGGAAAAAGCGCACTTGCGTTTGGAAGCGGACAAATTGCGCCGCGCGGAAACGGAGTGGCTGCACATTGTGGTTCACATCCTGGACCATGTCTTTCTCCTCTTTCAAGCCGCCCGCCGTTCCAGTCAGCCGGGGTTGGCGGATCAGATCGGGATGTTCCAAAACAGTTGCCGCGACGCCGCCCGGCGCGTCGGATTAGTGCCCACGACTGTCGAGCCGGGCGCCTCATTCGATCCGAAACTGCATCAAGTGCCCGACAGCGTCACTCCCGGCGAAAACGCCATTATCGCCGACATGCTGGCGACCGGTTTCACCTTCCAGGGGCAACTGATCCGCCGCCCGCTCGTCGCCCTGCAAGACGGGCCGGCGCCGTCTGGCGAGGCCGCGGCGGTTGCGCCGGAGGCGGAAGCGTGAGAGGGGTTGAGGATCTGTGCATAAACAACTTCCAATTTTGACAGTGACCGTTGGTTCAAGGCCGTTTCGGAACGCTTCAGAAGTTGGAAGCGTGGATTGAAAATTGGTCATTGAAAATCTGTCATTTGTCATCGGGAAAGAGCGAATTACAATACCTCAAAGTTTGAGGTTGACATAGCCTCATGCTTTGAGGCATAGTGGCGGCGTTATGCGCAGGACCAATCCAAATTTTTTGAACGGCGTGCCCGAATTGCTCATCCTCCAGCTCCTGGCACGGCGCGCCATGTACGGCTACGAAATCGTCAAGGCGATCCAGGCCGAAACGGGCCGGACACTCGCCTTTGGCGAAGGGTGCGTTTATCCGTGCCTGCACTGGCTGGAGGCGCAAAAGCTGCTGACCAGCCGCCGCCAGGAGGTCGCCGGCCGGAGCCGCAACTATTACCAATTGACCCGGCGGGGCGGCAAACGTTTGGAGGAGTTGACGACGGATTGGGACCGCGTCACCTCGGGCATATCACTGTTGATGCGAGGCGCCCATGCCTGACACGGCGGTCATCGCGCAATTTGAGCGGCGGCTGGTGGAATTGGGGTGTCCCTGGCGCCGATTGCGGGAGAAGGTCCGCGAACTGGCCGAACATCACCAAGACCTCAAGCAAGCGGCGCTGGAGGAGGGATTGACGGATGCGGAAGCGGAGGGACGCGCGGACGCGCAGCTTGGCGACCCGATGGTGCTGGCGGAAAACGCGGTGATGCTGTTGCGGCAATCGTCGTGGTGGGGAAGGCATCCGATCATCGGCTTCTGCCTCTTGCCGCCGCTGGGGTTCATCCCCGCGTGGGCGGCGTGCTGGGGAATGGTTCTCGGAGCGTGCTGGCTGGCGGGAAATATCTTCGGCCCGGCTTATGCAATTGACGAGCGGTTGGCCAGCGCGTTTAGCGACGATCCGGCGTTATTCAATGGTTATGTGACGCCGGCCAACTTCGGGCTGACTCTGGCGGCGGTGCTTCTGATCGTTCTAGTCTTCTGCCAGTTGGCCCGGCGTTCGGCCGCCGGCCCGAAATGGATGCTCACGGCCTGCGGCGTCTGTTCGCTCAGCAGCTATTTCAGTTTTGCGGCCATTGAACCCCATAATGTCACCGTCGGGTATTGGTTTGGGCTTTTATGGCGTTATCCACAGTGGATTTACGCCGGGATTCCGCTGCTGGCGGGGGTGGCGATATTTTTTGGCCAGCGCCGGAGCGAAAGGCGCCTGGCAAGGATTGCAATGGAACGACGCCCGAAAGGCCGCCGAGGGACACCGAATGCAGCGCTGCCGCGGCAGTCCTTAAGCGGATCGCCGACGTATTGGGTGGTGGCGGCGCTGACACTGATTCTATTGAAGTTCGTCATCGCGGCCGTGGCGGACTCTCGGATCGACAAAATGCGGGAGGCCGACTTAAAAGCCAAAGTCTGGCCGGCGGAACGCGCCGCCACACTGGCGTTATTGAAAACGCGGCAATCCGCGAAGGTTCCGGCCAGCGAGCAAACAATCGATCTGAGGCCCTGGCAGAACGCGACGTTGCTCGACTCGACGGACGGCGCCGCTGATGTCAAGAATAATACTCTGGCGCAGTTGTCGGCGGGCGTTCACACCTTCGGCGGGGTGCGCTTCGACGTGGAAGGCAAGATACAGCTTTTGGGCCAACCGCTGCCCAAATCGCAAAGCAAATTCCCCGGGAGGATCGATGGCATCACGATCCGGCGCAAATGCGCCCGGCTTCAACTCCTGCAAGGAGCCAGCGCCCTGCACACGCCCGGCAAAAAGATCGCCCGGCTGGTGTTGCATTACGCGGACGGAACGAAAGCGGACATTGGCGTTTTTGGGGGCGAGCACGTTCTGGACTGGTGGGGGCCGATTTACAACACCGACGCCGGCACAGGGCGCCACACCACTTCACCGGACACCGAACTGGCGTGGGCGGGGAGCAATCCGCGGATCACGGAGCGCGCGCCCGATTTTTCCCTTCGACTTTACAGGAGCGCATTTGCCAATCCGCGCCCGGACCTGGAGATCGCCAGCGTGGATTACGTTTCAACGCTCAGCGGCGCGGCCCCGTTTTTGGTGGGGCTGACAACTGAGCAGCCACCCGCACCATGAACACACGCATGAATACACTGATTCGTTTGCCCATCGCCGTTGCCGCCGTCCTGCTGGCCGGCTGCGCCTCGCACCATCCGAAGGAAAAGCCCGTTCACGAGCAGGGCTGGATCGGCGGCCGCTACAAGTGCGCCAAACCGCGCGCGACGGTCGCCAATTGGCTTTTTGGAGGGGACCATCTTATTTACTATTATCCGCCGGGTTTGGAAGAGTCGCAGAAGTCGGGCATTTTCGCGACGGAATTGGGCACCAACACGCCGGCCTACCGCGCGGGCCTTCGGGCGGGCGATTTGATCCTGGAACTGGACCACCGGCCTGTCACCGATCTCATGTCGTTTAGGAGCGCCATTTGCGCGGCGCGGCCCGGCGCATCCCTGCCCGTCAAGGCCTGGCGCGATGGGCAGACCGAGGAATATGAGATCATTGTTGGCCGGGAGACATTTCGGCACCGCGGCACACTAATGGTGGGCCTGGGGTTGCCTATACCCGGATTTTGGGACCCGCCGCATCTGGTACCCACGCGCGAAGCGCCTTCAGTTTCGCTGGTGGCGGCGGGCTGGGAGCAGAATGACAAGACGCCCGTCGATTTTAATTCGGTGGAGCAGCGTTACCGGCACAGTTGCAATCCCAAAGACAAGCCACAGGGCGACGACGAGGAGTGGCGATGCTGGCTGGCCATTTTCCAGGTGAGCAAGGGAAAGACGATCCTCGGCCAGGAGCCGGTGGCGGCGAAATAAGGGCCTGGGAGCAGAATGACAAGACGCCCGTCGATTTTAAAGCCCAATCCCCGGCCGATGTGCGAGGGGATTGAATTGATACATGTTAAGATGCGGGACTAATGGCCCCGTTACCAACGGGGCCA
>JBEKSF010000164.1:0-11293 GCA_049517295.1 Verrucomicrobiota bacterium
TGAATCGCAAGAAAATCACTTTTTGTTGGCAACGAGCGAGGTATGGATCAATTGAAAAACGCGGGTCGGGGAGCGTATGTGGGGGTGATGCTGGTGTCGCTGGCGACGCTGGCGTTTGAGTTGCTCCTGACGCGCATCTTCAGCGTGACGCTGTGGAACAATTATGCGTTCGTGGCCGTGTCGCTGGCGATGTTCGGATTGACGGCGGGCGCGGTCATGGTGCACGTGCTGCCGGGGGTTTTTCGGCGGGAGCGGACGTGGGTACACATGTCGGCAAGCTGCCTGCTGATGGGGATGTGGGCGATCGCTTCGATCGAGGCGCATCGGGCGATGCGGGTGCCGCCGAATCTTTCGCTGGCGGCGCTGCCGTTGCTGGCGGCCACGTATTTGATCGCCGCGATTCCGTTCGCATTCAGTGGGATTGCGATTTCTCTCGTGTTGACGCGGTTTCCGATGCAGGTGAGCCGGCTGTATGCGGCGGACCTGTGCGGGGCGGCGCTGGGGTGTATCGTGCTGGGGTTTCTTCTACAGGCGAGCGATGGGCCGACGGCGGTTTATGCGACGGCTGCGGTTGCCTTTGGCGGGGCAATCGCGTTTGCGGTGGATGGCGAGATCGTGGGATTGAAGCGGATCGCGTGCATCGCGACGGCGGCGACGGCGGGGTTCGTGCTGCTGAATACGCTGGTAATTCACGGTGGCGGGCAAAGCCTGGTGCGGCTGGCGTGGGCAAAGGACCACGACGAGCCGACACCGCTGTATGAGCGATGGAATTCCTATTCGCGCGTGCGGGTGTGGGAGCGGGCGAGGGGACCGCAGGCGCCGGTCGGGTGGGGATTCAGCGCGAAGATGCCGAACCAGGGGCGCAGCCTGTCGCTGGTGCTGGATATTGACGCGTCGGCGGCGACGAGCCTGACGGGATTTGGCGGCGATCTGAGCGGCCTGGGGTATCTCGCGTGGGACGTGACGAATCTGGCGCATCATGTGAAGAGCGGCTCGGATGTGCTGATCATCGGCAGCGGCGGCGGGCGGGACGTGCTTTCGAGCCTGTATTTCCACGAAAAGTCGATCACGGGCGTGGAGATGAATCAGGCGGTTTACCAGGCGATGAGCCAGACGTTTGGCGATTTCACGGGGCATCTGGATCGGCTGCCGAACGTACGGATCGTCAATGATGAAGCGCGCAGCTACCTGGCGCGCACGCCGGAGAAATACGATCTGATCCAGCTTTCGCTGGTAGATACGTGGGCGGCGACGGCGGCGGGCGCGTTCGTGCTGAGCGAGAATGCGCTGTACACGACGGAGGCGTGGAACGTTTATCTGTCGCGGCTGCGCCCGGGGGGGATGATTTCGGTTTCGCGATGGTATTCGCACAGCCGCCCGTATGAGTTGCCGAGGCTGGCGGCACTGGCGGCGCAGGCGCTGCGGCAGCATGGGGCGACGCGGCCGCAAGATCATATTGCCATCGCCTACAACATCGATCCGAACGACAGCCACAACGTGGCGGTGGCGACGCTGCTGGCGTCGGTCGATCCTTTTACGCCGGCGGAACTGCAGCGGCTGAACCGGGTGGCAGCGGAGCGGGGGTTTCATATTCTGTTCAGCCCGCTGGAGTGTCATGATGAACTGTTGCGGACGGTGGTGTGCGCGCAGGATATCGCGGCGGCGACGGCGAAGCTGCCGGTGAATCTGCTTCCGCCCACGGACAATAAGCCGTTCTTTTTTGATAATTCGCGGCCGAGCGGCCTGTTTCGCGGCGATCTGTGGAACGGAGCGCACGTGCAGGGCGGGCTGCTGATACTGCTGGGTTTATTCGGGGTGGTGGGGATGTTCAGCGCGGCGTTTATCCTAATGCCGCTGGCGATCCGATCGGCTTGCGGCGGCGGGAAAGGCAAGAGGCCTGGGCTGCGGCCGACGCTGTATTTCGCGCTCATTGGCGTCGCGTTCATGATCGTGGAAATCGCGCAGATGCAGCGGCTGGTTGTGCTGCTGGGGCATCCGGCTTATAGCCTGACGGTGGTGCTCTTCTCGCTGCTGGTATCCAGCGGCATCGGCAGCTTTTCCACCGCGGGGATCAACCGCGAAAACCTGTTCGGCTCAGCGCGGCTTCGGCTGCTGGGGTTGATGGGGACGCTGATCGTGCTGGGGCTGGTGAGCCCGACGTGTGTGGAATCGTTTCAGAGCGGGTGGACGCCGGTACGGATTGCGGTGGCGCTGGGGCTGCTGTTTCCCGCGGGGTTTTTCATGGGAATGGCGTTTCCGATCGGCATGAAATGGGCGGCGGTGGAGGATGCCGATAACACCGCGTGGCTGTGGGGGGTGAATGGGGCGGCATCCGTGTGCGCGTCCGTGCTGGCGATGATTATCTCGATGACGGCGGGGATTGGCATTGCTTGGTGGGTTGGGGTCGGGACGTATCTTGTTGCGGCGGTGGTGTTGACGAGCGAAGGGCGCGGGGCGGTGGCAAGAGATAAGCCCGAGGGCGTTGAGGGAGCGAGCGACAATACGGCGCGTGCGGTCGCGGCGTAGTGGGCGGCGCGGCGGGTTAGCGGCAGTCCTCAAAGAGATTATTGAAACTGATGAGAGCCGTGGACGAAGCTTCACTCAGGTCTGCCGCTTATCCATTCCGGAAATCAATCCGCTGATCATTTTGGCGATGATTTCGATCCGTTGGCGCAAGTCGGCGTGGGCGGCTTCCTCAAGAAATTCCTTTCGACGTGCCAATTCCAGTAGGGGGACACATTCCTGAGCCGATGCGCGAGCGATGACGAAAAAATTCGTGCGGTCACGATTGGTGAATCGACCGTTACCTTTGGCCAAGTTTGTTGCGATAGCCAGCGCAGCGCGATTCAGTTGGTCGACCAAAAAGTAATATCCACGCGGAAACGACTGGGTGAGCGTCATCACCCGCTCAGAGAAGTCGAGAGATTTTTGGTAGACGTCAAGATTTTCGAAAAGGAAAGCCATTCAACGACCCGGAATTTGAACAGGTGACAGGTGAGCAGGTGAACGCAGGAGACAGAGTCCGACCTGCCGAATACTTATCGTCAGCGAGCATTTTTTTTGCTCACTTGCTCCCCTGTTCACCTGTCTCCTGCTCTAATTTTGCCTTCGGCAAAATTGGAGGCGTGGGGATTTGAAGCCCCGTACCATTTCAAAAAGTGCGTTGCGTGTAGCGCCATTGCGGTTTGCAAAGAGATTGTTGGCGCAATTCCTGGCGCTCGCATCTTGCAACGCAATACAAGTGCGTCAATAGGGAACCTCACCATAGTTGCTACAACATACAGGGTTGGTAGCTGCGTTGCCATCCATAGATTTGCGATTTCTCGCCGCGCACCACGGCGGGGCGGCACGACATCTATTGGCACTTCTCAAATCCAGAATGCGGTTGGGCACCCTACAACACAAAGGGCAGGAGGGGGGCGGGGTCACGGGAATTGATTTCGTGATGTAGCTGGCAAAACGGCGGCGCAGAAAAAAAGTGTGGGCATTTTCAAGAGGTCATGCGATCACTTAGAACAAAAGGTGCCGATGTAATGAATAATGAAGACCTGCGGCCTGTGGCGACGAGTGCCCGCAAACCGTATTGATCGGACGTACTACGGGAGAACCGTCCTAGCGTTTATCCACCCGAGCGGCGCGATGTTACTGCATCACCGACCCCGGTCGCGCAATTCCCGTCTTTATGATTTGATTGGTATTTGGCTCGTGGTGCATAACAGCGTAATGTTGCGGCGTCAATATCATTACGGGCGCCGGCAACGGGGTGTCCCCTGGCGGTGGGCAAACAAGGTACTCACAAGCTACCGGAGGGATGCAGGACATTTCTGCGATTTGGTCGAGGGCCGTCGTCCCACCATAGCAGAATCCATCACTAACAGACCCCCAGCTTACGATGAGCTTCCAGCCACGCTTTTCCCCTTACGCCGTCAGAAACCACACCGCATATAGGCCCAAAAGCAGTACCCTCACGGTCCAGAAATCATTGGGCCTCAGCGTCGTTTAGTTCCTCTTGCGCTTTATTCACTTTGTCTTGGAGGTCGTTGACCGCACTTTGCTTTTCCCTTATTTCGTTGGCATTAGATTCCCCCTGCAAGCTTACCGTTGCGGTGTGGAGTTCCGCCGAAAGTTCCTTGTAATTTCGCAAAGCAATTTCCACCCTATACTGCTTTTTGTATGCAGGGCCATCGCGAAGTTTAGATTCCTTTTGAATTTCCGATTCTATTGACGGCCGGGCGGCTGGATCGCTATCCATCTCTTGCTGAGATTGGCCCCCTACGGGAGAAGCCTCTGGATGCGGAGGCGAAGTTGCTGCCAGTGCAACGCTAAGCTGTCTCTTGAGATCATCCACTTCGGAGTCAGAATGGGAATGCCAGATTTTATTCTGTAGCACGAAAACTTGATCTTGCAACGTCGATGCACGTTGCGTCATATCCGCAAGCTGCTGTTTTGTCGCCAACAACTCGTTGTTTACCCCTTCAAGCCTTTGGATTTCGTGATAAGTGCTCGTCGAGTCGATGTAGTCTTGTTGTAATTTTCTCTCCGCGTCTTCACGTCCTTTCTGCATTTCTGCAAGTCCGCTATTAATCCATTGATGCGAAATGATGATGGCGGTTAGTAGCACGGCGGCTATCACAAGTTTCATAAAGCACCTCAAAACGCAGGCCGGTGTGATCTTCAAGGACGGAACAGAATTCACACTTTCCGAGGATTCGCTCGATTCATCAAATCAAGAGAATCCGAATTATTCCCATTGTACCGTGGCGATCTATACCACCCAAAAAAGCGTCAGGCTCGCTCCCGTGAGCGCCCGGGGTCGGCTAAAACGCGGTTAACACACAAAAGACTGGCCTTTTTGGACACAACCTCGATTTTGTGCGCTTTCCCGTGCGCATCTTCGCCGGCCCGGTTATCTCAAGTCGATATTAGATATCGAGTTAGATAAGAACAGGCGTTGCAAACAAAGGCGCAAATTGTCCTCATAAGTCGCTCGCGCGTTGATTTTGATGCGCGCTAGGCCGCCCGTCGCGGTCGCCGCAGTACGCCCGCCCCAATTCCGAGCACCAGCAGGGCCAGGGTGGTTGGCTCCGGCACTAGCGTGGTCACTTGGACGTTGCCCAACAGGTCGTCGAATTGATAGCCGAGTTCCGTCTCCCTGTTGTAGAAGGTGATGTAGTTCGTCGATGGCTCCAGTGCGGTTTGTTGGCCCACTTCATTCATCCAGCGTGTTGGATCGTCGGCGATGTTAAGGTGAAAGCTAAGGTCCGTGCCGTCGTCAGTGATCTGAAAGGCCAAAGGCACGTTCGCGATGTTGCCCCAACTTAGACCGCTGTTGGTTGAAACGCGGTTCGTTGGGGTGCTACTTCCGAACGCCTCAATGCCAATGTCGTTGAGCGTGATGATGCCACCACTTTGGTCTGCTTGCGCCAGGAACTCGATGCCAGCGGTTGCATCGTAATAGTTGGCTGGATCAGGCGTTCCACTGCACCGGGTTAAGACCTGCATGTAGTCAAAGTCATAGTTCTGTCCCGACTGAAACGTCCATATCCCGGTGATGTTCAAGCCTCCGGAGGTGCTAGGATTGAATTGAGTCTGTGAGTTCAGATATCCCCGGTTCTGAAACAGACACTGGTTATTGTAAAGCGTCACTGCTGAAGAGGGCGGGGTCGTGTTAACCGTCCAGTTTGACGGATTGGGAAGTGATCCGTTGTTGCCTGCAAAGGAATCCTGCAACAAGGAATTAGCTGACGCGGACCCTGCGAGCAATGCGATGATTGATATGACGCCAAAGTTGAACATAGCGACGGGCAACAGGATGGTTTTGCGATTCATGGTTTTCCCCTTCCTTTCGGGGTTGAAGATCGGTCAAATTGCCAAAGACCAAGGCAGGCGCAAAACACTTCGCGGCCCAGTGGGAATCAAAATGACTTGGAAAACTACCGCGTTAAAGATATGAAGTCTCAACGAAATAGCAATGTAATTTGGCCCAAATATGACGCCTTATGTTGTTTTTATTGATACGGGGGCATTCGCATTGCGAGATATAACTGTCGTCAATTAAGAATTCTCAAATGCCGCATCACGCCTGACAGGGCACCGAATCAATGGGCGACTGTGGTCGGCTTGGTCTAGTCATGCGCCGGCCAGGATACGATGATATAGCGAACGCGGTCGGTTATTGGTTTCTCAGGTAAAAAAGGGATACAGCGTGGGGTGTTAAGGGGTGAAGAGTAGAAATCTAAAGCAATCAGCCCGTAAATGCCGACTTCAGCGCGTAACGCTGAAAATGCAGTTCACAGTGGAGCCTGTTGGTGGGAGGTGGGTGGTTGTGAAGGTTAAAAGGGAAGTTGGCCCCGCTGGTGTTTTGCTGCCGCGATCAAGTCCCCTAAATAATCTTGGCAAATACAAAAGGCATCTGATTCATCGTCCGACCCGGCGTGGCGTCCAGTGGCATTTCTGAATCGCTGCTTATACCTGTCTTTCCGGCCCTTGCGTTTGTCCTGGCTGGCAGTTACCCGAAATATCGGCAAGCCCGTCTGGTAAACCGCGTATTCGGCCACACCAACGGCCCGGTGGTAGGTGACGATATGGTCCTTGGCGTAGTGCGCAATGAAATCTGGAATCTCGATCAACACCGCCGCTGGGCGATATCCGTTGGTTTCACAAAGCTGCATGATCTGAATGACTGCCGCACCAACCATAATGACTCTCGCGTCAGGTGGGGCAGTTTCAGGTATCTGAAAAAAATTGCTCTGAACGCAAACCGGCCCCGTTTGATTGGCAATAAAAAGCGCCCAACCAATCTTGGTTGATGAGGGATCAAGACACAGTAACGGAAACGGGGGAGTAGCGGGCGAGAGGTTCATGGCGGCCATTCCGGTTGGATCAACACTCATCAAAGTAATGCCGTTCGATGGCCTTGCAGGCGTCGGCAACCTGAAAAGCACTTCTTTTCACATAGTGATCGCTCATCCCGTTGCGGTGTCCTGCCAACATTTGCACAGTGTGAAATTGAACGCCAGCTTGGACGGCAGTTGTGTACCCACCATCCCTGATGTTACCAAACGTCACATCTTGGGGAACCCCGGCCTGAACCCGCAGCCGGCGAAACGCCTTGGTCAAGGTATTGGCATTGTGTGGAGACCCCTGAATACTAACAAACGGAGATTCTAGGCGTTGTGGAAGGGCTTGCAGGGCTTTTAGTGTTCTCCCCCACAAAATGGCCACACGACAGACGCCCGTCTTACCGCGGTCAGCCAAGAGGACTCCAGTTTTTAGGTCCAAATCACTCCATCGGAGATCGCAAGTTTCCTTGGCGTAGAGACAAGCATTAAGCGCCAGCAACAACATCGCTTGCATCTGTGGGTCCGCCGCGTTCAATAACTTGTGGTAGTGATCCCGGCTGATTGGATGAGGGTCTAAAACGGTTGCTTTGGGAGCAACAAGCACTGCACACGCATCAAGCGCATTGCGAATCTCTTGGGACGCAACTCCACGTCTTAGTGCAAAATGCAAAATGGTCTTGATCTTGCCAAATCGGTGCTTGACGTAGGTGCCGCTTTGCCCTGCGGCGAAAACATGATCGAGATAGGTGCTGGCTATTTCGGCCGTCAAGTCTTTGACGGTCTGGATTCCAACCACGGCGCAAAATTCATTCCAAAACTTCTCACTCTTTTGTTTTTCATGTTTCGTGATTGGAGCCTTATCAAAATACAGTTGGCCAATGTCTCTCAAATTCGGGGAAGGTTTTGGGCAGGGTAGGTCCGCCAGATATGCGATCTCGGCGATTCCGGTTCGTTCTGCTACATGCTGGGGGCGCTCCAAAATCAATTGCCGCAACCACGGCCAAACCTCATCGCCAAATACCACGCGGTCAACCGTCAACGGCTTTCTGTGGTCGCGAGGAACACTGATAACGATTTCCTGGTGCGCGGCCTTTCGCACCGCCGGGCCGATTTTGGAAGCATCGTGCATCTCAGCAACAGGCAAGGCCACTTTCTCCCCCGATTGTCTAGCTTGCCACATTTTGAAGCGATGGACGGCCAGACGTTCATCGAGTTCGGTGTAGGTAGTTTCCGTGCCGATGATCCGCCACCGCCCATCACTGGGCCGCCGGGCCAACCCGTTCACAACCTCGCCCCAAGTGGCGCGATAGTGTTCGGGTTTTCGACCGCGCTTTCGTGTGATTCCCGCCGTAATGGGTGCCGCCGTGCTCATCGTTTTTCATCCTGCATAACGCCAACGAAAAAGGCCCACACAGTCTTATCTTTGTGTGGGCCAATTTGCAATGGATTGATGGCAGAATTGTTGGCAAAAACCGATAATTCGCATCGAATCCAATTGGAGGCGTGGGGATTTGAACCCCAGTCCCGTGACAACGTTAATGGCGGCCTCTACATGCTTATCCGATGTTTTGATCTCAATGCCGGCGACGAACATCGACATCCTTCGCCGGCATCCAGCCGTCTTAATCTCGCCTTCCGACCAACGGCCGAATCAGAAAGCCAGCCCGCATTTTGCGGCCGATATGACGCGGGCATCACATCGTGCCGAGGTTGCCTAAATTAGGCAGCCATACGAACCGGTGCGGCACTGAAGCCGACCCGGCCTGCAACATCGCTGTTGGCAGTTAAAATTTGCTCGAATGATTAGCCAGGCCAATCGAGCGTCCTGGGCATGCCACCGCCACCACAGCTATCCGGTCGAAACCAGTCGCCCCCGTGAAAAGATTATGCCAATGGGGCCAAAGAGGCCGGGTGGTCGAATTTTCAAAGAACCTACTCAGTATACGTCGGCGTTCGCCAGGCGGCAATTCAGGCCCGATCAATTTGGATTGGCCGTCCCGTTTTGGGGGCAAAGGCGGATTGTCGATTCTCTTAGGTCGGCAGGCCGGGTACGCTATGGTTTGGACGTCGTGTCGGCAGCCTCCGCCCGTCGCGTCCGGGCAAGGGGCGCTAATCTGTTTTCTCAACGCGAATGCTGCGAATTGATAAGCCCGCACCTATGCGAAATGGAGTATATCCGAGTTGTTGTTCGATCTTCCGAAAGTCACGCGAAGACTGAAACCGTTCGGACGTTGGCGTCGATCGCTCGACGGGGACCGAGCTTTGCCTTCCCAACCGGACGAGCAGCCGCTCCGCGATGAGTTATACAGCGTCAATCAGTTGGATGGCCATGCCAAGACTCTGGCCAGTTGGCATGAGGTGATGGCCAGCGGCGGCGGCCGCGGTTACGACCGCCTCCTCCCCCGTCTTTCCGCCAATGAGGCCGTGCTGCGCGACGCTTACGGCCTGGTGACCGAAGCGGTGAAGCGAGGCCGCCGCATCACGCCGGCGGCCGAATGGTTTCTCGACAACTACCACCTCATCGAAGATCAAATCCGCACCGCCCGCCGGCATCTGCCCCGGGGCTATAGCCGGGAATTGCCGCAATTGAGGAACGGTCCGTCCGCCGGATACCCGCGTGCTTATGCAATCGCGTTGGAACTGATCTCCCACGTCGATGGCCGCGTCGACGCCGAGAGCCTGCGCGCGTTCGTTGCGTCGTACCAATCGGTGACGCCGCTTCGGCTGGGCGAGCTGTGGGCAATTCCGATCATGCTGCGACTGGCGTTGTTGGAGAACTTGCGGCGTGTGGTGGCCCGGGTGGCCGCGGGGCGGCGGGATCGCGAGCGGGCCGCGCACTGGATCGATCGCATGCTCGAGGTCGCCGCCACCGCGCCGGCCCAAGTCGTGGTCGTGTTGGCGGAGATGGTCAAGGAGAACCCAACGCTCACGACGGCGTTCATCTCCGAGTTCGCCAGCCGCATGCAGGGACAAGGGCCGGCCGTCGTCTTCCCGATCACCTGGTTGGAACATCGCGTCGCGGAGCAGGGGCAAACCATCGAGACCGTCTTCCAGCAGGCGAGCCAAGTCCAGGCGGCCGATCAGGTCTCGATCAGCAACAGCATTGGGAGCCTTCGGTTCCTGGGCGCCACCGATTGGCGCGACTTCGTGGAGACCATGAGCGCGGTGGAGCACGTCCTCCTGGCCGATCCCGCCGGGTTGTATCCGGCCATGGATTTCACCACCCGCGACCAATATCGCCACGCCATCGAGGAGATCGCCAAGCACAGCCCGCACACGGAAATTGAAGTGGCTCAGTTGGCGGTGGAATTGGCGCGAAACAATGTTGCCCTGGCCGCAAGCGGCGACGGGGACGGGATCGGCGCCACGGCGAAGGGCTTGCCCTCGCTTCACGTCGGATATTTTCTCGTGGGGCCGGGCCGGCGGATTCTCGAGCGTTCCGCGCGGTCACGAGTGACGTTTGGTCGGCTGCTGCGTCGGCTCGGCCGGCGATTCCCTCTGTCCACCTACCTCGGTTCCGCGTTGGTTACCACGGCGGCGATGACGGTTCTGGTCACGTGGTGGGCCGCGCGCCATGGCCTTGGGCATTGGGGCCTTGCCGCCTGGGGCGTGCTGCTGTGCGTTTGCATGAGCCAACTGGGATTGGCGATGATCAATTGGGGGGCGATGTTGCTGGTGCGCCCGCGAATCCTGCCGCGAATGGATTTTTCAAAGGGCATCCCGCCTGAGCGCCGCACGATCGTGGCGGTTCCGGCGATTCTTACGGACAGCCAGGAGATCGACGAGTTACTCGAAGGGCTGGAAGTCCGCTTCCTGGCCAATCGCGACCCGAATGTCCTCTTTGCCCTTCTGAGCGACTTCCGCGATGCCGCGATGGAGCGATTGCCCGAGGACGACGCGCTGCTTCAACGGATGCGAGATGGAATAGAGGCCCTCAACGCAAAATACTGCGGCGGCATCGAGAAGAAGGCTGACGGCGACGGTTCGACCGCCACTGGCGACGGGTCCACCACCGCTGGCGACGGTCACGTTGCCGCCGGGGAACCGGGGCACGTCAGAGAATGCGGTCACTTCTTCCTTTTCCACCGCGCGCGGCGTTGGAACGACAAAGAGAACGTTTGGATGGGCTGGGAACGAAAGCGAGGCAAACTCGAAGATTTCAATGAGGCGCTGCGCGGGAAGAACGGCCGGTTTGATTCCATCGTCGGCCCGACCGCGCGCCTGGAAGGCATACGGTACGTGATCGCCCTCGACAGCGACACGCAACTCCCGCGCGATTCGGCGCGGCAACTGGTGGGCACCATGGCCCACCCCCTGAATCACCCGCATTATGACCCGAAGCTCGGTCGCGTGACCCGGGGATACGGAATCCTCCAGCCTCGCGTCGCCATTAGCATACCCAGCGCCAGCCGATCCCGATTCGCGCGGCTCTTCGCCGGGGAGCCGGGCAT
>JBEKSF010000165.1:0-11180 GCA_049517295.1 Verrucomicrobiota bacterium
CACTTGCGTCCAAATGCCGACAAAACATCCGGAATTGGCACTTATTCGAATGCAAACGGAACTTGACTCTAAGGTGGCTTGGGCGTTGAACTCTCGCCAGAGCCAGACGCAGTCGCGCCTTTAACTCGGTTGGTCGGAAACGATCGGTGACAGCGACGGGACTTTCGAGGTTGACCTGGAGAGCACTGGATGTGGGTGGCCCGTGTGTTGAGGCGTTCGGATGAATATAAGAGACGACGCAGCTGCATTTGTTGCAAGGCCGTGAACTCCAAGAAGCTGCCCTGGCACCGTTCAAATAGATGGCACGCGCCTTGCTATTGGTTGCCGACTGATCATGCTAGTTGTTGCCACCGGTTTGCTCGTTGATTTGATTGATCTTATGACACCACAGTCGCCTTCGCAAAATGAACACGACAACAAAAACAATCATCAGGTTAAGAATTAGGCCGGGCACATCCGGAAATACGGCCAGCTTTCCTGGCTCCGCTTGGGTTTTGTCCCAAAGCTGGATTGAAAACGCTTCCACGGGAAATCCAAGTGGTATATCCCGTCCCCAGACATGGAATTCTGTCAGCCATGGACGTGGACACAACAAGACGAATCCAAACAGGAAAACTACCAACAGCCAATAACCCACTTTTGTTTTCACGGCAAATTCAAGGTTACTTTATACCCTCCCGAAGGAGAGACGGAATATGACCAGTTCAGCGTGTAGATGGTGTTCCCGTCGCACCTCAAATGCAGGCGAAATTCAGCGCCGTGTGTCCATGGAAATTGCCAAGACAAGCCGCCGGGCGAATCAAGGAATAGGTTGCCCTGCACAATCCGTCCGTCCTGAGCCCAACCCCACCACCTGCTGATGTCTTGTTCCCAAGATATTTCGCCGCAACAGTCTTCCGCCAGCACGCCCGGCGTAAACTGGAAAGCAGTGCCGGCTCCAACATAGCTGGGATTCGTCAGCATTTTTACTGCTCGCTGTGACAGGTGATAATTCGCCGCGATCCAAGACCACACCGCGGGTGCAGCCGTGGCCAAAGAGCTAGTCGGACTGGCGTCGATCCACGCAAGCGGTATGCTGATTGTACCAATATTTACCAGACCAAAATGACATCCACAGCTCGACCAAACTTGGGCCTGCCAAAGGTTCGCCCCGGTCCAAATACTATTAGCTGCCTGGTAAGTTGCTAAACCCAGCGGATCACTCGATTGAATGCTATCATTCCCAACCAACGCGTAGAGGTTCGGCCCTCCTTCGTTTTCCTCGGCTGGGTCCCTTGACAACCACCTTCCCGTGCTTGGGTTGTAATATCTGTAGCCGTAGTAAAGGAAGTCCGACTCATCATCGTCATACTTAGTCGAGAACCGGAACGGATTGAGCTTGGCCAACGGCCCGGTGGCGCGGAGGAGTTCCCCGAAGGGGCCATATTCATAGAGCGACAGCGTCGAACCGTCGGCCGCGTTGACAAGGGCAACCACATTCCCATTGCCATCATAAGCAACAAAGCCGTTCGTCGGCGATGAACCGTAGTAGGTGACTTGGACCAGTCCCCCCACGCCGCCCGCGCCTTGCATCGACCCGCTCAGGTCCGATCCCCACAGGAATGAATTGACAAGGCTCAGGGCAGGATTAAGAACCGCGACGCAGTTCCAGCCGTCATAGGCGTAGTTGTTCGTGTATTCACCGATATAACTGCCGCTGTTGTTGGTCGAGATAACCTTCTGTATCCGCCGCCCCATGTAATCATAAACAAACGACAGATTCAACTGCGATCCAGAGGGCGCCCCACTCAGGCTGGTCATGTTGGTGAGCCGATTCTCTGCGTCCCAGGAGTATATCCACCGGCCATCGCTCAACAGGTTTCCATCTAGGTCATACGTGTTCGTCTCCGGCGTCCGCGCCACGTAGGCGTGCCCGCTGACGCTGGCCTGGCCGGGAGAGGCCACCGTGATGTTGGTCCACACAGCGGCGGAGGTGTTGGTCACGGCCAGTTGGTTGCGAAAATACTCGCCCCGCCGATAGGGCGTGTTGCTGTTGACGGTGACGGTGTTGCTCGCCAGCAACAGCCCCATCACGTCAACGTCTCCGGGAACGTCCCGGCTGGTGATCTGGTTGAGCACATTGTTGGTGTAATGGGCCAGGCGCAAATTGGCCCCCGTCTGGTCGCCCCCGGCCTCCGTCTGCGTGCGGTTGCCGATGGTGTCGAAGGTGTAATCGAATTGTTTGGCCGTCCTCATCCGCGTCGTGCCGTTGACTGAGGCGAACTTGCCATCCGACCGCCCATTTTGCAAGCCTTAATCCCTATCCTCCTTCCCATCAGTGCCTTGCGCACGCCAGAGTCCGCCTTCGCGTTTGTTCAAGGAAATCCTGTTCATCCTGTTAATCCTGTCAAAGCTTCCTTTCCATCAACGCCTTCCGCCTCCCCATATCCATGTCAATCCAGTTGATCCGTGGTTGAAACAAAACTTCAAAGATTCCGCGCTTTTTCCCCCAGTCGGTTTTTCCCCCTCGTGAGAATATGATCAACTCCTGCGCGTGAGCACGAATATGCCTGCCCACCGTAGCTTTAGCGTAGGTGGGTCCATCGCCCGGCGCCCTTCGCCGGGCCGCAACTGCCGTGGCGCTTGCCGCGTCGCAGCGGGGTCGATTGGCACCGCAATCCTCACCCCGCATTCGCCACCGCCCGTCACGGACTTTAACGCAAAGACGCGATGGCCCAAAGACGCCAGGGCAATTACGATTGCCCAATATCCCTGTGCCAACGACAGAACTTGCGCTTGTTGGACACAGCTTTTCCTTCTCCATTCCCTTAGCGTGCTCCTGTTCAAAGTCTCTGGTTGTGGCTTCTCGCCTTGCGCCTTTGCTCCTTGGCGCCTTGGCGTTTTCACCTTCGCCTCAAAGTCTCCAGGGCCAAAATGTCTCTACCGCGTGCCGTTTCAACTCTTGTCTGAGCGCCATTGTGACCCACTGCAAATCCAAAACATCCTCAAAAACCCCAATGATTGCTGCTATTTGCGACCCTTTGCCACCAGTTGCCGCCCGTTGCGCAAAAACTCTTCTCCCGCCAACTTGTCGCGCCAACGCCTTGGCGACCCCCGCGTCCAATCCGGCGCACACCTGCTGCCTCTCATCCAATGTGTCGATTCCAACCGTTTCCCTCTATTTTCACCTTTTTCAACTCTATTTCCGGCCCTCTGCCGACTGGACCAAAACACCCAACCCATTACGCCAAAACCACTTGCAACAAAATCGGACGGCACCGCCATTAGCAAAACTTTTCAACTATTAACACTATTTTGGATTTTTCCGCGTTTTTATGAACGACAGGTACGCCTCTCCCACCCTTCCACTGCTTAACGGTCCGGCCGGCCGACGCATCCCGTCAGGAAAAGGCGGGAAACCGTCACGCGCCAGGCGTCGCCTGAAATTCGCCTCAATTTCTGCTTGCGGGGCGGATTTTCGGCTCTGTACATTGCGCGGCGCTTGGGCGTGGCTGGAGCGCGGGTTGCGCCGGAAATCCGCAAGATCAGCGGGCGCGAACCGTAGAGGGGATTGGAAATGGCCGGCGTGGGGTGTAGCCGGAAACGCGCAATCACAAAAACGACAAAAACACTGAATGACAACAAATATAAAAGCACTGCTGGCAGGGGTTTGTTTGGCGATGATCGCTGACCTGGCACAAGCCCAGGGGCAAACCAACGCTCCCGCCTCGACCAATCAACCGGCCGCGGCCCAAACCAACGCCCCTGCTTCGACCAATCAACCAGCCCGGCCGCGACCCAACGTCCACCCCTCAACCAATCAATGGCACAGCACCGTCGCCCTGGGTTTGACCATCGCTCGCGGCAACACCGACACGACCCTGGTCTCGCTCTCGGCGCGGACGGAGAAGAAGTGGCCGCTCAATAACTTGGCGCTCGGAGCCGACGCGCTCTACGGGGAATCCAAGCTGCCCGGCCAATCCACATCCACCGAAACGGCCGACAGCCAGAAAGGGTTCGGGCAATACGACCGCACGCTTAGCGACCGGTTCTACGCTTATGGGCGCCTGGAGGCCCTGCATGACGGCATCGCCGACATCGAGTACCGGTTCACGCTGGCGCCCGGCGCGGGCTATTATTTCATCAAGAACAAGTCGGCGGACTTGAGCGTGGAGCTTGGCCCCGGCTACATTGACGAGAAACTGGATGACCACACGCATGATTACGCCACCTTGCGCGCGGCGGAGAAATTCCACTACACGCTCAGCCCGCACGCCAGGCTGTGGGAAACGATCGAATACCTGCCGGAGGTGGACGAGCTTGACAACTACATCGTCAACGCCGAACTTGGAGTCGAAGCAGGCTTGAACAAAAAGAACAACGTGACCTTGCGCACCGTCTTGCAAGACAGCTACGATAACGTTCCCGCGCCCGGTCGGCTCAAGAACGACCTCAAACTCATCGCGGCCGTCGCGTACAAATTCTAGGCCAACACGATGCCCACCCCCGTTACTCCATTGCACCGCTGGCGCTTCTTCCGCGCCGGCGGATTTGACCAGGTCAAGCTGGAGACCGGCGCGGACCTGGCCCACCTGGACCAGTTGGACCAGAAGTTGTGGGTTGCCCTGGCTTGCCCCATCGCCAGCCTGGAGTTCGATCCCAAAACGGCCGCGCTGATCGACACCGATCAGGATGGCCGCATCCGCGCCCCCGAGTTGATCGCCGCGGTCAACTGGGCCGTTGCGATGCTCAAGAACCCGGACGATTTGATCCGTGCCGGGGAATCCCTCGCCCTGGCGGCGATCAATGACGCCACCCCGGAAGGGCGCGCCATCCTGGCCGCCGCGCAACAGATTCTGGCCCATCTCGGACGCCCGAACGATCCCGCTGTCACCCTGGCGGACGCCGCCGACGCCAACACCGTCTTCAACAATGCCGTTTTCAACGGGGACGGCGTCATCGTCCTGGAATCCGCCAGCGACGAGGCGACAAGGGCTGTTTTTACCGACATCGCGAACTGCATGGGAACGGTCACCGATCACTCCGGCAAACCGGGGATTGACCAACCCACGGCTGACGCGTTTTTCGCCGAGTGCGCCGCCTTCGAGGCCTGGATGCAGGCCGCGCGCAACAACCCCGCCATCCTGCCTTGCGGGGAGGGGACCGCGGACGCCGCCGCGGCGGTCGGCGCGGTCCGGGCAAAAGTCGATGATTTCTTTGGGCGCTGCCGCCTGGCGGTGTTTGATCCGCGGATCGCGCCGCTGCTCAACCGGAAGGAGGAGGATTACGCGGCGATTGTGGACCGGGACCTGACGATCGACGTGGTCGAAGTGACTGGCTTTCCCCTGGCGCATATTGCCCCCGGCCAGCCCCTGCCGCTGGAGGGCCCGGTCAATCCCGCCCATGCCGCCGCGCTGGCCGCGTTTCGGGAGAAGGCGGTCCAACCGCTGCTGGGCAGCCGCACGGAGTTGACGGATGCCGATTGGAGCGCGCTGCAAGCACGCCTGGAGCCTTTCGCCGCGTGGACGGCCGCCAAGACGGGCGGCATGGTCGAGAAACTCGGCCTGGCGCGCGTGCGGGAGCTTCTCGGCGGCAAAGCGCGGGACGACATCAACGCCCTCATCGCGCGCGACAAGGCCTTGGAGGGCCAGGCCGCCGCCGCCACCGGCGTCGAAAAGCTGCTCCGGTTTGTCCGCGACCTGCACCGGCTGTGCCTCAACTTTGTCAACTTCAAAAACCTTTACGCGGGCGACGCGCCGGCGATTTTTCAAGCCGGCGCGCTTTTTCTCGATCAGCGATCGTGCCATCTGTGCCTCAGCGTCGAGGACGCCGCCAAACACGCCGCGATGGCCGGTTTTGGCGGCGCCTACCTGGCTTACGCGGACTGCGTGCGCAGGGGCACGGGCGACAAGCTGAGCATCGTCGCGATTTTCTCGCAAGGGGACGACGACAACCTGATGGTGGGCCGGAACGGGGTTTTCTACGACCGGAAAGGACGCGATTACGACGCGACGATCACAAAAATCCTGGCCAACCCCATCAGCCTCCGGCAGGCCTTCTGGTCCCCCTACAAGAAATTGGTGCGGCTGATCGAAGAGCAGGTGAGCAAACAGGCGGCTACGGCCGAGGCCGAGGCCGACGCGCGGCTGGCCGCCGCGGCGAACCTGAGCGCTCCCCCGGCCAGCGCGCCCCCGGCCAAATCGGCGTTTGATCCGAGCGTGATTGCATTGTTGAGCGTGGCACTGGGGAGCCTGGCGGCGGCCTTTGCGGCGTTTCTGACCTATGTGGGCAAATTCGACGCGTGGCAACTTCCGCTGGTGGCTTTCGGCGTCATGCTGATCATCTCCGGGCCGTCGCTGTTGCTGGCTTACATGAAGCTGCACAAACGCAACCTTGGACCGATCCTCGACGCCAACGGGTGGGCCATCAACACCAAGGCGCGCATCAATGTTCCCTTCGGCACGCGGTTGACCACCATCGCCAAATTGCCGCCGGGCGCGACGATCGACGTCAACGACCGTTACGCGGAGAAAACGGCTGCGTGGCCGAAACTGCTGGCGGTGGTGTTGGTCGTCTGGTGGATTTACGCTTTCATGGAAGGCACGGGAATACTCTACCGGTTGACCAAGGACTGGGACATTCCGCTGGGCAAACCGCCGGCGGCGGCCGCTGTTTCTCGCGTCCCGTCCAAATAGCCGGAGCGCGCGATGAACGTTAAAATACCGGAAGAACTCAAGAGTCAGGCGCCGCAAAGCACGTGGGGGAAAATCCTCACCGGCACTCCCGTCATCATGGCGGTTGTGGCGACCATGCTGGCGGCTTTGTCCTCCAGCGAAATGACCAAGGCCCAGTATGACCGCTCGCTCGGGGCGCAGCAGCAATCCAAAGCGGGCGATCAATGGAGTTTTTTCCAAGCCAAACGGCTTCGCGGCGCGGCGCAGCGCAACACGCTCGACCTTCTCCGCGCCACCTGCGAAATCCATCCCCTCGACCCCGAGGCTCTGCGCTCCGCCGTCGAGGCGCTTGGCAAGCCCGATCTTGCGGAGATGGTGAACTCCGCGGCCGCGAGGGACGCGCTGGCATTGCTCGCGCAAGGCAGACTGCCGCAAGCCGCCACGCCGGCCGTGTTGGACGCAAAGACACAGGCGGCCATTGGCGCCGTTGCCGACGATCGTCCTGAAACGGAGGTAGGGGCGCTGCTGGCCCCGGTGAGCGACCGTGCGCTTGACAGTAGTCTTGCCGCGGCTGAGGAAGCCAGCCGCGCTTTCGACGCCGCCACCAAGCCAGCCAGCCAGATGATTGACAGGCTCGACGGCTTATTGGGACGAAGCCCGGAGTTGGCGCGCCAGGACCGGGATTTTACCGCGGCGCGCCTGCGCTTTGAGGAGATGCGCTACGACGGCGAGGCGCGGCTCAACCAGAACATCGCCTATCTCTACGAATTGCAGGTGCGCAAGAGCAACATCTCCGCCAATCATCATCACGCCCGCAGCCAGAAGTTTTTTTACGGGATGCTGGCCGCGCAGTTGGCGGTGATCGTGGCGACCTTTGCGGTAGCCGCGCGGCAGCGCAATCTGCTGTGGACGATCGCGGCGGTGGCGGGTCTGCTTGCGGTCATTCTGGCCATCTACGTCTATCTCTGCGTGTGATGCGGGGAGGGTTTCCTCTTGCGTTTAATTTGCGGCGGGCGCCGCGCGGTTGTGGAGCCGAGGCAGACCCCCTTAAAGCCCACAGGGCGCGTTCTTTTGGAACGCGCCCTGCGTCGTTGTCTTTGTTTCCAGTGAGCTCAGTGGGTTGGAGCTATGGCGGGAACTGGATGTGTAGCCACCTCATTACGAGAATACTTAGGCAAGGCCGGCTCCCAGACCGGTTTGTTCAGGGCCGCACCTGCCGCACGGTTCTGCTGATCCAGCAGAGCCGACTCCCTCTCTAACAGTTGGGCCACCAAGTAAAGGCCCAACAAAATCGCGCCCAGCGGCCGTCCCATGTAAAAGAAGGTGTTTGGCCGCAGGTCGCTGAAACCTATCGCAAATTCAATGAGCGCCAGGCTCAGAAAGATATATTTCCATCTACTACTCATATCGCTCTTCTCTACATTCGTTGTCTGGCTACTATTTCCTTATCTCGCAACAACATAGGACTGAGGTGCTGGGCGCGCTCTCCATTTTTTGCCGAATATTTAGCAAATCTTGTTCCTATCCTGACGCCGGAGATTTGCCGCCAACGGAGAGGAAAAACTCCAGCGCCTCGCTCACGCCATGTCCGCACGGCAACTGGCTGACGTGGCCGTTTTGTTGACGGACGGCGATTTTGACCGGTTCGATGGCGTTGGCCGGGGCGGCCAGCCACTGGGCGTGACGGAGCGAAAGCATGGGGAGGTCGTTGAGGTGGTCGCCGGCGGCGAACATTTCCTGCGGAGTGAGGCCGCCTTGCCGGGCGATTTCCGTCAGGGCGGTGCCTTTGTTGAAGGCCTGATGGCTCAAGCGCGCATAGACGTCGTTGCGCATCACGGTCAGGTTGGGGACTGTGCGGCAGTATTCGTCGAGATATTGGTGGATCGCCTCCGCGTCTTCGGGCCGTTCGGCGATGAAGCAGAAGGGCGAATAGACGTCCTCATAAATGGTGGCAGTGAAACGGGCCTCGACCCATTGGCGCAGGCGGGGCACCGCGGCGCGCACGCGCCGGAACAACTCCGCGTGTGCCCGCCGGCTGGCCTGGTTCCAAGCCGTGTCCTCGACATACTCCGAGTCATGGTGGCGGAAAATCTCGCGTTCGACGACCACCACGAAATCCGGTTTGATGCCCAGGCGCGCCCGGCCGGTGGTCTCCAACAGGCTGGCCAGGTCGCGTCCGGTATTGATGACCCATTTGGCGCCGCCTGCCTGGAGTTGGGCGATGATTTGTTGGAGGCGGAGAGGCACCGGCGGGTTTTCAAATTCCGCGAAGAGCGTGCCATCGAAGTCGGTGCATATGAGTTTAATGGGCATGGGCGGATACAATTGGGCTTTCAGTCCCAAGGCCATCGTATATGTTAAGGAGCGGCATGCCAAGCCTCCAGGACCAATTTGACGAAGCGATGTACGAGTTCAGCACCGGCAACTGTGACGGCGCCATCGAGCGGTTGCGGGCGATACTGGCGCTGGACCCGGCGTATTTCGACGCCCAATTGTCCCTGGGCGGGGCCTATTACGCGAAGGGCGATTACGCCGCGGCCATCGCCGAGGGCCACAAGGCGGAGAAACTGCGGCCGCACGATCAGTTGGTTCACACCAATCTCTCTCGCGCCTACATGAAGGCCGGCGATAAACAGACCGCTGAGCACCATGCCTTGCAGGCGCGGATCGCATCCTGGCGCGGCAACATGGCGCCGCCGTCCAAGCCGTCGCCGGGCGGGGAGGCGCTTGAAGTGGCCAAGGCAAAACCGCCGCCCAAAGTGCCGGAATCATTTCCGGATATGCCGTGGAAGAAAAACAAAACATGAAATCCGCATACGAGCTGGCGATGGAGCGTTTGAACAAAACGACTCCGCCCGCCGCCAAAATGACCGACGCCCAAAAGAAACAACTGGCCGAATTGGACGCCAAGTACGCGGCCAAAATCGCCGAGCGCGAAATTTTTCTCAAAGATGAACGGGCCGCCGCCGCCGCGAAGGGAGACTACGAGGCGGTGGAGCAGTTGGAAAAGCAGTTGGCCAGCTCCCGCAAATCTCTCCAGGCCGAACTGGAGGGAAAGAAGGAAAAAGTCAGGAAAGGATGAGGGGACTTAGGAAATCAGGGCGGTCGAAACGATCCCCTGGCGGTGATCGCGGCGCGAATGCCGGCCCACGGGGCGGCGTCGTCAAAAAGGACGGCGCCTTTCTCATACTTGACACCGAGACGCTTCCAGAGATCGTCCAGGTCGATGTTGCCGGGCTTGGGGCCGAGTTCGTTGTGCAGGTCCTTGAGCACGGTCGTGCCGGTCGATTTGTCGCCCACTTTCAAGACCCGGGCCAGACTCCAATCGGCGCCGCCGTTGCCGCCGGCGGCCAGAATGGCGCGGATGGCGTCATCGACGCTGCGCCGGTTGTTCGTCTTGACTCGGATCTGGACGTCGGCCAGCAACCAGTAAAGGTTGCCGCCCCAGTAAATGCGCTCGCGGGTGAAAGTGTTGTCCAGCCCGCGATCTCCGGGCTGGGGAAGGCCCTGGGGCAAGCCTTCGGCGAACTCCCGCCAGACCTCCTGGTTGGTCAATTGGCCGGCGCGCGCGCGCGCAATCGGCTCCAGATAATCGGAGAGACCCTCCATCATCCATGAATACCGCCGCTTCAACGTCGGAAAGGCCAGGTGAAACATCTCGTGCGTCATGATCCAATCGTGCGCCAAGTCGTCCCGCCGCGCACCGCGGCCGAGGCGGACGTCGATGCGCGAACCGTCCCTGGTCAGGCCGTCGTTCACCGGCTCTTCTCCCCCGGCGGCGACGGCGATGAAAAGCTGCCGCACAGGAAATTGGCCCAGGTAACCGCTTACCGCCAGGGCAGCGCGGCGGATCCATTCCACGACCGCCGTCCGCGGCAACGGCAAATCCGAGTCCATCTCAATCTGGATGACCGCGCCGCCCACTTCCAGCGTCTGACCGCGCGCCAGAGTGGCGGACATCAGCCAGAGGGCGCAGCACAGGGTCTTCAGGCGGGCCGTCACGATTTCGGCTTGCGGCCAATTGTTTTCGCAAGAAGCCAATCAATGGAAAAGACGCCTGGGCCAAAAGCCAGGACGACGAGGCAGGCGAGCATGAAGAGAAACGGGGTCGCGGTCACAAACTTATCCGGGTCGCTAAATATAGCCTTGACAGCGTCCAATTCGGCGGTGAGGTAGGCGACGATCAGGACGACGAGCAGGGGGATAGAGACGAGGCGGGCGCCCAGTCCGAGCAACAGGAGCAGGCCGCCCACGCACTCCGTTCCGCCGGCCAGGCAGACGTTGAAGTTCGGGAAGGGGATATGGATGCTTTGAAAAAAAGCGGCAAACTTGCTTACGTGCATCAGTTTCGCCTTGCCTGTCACGAAGAATTGCCAGCCCCAATAGAGGCGCAACGCCAAGAGCAAGGGCGATTGCAGCCAGCCGGCGGCAGCGATCAGAGACTCATACGCGCGGGCAATACACCAAGTGACGGATTTGGTTTCCATAATCATTCCAATCGGCAAAACCAGCCGAGCGAGGCCCATA
>JBEKSF010000166.1:0-11034 GCA_049517295.1 Verrucomicrobiota bacterium
GCCAGGTTTGAGATGGTAAGCGCGGGGCTGGCAGAGCCGGCGTATTTCACGCCATCGGTCAACGCGGCGCCGGCGTAGTACCATTGGAAGGTGAAGGGCTCGGTGCCCGTTGGAGAAACGGGGGCGAAGGAGGTCATGCCATTGACATAAGCGATCACATTGGCCGGGGAGTTGGTGATGGCCGGGAGCACTGGCAAAACAGTCACCGTCAAAATGGCGGGTGGCGCGCTGGTCACAACGCCCCATTGGTTGGAAACGACGCATTGAAGGGTGTCCCCGTTTGAGTTGGTGGAGAGGTTGCTTAAAGCAAGCACGGCGTTCGTCTGGTCTGTGAGATTGGTTCCGTCATCCATCCACTGATAGGTCAAAGGATAGACGGACTGCGCGGTGACGGTGAAAGACGCGCTGCCGCCGTTGGTGGTGGCATAATCGGCCGGCAGGGAAGTGATCAATGGGGTGAGATCGGGGGTAAAATCAATTCCGCGGAAGACTTCGTTGGTGGTGGGCGCGATGGCAAGTGTCTGGGCGACCAGATTGGTGCCGGGATCGCCGCTATCGACGATGCGGATGAGGCGGTTCTGGTTGGGATTGCCCTGGCTGTCGTTGACCAATCCGGGCGCGGTGCCGTATTCCATGGTCGTGGCGTAGATGACGGGATTTGTGCCGGTGAAATCCACGCAGATGCCGAAACAGCCGCCCTGCCCGGCTTTCTGCTGCTGGGTGCCAAGATTGGTGACGTTGAAGAGATAGGCCTGCTGCCAGGCGCCACCGTTGTTGGTAAACTTGACGATGCCGAAGGTTTGATCGGCGCCATAAGCAATCGTGCCGGCGGGGTTCATGTCAAAATTGGCGATGTTCTTGTAGGTGGGTCCCCAATTGAGGAAGAGGTTGGTCAAAACGTAGTCCACCGAGTTGGGGGCATTCGGATCCCCGGGCAAAGGAGACACGGCATCGTTGGCCGGATTGAGGAAATTGTAGATGCCGCCGCCGGGGACGACAACATAAAGAGTGCCGTTGATGATGCGGGCTTCGGCGGCGGCCTGGATGTAGTTTTCAATTTCAATCGGCGCGGGCGAAACAGTGCCATTGTAGAAAAGAACGCCGGAAGCTTCCACACTGGTTCCGGTCACGTTGCCGGTCCCCCAAAAGTTGGTGCCGTCGGCGGTGGCGATGCCGGTGGGATTATTCTGCGTAACTCCAAGAGGCAGGCCGAACCAATTGGCCAGGCTCTGGTACAGGACCTGTTCATTGCCAAAGGCATCGACGACGCCAAAGCCGCGTGTGACCGCGGTGTCGGAGGAAGGTTTGGAATTGGTTGGGCTGAGGATGTCGCCGGTATAACCTTCCAGCGCAAGGACCTGACGATTGGCCGCGCGGGAGATTCCGCCTCCCTCGGAACCGGCGTGAGCGTTGATCCAAATGCCATTGGGAGAGTTGGTGGGCAAGGGCAGCGAATACAGCGGCGCGGCCTGGTTGGTGGCGATCGGGTCAAAGACCTGCACGAAACAGGGTTGGACCCTGGACGTGCTGATATTCCAGTAGCCGGTGCCGTCGCCGGCCTTGAAGACGGCCAGTTTTCCCGGCGGGATGACGATGTTGGTGTTTTGAGCGGGAGCGTTCAGGGCGAACGAGGCGGCGACAACTGAGAAGAGAAGCAGTTTTTTCATGTTGATTCCATTTTTTGAGTTTTGATTACCGGTCAAATTAAACTCTGAATTTGGGGCGGGATCGTCGCAAAGGCGTATGACATTGCCGCGACTGTTGCGTGACAATTGGGTAACAATCGAAGCGACGGATTTTTTTCACAGGATTGTAACATTCCGTCCACACGGATGTCACATAGACCTGCCAGAGTGGGCGCACTGGACCGGATGTGTATGCCTAATAGAGATAGAATGAAGACGAAGAGTGTTGCCGCGTTTACACTGATTGAATTGCTGGTGGTCATCGCCGTTATCGCCATCCTGGCCGCGCTGCTGATGCCGGCGCTGGCCAACGCCAAGGAGCAGACCAGACGCATCAAGTGCCTGAGCAATCTAAAGCAATGGGGCCAGGCCTCGACCATGTACGTGGATGACAACAACCAGGTTTATCCAGAAACCAAAATACCCGAAGGGACGCCCGGGGCGGCGTCCGGGTATAATGAGGACAACCCCACCTGGACGGATTTGGCGGATTTTTATTACAATAATCCGCCCGAAGGCATGGATGCGTGGTTTAACGCCCTGCCACCTTACGTCGGCAGCAAACCCCTTTATTTCTATAAGGCCATCGAGGACGACAACTCGGGGATACAGAATTTCAACGCGGGCGGGAATATTTTCACGTGCCCGACGGCGCGAATCGATCCCCTGATCAACCCGAACATCCGGGTCGCCCTTCAATACGGGATGAATTCAAAGGCGCTCTGGGACATGCCCAGCAGCGTCGTTTACCTGAAATCGCACATGATTAACCGCCCCTCCAGTTTCGTGCTCTATTCCGACGGGCGCACTCTCGTTAACGAAACGCCATTTTATGGCAGTCAAGCCAAAGAGACCGACATCTGCAAACCCCAAGTTTACACCACGGCGTTCTCGTCCCGGCACTTGGCCGGCGGGAGCATTACCTTCAGTGATAATCACGCGGGTTGGTATAAGTACACCTACGTCTGCTCCAATGCCGTCACGATAGCCGCCGATCCCGGACGGCCGGATATCAGTTGGGCCGCCGACGGCACCCGGGTGCCTTGACTGGAGAATGGGAGAGCATCAGGCAGCGGTTCACCTCGCCACTTCGAAGGCAAAGCCCTTGAGATATTCGGTTTCCGGCACGGCCGGCAAAACGGGATGGTCGGGCGATTGGCTCAAAACAGCCACGCGCCGCAATACGCGGCGGGCGTCGAAAGCCGCGGCGGAAATGACGTCTTGGAACGTCACCGCATCCACGTGGTGAGAGCAACAGAAGGTGGCGAGAGTGCCGCCGGTCTTTAAGAGCTTGAGCGCCCGCAAATGAATTTCCTTGTAACCCCGCAAGGCATCTTCCACGGCGGAGCGGGTGCGGGTGAAGGAGGGGGGGTCCAGGATGATGGCGTCAAATTTCGGGACGACTTTCTCGTGCGGTTTGACGGCGGTTTGGGCTTTGAGCCAATCGAAGGCGTTGACCGATTCGAAGGAGCATTTCTCCTCCAGGCCATTGGCCCGCGCGTGGCGGCCGGCGGCGGCCACCGCGTCTTCGCTCAAGTCCAGGCCATGCACGTGGCCGGCGCCGGCGCGCGCGCAATGCAGGGCAAATCCGCCCGTAAAGCAGAAGCAATCCAGGACCTGGCCAGTGCGGACCAGATCGGCCACCAGTTGGTAATTCCGTTGCTGGTCGAGGTAAAGGCCGGTTTTATGCCCGCCGGCCACATCGACGTCGAATCGCAATCCATTGAGGTCGATCCGCACCGGCCCCTCCAGGGTTCCGCGCAGGATGCCATTGCTTTCGGGCAGTCCTTCAAATTTGCGGAACGAGGCCTCGCTGCGTTCGAAGATGGCGCGCGGCGAGAAGATCGACTGCAGGGCCTCGATGATCATCGGCTTGCGCTGGTCCATGCCCAGGGAGGAGATTTGCACCACCAGAACGTCGGCGTATTTATCGACGATCAAGCCGCTCAAAAAATCGCTCTCCGCGTTGACGACGCGGAAGGAGGAGGCGGCGGGCAGGTGTTTGTGGCGCAACGCCAGGGCGGCGCGAATGCGCCCGGCAAAAAAACCCGCATCGACGGTCACGCGCTCCGGGTCCAGCGCGCGGACCTGGATTTTTGATTTGGAATTATAGAGCCCGACGCCCAGGAATCGCTGGCGGTGGTCCTTGATTTGCACCAGCGCGCCGTCGGCGGCGGGGGCGGTCAGCCGCAGGACCGACCCGGCATAAATCCACGGATGCCCGGCCACGAGGCGGTCAGCGGCGCCGGGTTTGAGCACGACAGTCGGCAATATTTCCATATACAGGTCTTGAGGATACCGCAAAACGCGCCTCACGCTATATTTTGCTTCAACGCGTTCCAACGGATAAACTGTTGCCGACGTCCCAGTGCCGGCTCGATTGCTACAACGACTCCTCTTGCATAACTGATCGCCGAACTGCCACTGCATCATCGCGATTGATGCGAAGAACTTCGATGGTGGCTCGCCCGACCGCGGTCAGCCCTTCCAAAATGGCCTGATTCCATCGGAAATGCTCGTGCCAACGGTCTCGTCTGGGATGGAACAATCGCGTTACCTGCTGCGTCTTCGGATCGAGGCCGGCGAGATTTGGCCCCTTGAACGTGTTGCAGAAAAAGCAGGACAGGGCCAAATTCTCCAATGTCGTCCGGCCCCCGTGTTTTTCCGCGATAACGTGGTCGATCTGGAATGGAACGCGCGTCAACCGCGCCGGGAACCCGCAGTATTCGCAGCGACTTTGCGCGCGCCGCCAAACCTGCGCCTGCAGGCGTGCGTCCATGCGGTTCAGTCTGGCGACGGCGTTTTTTTGAGAGAAAGGCGAGCCTTGGATTGCAGCAATTCCAGCAAGCGGCCCACCTGGCGATAGTTCTCCAACTCAGCCTCTTGCCGGACATTTAGGGATCCTTGGCGAGCTTTCGACGCCAGTAAGTTCATACGTCGCGCGTCAGCCGGCGAGAAATCAAAGGCCAGTATTGACTCAGCGGCCTCTTTCGACCACGTGGCACGGTCCGGGCGAATTATCCGGCTCAGAATCGCAGCTTCGCAGGTTTCGGTCGATACAGACACGCTAGTATCTCTACCATAGGCGCGCCCGTTTGCCAGTCTGTTCTTTTTATTTGGTATGCGCCATCATGCTGAACATGGATTGCATCATTATCAACGCGGATGTCCGCACTATGGCCGGGCCACCGCGCGCGGCGCGCGCCAGCGCGGTGGCGGTGCGGGGCAATCGCATCAGTCAGGTGGGAGAAACCGCCGCGATTCGCGCGCTGGCGGCAACAAGCACACGGGTCATCGATGCCAGGGGCCGCCTGCTCCTGCCGGGGTTCAACGATGCTCACGTGCATTTTATGGAGGGCGGGTTTTCGCTGGGCAATGTCCAACTGCGCGACGCCGCCACGCCGGAGGAGTTCGTTCGGCGCATCGGGGCGCACGCGCAAAAGATACCCGGCGGACAATGGATCACGGGCGGGGAGTGGGACCACCAAACCTGGCCGGGCGCTCCGATGCCCAATCGCCGACTGATTGACCCGGTCACCGCCGCCAACCCGGTCTTCCTGAGCCGCACCGATGGGCATATCGCGCTGGCCAACACGCTGGCGCTGAAAATGGCCGGCATCAGCCGCCGCAGCCAGGACATTCCAGGCGGATTGATAGATCGCGACGCCGCCACCGGCGAACCGACAGGAATCCTGAAAGACGCGGCCATGGAAGCAGTGCGGCGCATCATTCCCAAGCCCGGTTACAAAGAGCATAAAGCCGCCGCTCAACGCGCCACCGATTACGCGGCGCGACTGGGCGTCACCAGCGTGCAGGACGTTTTGGCGGGGGACGACGCGGCCATCTATAAAGAGCTGGCCGATCGGGGCGAACTCAAAACGCGGGTCTATGCCCTCTATCCGCTGGCCCGATGGGAGGAATTGGCCCGCGCCGCCGACCGTCCGCAGACTACCGCCGGAATGGTCCGCATGGGGGGCGTCAAGGCCTTCGCAGATGGCAGTCTCGGTGCGGGCACCGCTTGTTTTTTCGAGCCGTTCGCCGACGATCCCGGCAATCGCGGTCTCCTGAGCGATCAGATGTACCCCGACGGCGCGATGCTGCGGCGCGTGCTGGGGGCGGACAGCGCCGGCCTGCAAGTGGCCATTCATGCCATCGGCGACCGGGCCAATTATGAGATACTGAACCTGTTGGAGATTGTCGCGCGAGAGAACGGGGCGCGGGACCGCCGTTTTCGCATTGAGCACGCGCAGCATTTGCGGCCCGCGGAAGTGCCTCGATTTGCCCGGCAGCAAGTCATCGCCTCGGTGCAGCCGTATCACGCCGCGGATGACGGGCGATGGTGCCTCGGGCGCATTGGCCCGCAACGCGTCAAGGAGGCCTATTGTTTTCGCTCGCTGCTGGACAGCGGGGCCGCGCTGGCGCTGGGGACAGATTGGACGGTCGCGCCGCTGGACCCGATGCTGACCATCGAGGCCGCGGTCACACGGCGGACACTCGACGGCAAACATTCCGGGGGCTGGCAGCCGGAACAAAGGATCTCGGTGGAGGAGGCGGTGCGGGCTTATACCGCCGGCTCGGCCCGCGCGGAATTCACCGAGAGCGAGAAAGGGAGCATAGCGGCGGGGCGCCTGGCAGATCTGGTGCTGCTGGACCGAAACATCTTTGAGATGGCGCCGGAGGAAATCCACAGCGCGCGCGTCGCGCTCACGATGGTCGATGGGCGGGTCGTATGGGAAGAGCCGTAGCCGGGGGGGGAAATCACGGCGGATTGTTTTGGAGCCAGGTGTCGATGGAGGTCTGCCATTGGTCCCAATTGGTGCCGTTGTCCTGCTGGGTGAGCAATTCGAGCATGTCGTGCGCCTGGTCTTTGAGCGGATGATCGCCGTCGCGGGCGACGGCCAGGAGCATGGGCAGCTTGAGGCCGTTGTTGCGGTTGAGCAAATCGTTCATCAGGACGGTGGAGACGGCGGAGGGTGTGGCGGCATTGGTCAGCAATCCGGCGGCGCCGTCATAGTGATCATCCTGCACCATGTTGACCAGGTGCTGCGTCAATTCGACCTGGGCGTCGGGCGGCGCGGTGGGAATCAATTCCAGGATGTGGTCCGCCTTGGCGTTGACCTCGTCGGTGGAGAGCAGGATGTCGTCCAGCCGCTGTTCCCAATCGGTGGAATAGACGGGCGCAGGAGCAGGCTCGGCCGGCCCCGACATGTCTTGGGCCGGAGTTGTGCTTTGAGCTTGCGCCCCGGCGAGTTGGGGTTGAGCCGCCGCCGCGAGGGGCGGATTGTCGCCGGGGGGGACGGCGATGGGCGGCGCCTCACCTTGGCGGCTGACAACCCAACCGATCAGCAACCCCAGGCCCGCGGCTAGCGCCAGCACACCTCCCACGCCCCCAACTTTTGCCGCATTACTCATCCTTTTTATCTTACGGTTTAACCCCGCCACGTCAATTTTGTTACGCGGCCCGCGCCACAATGCATTTCATCTCTCCCAGCTTGCCGCCGCGACGGGCGGTTTCCTATGGAGTGCGGCGGCAAGAGGGAACACGGGCGCGACGCCGCTTTGATGCCGCGTGATTTCCACCGTCCCGGGTTTCCAAGCGTCTCTGAAAAGGCGAAAGCGGTGTCGCCGCTGCGCTCTGCCACCGCAGTCCATAAAAGAGGCGCCCCAAAACCGGTTCACTGGGGCCGCTGTTCGTCGCCCGCCAGGAGCGTTCGCGCAAAAAAGTCCACCAACCGCCGGGCGCCATAAGGCGTACCGGCCACGCCATGACCGGCTCCGGGCATGAACAGCAACTCGAAGTCCTTGTTGGCGTGGATCAACGCGTTGACGACCTGCATCGTGCTGGACGGGTCCACGTTGCGGTCCATTTCGCCCACCATGAGCAGCAATCTGCCTTGCAGCTTATGAGCGTCGGCCACGTTGGAACTGCGCGTGTAACTCTCATCCACCGGCCAGCCCATCCACTGCTCATTCCACCAGATTTTGTCCATGCGGTTGTCATGGCAGCCGCTGTCGGCCACGCCGGCCTTGTAAAAGTCCCCGTAATCCAACAGGCCCCGCAACGCATTCTGGCCGCCGGCCGAGGTGCCGTAAATCCCCACCCTGCTCAGGTCAAAAGATGCATCCCGCGCCGCCGCCGCCTTAATCCACGGAATGCGGTCCGCAAACCCGGCGTCCCCCAGGTTCTTCCAGCATGTATCATGGAATTTTTTGGAGCGATTGGACGTTCCCATGCCGTCCATCTGCACCACGATGAACCCCCGGTCCGCCAGCTTCTGCTGCTGGTAAAACGGGCGATATGAAACCGGCGCGTAGGAATCCTGCGGCCCCGCGTAAATGTCTTCGATCACCGGATACTTTTTCGACGGCGCAAAATCCTTCGGACGCCAAATATCGCCGTAAATGTCGGTGACGCCGTCCCGTCCTTTGGCGACAAACCGCTCCGGCGTGCGCCATCCTTTGGCCAGCGTCTCGTGAACGTCGGCCCCCTCCAGCTTGCAGATCAACGCGCCATCGGCGCCGGAGCGCAATTCCGTCACCGGCGGCAGGTCCAGCCGCGACATAGTGTCAACAAAATACCTGCCGTCCGGCGAGGGCTGGATGCCGTGCGTGCCCTCGCCCGGCGTCAATACCGTCATGCCGCTGCCATCAAAATTGACGCGGCAATACTGCACCCAATACGGGTCCTGCCCCGGCGCCACGCCGCCGGCTTCAAACCAGATTTGGCGCGTGCGTTTATCCACGTAATCAACGCCGCGCACTACCCACTCCCCCCGCGTGATCTGTTTCTTCACCTGCCCGGACGCCGCGTCATAAAGATAGAGATGGTTCCAGCCGTCGCGCTCGGACATCCAGACAATTTCGCCCGTCTCGTCCAGATATTCGCAGTAGTATTTGGCCGAGTAGCAGATAAACGTCGGGCTGCGCTCGTCCACAATGGCGCTCGCCTTGCCCGTCGAGGCGTCCACGGCGACGATGCGCAGGACTTGATGTCCACGCTGATTGTAAAGAAACGTGAACCGCGATGAATTGGTGCTCCAGCGCACGTCGCCAATCGACCACGGATTGGAAAATAGCC
This sequence comes from Verrucomicrobiota bacterium, assembly GCA_049517295.1. Taxonomy (GTDB): domain Bacteria; phylum Verrucomicrobiota; class Verrucomicrobiia; order Limisphaerales; family Palsa-1400; genus JBEKSF01. The sequence continues at coordinate 8,764 of JBEKSF010000166.1, forward strand.
CGTCATCGACCGGAATCTCCTTCATCGCCTCAACATCGAACAGGCGCGGTTTGTGTATGGGCACGGCGTCGCCGGCTTTGAGGTAGGGGTAGGATTCCAGTTTGGGCTGGAGCTGGTCCTCCGGCGAGGATTCGATCAAATAAACCGAGCGGTGCGTTCCCGGCGTCCGGCGCATGGCCACCAACCGGCGGGAATCCGGCGACCAATACACCTCCGGCTCCGGCGTCTGTGGATCGCGCGCCTCGTACTCCATCTCGACATACCGCTCCCGATCCATGTCCCGCGCATACGAACTGTTCGGGTTGGCGTCGTAACTCAGCGACGTTTCCTTCTCAGTCTTCAAGTCGCGCACAAACAAATTGTCCCCGCGCACCACCGCCTCCCACTTCCCATCTGGCGACCGCGCCCCTTCCTGCGGCCTCTGGCCTGGCGGTCGCCGCTGGCGCGGCCCGCGAAAAAGGCCCTCCCGCCTTCCCTCCTCGTTCGTTCCGACCCGCCGGACTTGATAGGCTTCCAGATCGCACGACCACGCCCCGTTGCTCGCTGTCATGAGAAGGGACTTGCCGCCATTGGTAAATTGGAGCGACGTGAACGGCAGGGTCAGCGCGGTAAAGTTTCGCCTCGCGACATCGTTCAGCGCTTGGGCCATTCGGTCGTGATCAAACGCCCGTTCGCGCCGCCCGGACGAAGCGTCCACCAAAACATACTCGTGCTGGTCCTTCCCGACCTCGACACGATACCAAAACCGGTTCGTCACTTCATTGGTCTGCGCAAACCAGTGCGGCTCGACGCGCGCGCGGTACATCACCGGCCGATTGGTGTCCGGCTCCTGCGCTGACGCCGCCGAAACCGCCAGCCAGAGGCCGACAATGATGGCGTATTGAATCACATCACACCGGTCACCCCACACACTTGCCCGTTTTTGTGTCGATGGCATGGGCAAATCCTGCCTTCATCCGCCCGCCAACGCAAAGCCAATTGAACCAAGCGCAATGCCCCCGCGTTTTCACTAGAATTGCGCGTTGTCTCCGATTCCTCGCGTCGGAGGGGCGAGCCGCCTGCGAGCCAGTTTGGAACCTCGGGCGAGCGCCTGCGAGTCACTGATTGGGCCGGCCTCTGGCGGGTGCATGACAAGATTCTTCGTTTTCTTCGTTTGCTTGGTGTACAACAGAAGGAAACCAAGGAAACAAAGGGGGTAATTATCTATGACTCTAAATGCACGTCAGCAGGAAATCCCGGTCTCTTGAGCCTGGAGAAGAATTTCGTCGCGCGCCTCCGCCGCAGCAAGTGCGACCAATGGAGTTGCGCCTGGCACGCTACCTGCATATATTTGACCGATATGAAAGCCTGCCAAACAACAATCGCCATTCTTACGGTTTCGGCGGCGGCCTGCTTCGCGTCGGAGGCTCAATCGGAACAGTCCGAGGCACTCGTTGAAGGGAATACAGCGTTTGCCCTCGATCTTTTCAGCCAGCTTAAAGCGAACTCCGGGAACCTCTTCTTTTCGCCCTACGGCATCTCGACCGCTTTGGCTTTGACCTATGCGGGCGCACGCGGCGAGACAGAGAAGCAAATGCGCAACGTCCTTCATTTCGCCAACGGCCAGGAAGTCCATTCAGATTTCGGCCTGCTTCAGCACTGGCTGCTCGCAGTTGGCAAACAGGAGGGCATCGAACTGAGCATCGCCAATGCGCTATGGGCCGAACAAGGCAATCCTTTCCTGCCAGCCTTCTTGAAAACCGCCACAGGCCCATATCAAGCCAACATTAACCAGGCGGATTTCAAGACCGCGGCCGATGCGGCGCGGAACCAGATTAACGCGTGGGTGGCGCTACAGACCCGGGACTAAATCCAGAACATACTGCCGCCGGGCAGCGTGGACCATGTTACCGCGTTGGTGCTAGCCAACGCCGTCTATTTCAAGGGGCTTTGGGCGACATCTTATGACAAATCCCGCACATCGAATCAACCGTTCCATCTTTCTCCGACGAACCAAGTTGATGTGCCGTTGATGCACCAAACCGAGGTGGCTGGATACATGGAGAACAGCTATTATCAGGCCGTAGAATTGTTCTATCAAGGATGCCTTGATATGGTCATATTTCTGCCGCGCCCGATCAACGGCTGCGGCATTTTGGAAAACAGCCTGACACCCGCGCTGCTCTCGGTCACTTTGCGCCAAATGAGCTGGCAGAAAGTCGAGGTTTTCCTGCCCAGATTCAAATTGGAATCGACCTTTAAACTCAACGACACCTTGGCGAAGATGGGTAT
>JBEKSF010000167.1:0-11025 GCA_049517295.1 Verrucomicrobiota bacterium
AACGGAAGTTACTATCTGGTGGCGTCCAACGCGGCCGGCTTTGCCTCCAACCTCGTCGATGTCCTCTCGGTGCAGTTTCACATCGCCACCATTACCGCCGGCGAACCCACATCGGTCACAACTTTTGCCGGCTTGAGCGCATCGTTGACCGCGACTTCCGCGGGCGGGACTCCCCCCCTTACCAATCAATGGTATAAAATCACCAAGACGGCCACCAATGCCCTGAGCGATGTCAATGAATACAGCGGCTCACAGACCAGCACCCTGATGATCGATCCCGCCGGCTCCAGCGATGCCGCCTCCTATCGGATCGTCGTCAGCAATGGCGGCGGCAGCGCCACAAGCCAGGTCGCCACCGTCACCGTCCTGGTCCCGCCGCCGCATTCCTTTGTCGCCTATAGCAATCAACTCTACATTCAAAACTTCAACTCCCTGCCCGACCCGGGCAGCAACTCGGTCAACAGCATCAACAACCCGCTGGACCCGGGCAGCATCGACGGCGTCAGCTACTCGCTGGCCAATCCCTTTGACTTCGCCTACCCCGTCATCCAAAACAGTTTTGTCGGCGGCCTGGGCCTGTCCAACACCATGCCCGGCTGGTACGGCGCGGCTGATGCCTTGTATCCCGGCGTCGATGGTATCACACGCTTCGGAGCGCAGGACGGCGACCAAACCACCGGCGGCGTGATTGATTTCGGCCCCAACGATGGCAATGGCATCATCGGGACCAACCGCGCCCTGGGCTTGCTTTCCACCGGCTCCACGGGCTCGACCACCTTTGCCCTTAAACTGGTCAACGAATCCACCAACGACTTGAACTACGCCTCGGTCAGTTTCATCGGCGAACTGTGGCATAACGGCACCGGCCAGCGCGTCATGTCCTTTGGTTACACGCTCGACTCCACCGCGACCAATTTCCTGCTCACCGCCGAGTCCATCACCAACGCCGTCCTCGAGTCCAACCTGTTCTTCAGTTTCCCGACCGCGCCTGTCGTCACGACAGTCGATGGAACCCAGCCGTCCAATCAAGTCTATCTCGCGACCAACAACATCGCGCTGGCCGCTCCCTGGACGCCGGGCGGCGCGCTCTGGTTGATTTGGTCGATTAACTACTATGGCAGCGGCAGCGGCAACGGTTACGCCATTGACAACTTGAACTTCTACGCCACCAGCACCACAAACCTGACCGCGCTTCCCGCGCCCACGCTGGCCGGAGTCTCCTACAACAGCAGTGGAACCAATGCCGGCCTGCAATTCAGCTTCGTTAGCGCGCCCGGCGCCGGCGCCAACTTCACCGTGTGGAGCACCACCAACCTCGCCCTGCCGCTCTCCCACTGGCAGAACTTGGGCAATCCCACAGAAGTGTCCTTCGGCAACTATTATTTCCTCGATCCGCAGGCCACCAACGCGCCGGCCCAATTCTATCAGGTCACCGGCTCCACCCAGTAAGTGGCGGTGATGGTTAGCCGCATGGACCTGTTCCATGCGGCTATCCATTCCGGCTTTCTGAACCCCAATCCCACCACAACCCGCTTCCCCTCAGCGCATTCCATCTCTCCATCTTCCTTTTCGCGATTTTCCTGTCCGCCTCGGCGAGGGAGGGTGCGTCGTTTCGCGGGCCTGCCCTCAAAAAAATCTTCAAAAAACGCGCTTTTTCCCCCAGTCGGTTTTTTGCCTGGGTGAAAATGTGATCAACTCCTGCGCGTGAGGACAACTATGCTTGCCCGCCGGCTTGTCCGCCAAAGCCTTCTAGGCGATGGCGAAAGCCTACGCGAAGGCGGGTCCATCGCTTGGGAGCCTTTCCTGAGCCGCAACGGACGCCACACCGGCGCCCGCTCCCCCGTCCCATCCGTTCCCAGTCCTAATCGTAATCCTAATCTTACTCTTAATCTTTACTGCTTATATACACTTCCCTTAAGTCCCATTCATCCCATTGCTGTTCCTGGCGGAATACTTAAACGATTCGCTCTATTTCAATTTTTTCAACCCTATTTCCAAATGTTTCCCAGCCGTCCGATAACACCCAACCCATTGCGCCAAAGCCACTTGCAACAAAACCGGACGGCGCCACCATTAGCAAAACTTCTCAACTATTAACACTATTTTGAATTTTTCCAGGTTTTTATGAACGACAGCCACCCTTTTCCTGCGCTTCCGCGGCTGAACGATTCGAACTTTGCTCTCTTCGCCTTCCTCCGCGCGTTTAGCTTTTCATCATGCCGCCGCAAAAAACAGTGTGCTTTTCGCAAAATATGTTTGTTAAACTTTCTTGGTTCCCGCCGATGTTTAGTCAAGTAAACGATATTGGGGAAACCCATGGGAGCCAAGCGACAGTTGGAACTGTTGTGGCAGTTGGGCGCCAGCCATGGGCGGAGTGTCTCTCCGACGGCAGGCTTTGCGGCAGCCCGAAACTGTGGCTCTACTGGCAGATGAACAATGACGAAGTCATGAATGCCAACTGCGCAGCACCGATAACCTCGGAAACCCGAACCGCCAATGGTCTGCAATGCGTGTGTCTATTAAATCGCTTCACAATGACTTGTGCAGTCATAAACATGGTTGCCTCTCATCCGCCGTTCAGCATCGTGCTTGCCGATTTGAGGTCTAAACTGCGCCTGACTTCGATGATGGGTTTTGTGTTGCTTTTAGAGTTGCTGCTGGCCGCTGCGTCGCCGGCATCGGCTCAGAATATGGGTGATTGGAGAAGCGCGGCCGCCGGATATTGGACGGCTGGCACCAACTGGCAGAAATGGAATGGTTCAGCGTGGGTCAAGTCTTCGGGTTCCACCCCCGGCACGTCCTATCCGTCCACGAACACGACCAAGGTCACTCTCCTCAACGGCAGCAAGATGACCAACAGCAGCTCAACCTCGACTATCATCGTGGACGAACTCACTGTCCAGGCGGGAGCATCGCTCATCCTCAACAAAACCGCGATGACCGTGTCGCACAACGCCGCCACGGCTTATGACTGGGACGTATCCGGCAGCCTTGGGTTGAATTGCTCGACTGCCGGCTCGGTGGTGCTTTCAAATAATGCTGTCATCGCCATCGAAAGCGGCGGCGCGATGACCAACTATTCCGGCGCCGCAGCGGACGCTTTTACCGGCCCAGGTTATGATGCTGGTGCCATCCAGTTCTTACCGGGCAGTCTGTTTGTTCTGACAGGGGCGAAGGCCGGTTCAATTCCAAACGCAACCTGGAACACCGGTTCGACGGCCTTGTTTGCCCCATCGGCGCCAGGGGCCTACTTCCCCAACCAGTTCACGAATCAAGTGTATTATAATTTTATTTGGAACTGGCCCACGCAGAATGGAAAGGTGGGCGGCACAATAAACTCCGGCAACGTCACAGTGAACGGCACCTTCGCTGTTTACAACGCGAATAACCAGATCGTGGAAGACATCCCAGGCTCGGGCGGCACCTTGACGGTGGGCAATTTGGCGATCACAAATGTTCTTTGGTATCCCACGGCCACCAATGGAACGGCGACCGTGAATGTGGCCGGCAATTTTATCGTGGACAGCACCGCTACCATGAGAGTCAATAATACGTTCGGCACTTGTAACGTAGCCTTCGACGGGAATAAACCGCAGTTGTTGGCCATCTATGGAACTAACGCAAGTCCATACCATTTTAACTGGATTGTCGGCGGTAACTCGATCGTGTACTTGGACAGCGATTTAGCGATTACAGGCTGGACCAACGGTGGTGGATCGCTCACCGACAACGGGTCGCTTGATCTGGAGGGCTTCGCGCTTGACGCGACCAACTTGTCGGGTTCGGGCACGGTTACCAACAGCACCGGAGCATCCAGCCTGACCGTCAGCGGCGGCCTTTTTAGCGGGGTTTTGGCGGGCGGCGCCGGCTCGATTGCTTTGACAAAGGATGGTCCGGGTATTCTGAGCTTAAGTGGAATGAACACCTACGGCGGCGGTACCACAATTAGCAATGGCACACTGGCTCTAATTGGTTCCGGCTCGATCCCGAATACCCCGAACATCAGCATTGACAGCGGAGCGGCTTTTGACCTTTCCGGCTTGACTTCCACCTTCACGCTGGGGCCAAGCCAAACCCTCACCGGCGGCTCGACCGGCACGATTGCCGGCAGCGTGAGCCTGGGCTCCGGGGCCTTGGCTCTCTTCTACACATCGGGCGCCCCCGCACTTACCGTTACAAATGGCTCGTTCACGCTGAACAACAATGCCGTGACTCTCACGGTGTCGGGCGGCACACCATTGGGGGTTGGAAGTTACCAGTTGATTTCACTTCAACCGGGTGGTTCAGTGGCCGGCTCGGTGGTTTCTTCCACACTCACGGTTAACGGGGCGGGCATTACGGGCAATGCCACGGCCGCCCTGCAACTCAACAGCAGCGGACTGTATCTCGTGGTCAGTCCTTCTTTTGCAACCGCAACAATCATCAGCTCTTCCACTGACATGGAAAGCTATGGCGCCTCGGTCACTTTCACCTCCTCCACTAGTCCGGCCCCGCCGGATGGAGAAATGGTTACCTTCATGGACGGCGCCAGCCTATTAGGGACGAGCGCCTTGAGCGATGGCACAGCCGCATTTAATACAAGTATATTGATGGTCGGTTTGCACTCCATTACGGCAACCTATGCCGGGGATGGCATTTATTTGGCCAGCGGTTCAAGTGTTTTAACGAATACTGTAACGCCGGCGACGCTGACGTACGTGGCCAATTCTGCGATCATGACCTACGGGTCCGGGGTGCCGGCGTTGAGCGGTTTGGTCGGCGGTTTTGTGGGAACGGACACGCAGGCCAGCGCCACCACTGGCATACTTGCTTTCACGACGACAGCCGGGCCGTCCAATGGTCCCGGCAGCTACCCGATCATTGGTTCCGGGCTTACGGCCAATAATTACACATTTGCGCAGGCGGTTGGCAATGGGACAGCGTTGACGATCAACGCGCTGCCGGTGAGTTTGACGGGTACACGGGCTTATGACGGCACGACGACGGTCTCGGCGGGCATTTTGTCGGTGGCGAACAAGATTGGCAGCGACGACGTGACGGTGGCGTTGGGCAGCGGCACTCTGGCAGGGTCGAACGTCGGGTCAGAGGCGATCAGTTCGTTGGGGACGCTGGCCTTGGGCGGAACGTCGGTGGGCAACTACACGTTCTCAGGGGCCAGCGGTTGGGTGAACATTACCGCTGTCGCACTGGCAGTGACCAACCTGCTGGCGGTGGACAAAGTCTATGACGGCACGACCAATGCCACCCTGGATGCCACCAATGCCGGTTTGGAAGGCGTGTTGAACGGCGACAGCGTGACGCTGGTCGCCAGCAACGCCATCGCGTATTTTGCGGACAAGACGGTGGGGACCAACAAGCCGGTCACGGTGACGGGTCTGGCGTTGGGCGGTGTGGCGGCCACCAATTATGCGGTGGTGAATCCGACCAATCTGACGGCCAGCATTACCCCGGCAGGGTTGACCGTGAGCGGTCTGACGGCGGTCTCCAAGGTGTATGACGGGACCACCAATGCGCAGTTGAGCGGCGACGCAGCGTTGGAGGGAGAAGTCAACGGCGACGAGGTGAGTCTGGTCACCAACGAGGTGGCGGCTGCCTTTGCCGGCCCGAACGCGGGGATGGACATCCCGGTGACAGTGAGCGGATACGCCCTGGCCGGAGTGGACGCGGATAACTACACGCTCACTCAACCCACAGGGTTGGCTGCGGACATTCTGCCGTTGGTGAATCCGTTCTTTGCAAGTTCGGCGATATCCAGGGGAGCGGAAGGGTGGCAGGTGAGTTTCAGCGTCCAAGCTGGACAAACCTTCAGAGTGTTGGTTGGGGGCGACCTCTCGCTGCCGTTGAGCCAATGGTCGGTCCTAACCAATGGCACATCCGGGGCAGACACAGTCACCGTTACGGATAATTCAACCAACCTGCCCGATCGCTTCTATCTGATCGTTTCGCCATGACCGCGCGGCGGAACGGTTGAGCCGCCTCCAGATGTTGTTACGCCCAATGCGTTGTGCCCAAGCCACTTGCAAAAAACGTGACGGCGTTACGGTCGCCGCTCACACAAATTTGCGAGCCACGAGGGAGGCGTTGTGGCCGCCGAACCCAAAGGAATTATTGACAATCGCGTTGACCTTCATCTCCCGCGCCGCGCCGGGAACGTAGTCCAGGTCGCATTCCGGGTCCGGATTCTCCAGGTTGATGGTCGGCGGAACGATGTCGCATTGGATGGCTTTGACGCACAACGCCATCTCGACCGCTCCCGCCGCCCCGAGCATGTGGCCGGTGGCCCCTTTGGTCGAACTGACGGCCAGCTTCCGGGCATGTTCGCCGAAAACCGTCTTGATCGCCTTGGTCTCCGCAACGTCCCCTTGCGGGGTCGATGTGCCGTGGGCGTTGATGTAGGAAATGTCCGACGGGTTCAGGCCCGCCGAATCCAGCGCCATTTTCATGCAACGGGCCGCTCCCTCGCCTCCGGGGGATGGAGCCGTCAGATGGTGCGCGTCGGCCGTGTTGCCGTAGCCGGACAATTCGGCATAGATGCGCGCGCCGCGGGCTTTGGCGTGTTCGAGTTCCTCCAAGACAACAACACCGCCCCCCTCGCCCATGACAAAGCCGTCCCGGTCGCGGTCAAAGGGGCGCGAGGCGTGTTGCGGGTCCTCATTGCGGGTGCTCAGAGCGCGCATCGCGCAAAAGCCGCCCAAACCCAGCGGCACGATCGCCGCTTCGCTGCCGCCGGCGAACATGATGCGGGCCTCGCCCGTTTTGATGCAGCGCCAGGCCTCCCCCAGCGCGTGGGTGGCCGTCGCGCAGGCCGAGCACGTGGCCACGTTGGGGCCGCGCAGATTGTGGTGCATCGAGAACAGCGCCGATCCCATGTTCAGGATCAGCATCGGAATCATGAAGGGCGAAAGCCGCCCGGGGCCTTTGGCCAGCAGGATTTTGTGCTGCTCTTCTATCGTGTGCAGTCCGCCAATGCCCGATCCGATAAACACACCCACTTCCTCGGTATTGACCCGGCTTAAGTCCAGGCCCGAATCCAGCAGCGCCTGGTAGGCCGCAAAGACCGAAAACTGGGCGAAGCGATCCGCGCGGCGGACGTCCTTGCTGGAAGGAAAGGCGGGCGTGGGGTCAAAATTCTTGATCTCCGCCGCAATGCGCGTGGTATAGTCCGACACGTCAAAGGAGGTGATCGGGCCGACGCCGCACTTGCCGGCCAGAATCTGCTCCCAGAAGTCGAGCGGATTGTGCCCAAGGGATGTCACCACCCCGATGCCTGTCACCACGACTCTCCGCTCTGTCTGGTTGCTGGCCATAAAAAAAGGGCAGCGATCCTGACGACGGCTGCCCCGCAGATCTGCCGCGCTAACTATTTCTTCTGGGTGTCTTCAATGTACTTGATGACATCGCCGACGCTTTGCAACTTCTCGGCCTGCTCGTCAGGGATCTCGTTGCCGAATTCCTCTTCCAACGCCATGACCAACTCCACCGTGTCCAGCGAGTCGGCCCCAAGGTCCTCAATAAACTTGGCCTCGGGCGTCACTTGGTCGGGATTGACGCCTAGTTGTTCGACTATGATCTCTTTGACTCTCTGTTCAATTGATTTCTCAGCCATCGGTTTACTCCATGTTCGATTTAATTTGTGTCTATGCCCGACGCTGCAATAGGCGTCAAGCCCAAATCGAATTATTTTACATGACCATTCCCCCATCCACCGTCAGCACCTGCCCGGTGATGTAGCGCGACCCCGGCCCGGCCAGAAACAGCGCCGCCTCCGCCACGTCCTCGGGCCGTCCCAGCGTCTTCAAGGGTATCCGCTCCACCAATCCCGCCTTCAGTTCCGCCGTCAACCCCGCCGTCATGTCCGTCTCGATAAATCCCGGCGCCACCGCGTTGACCCTCACCCCGCGCGACGCAAATTCCTTGGCCGCGGCCTTGGTCAAGCCGATCAGCGCCGCCTTGCTCGCCGCGTAATTGCATTGGCCGGCATTGCCGATCAACCCGATCACCGAGGCGATATTGATGATCTGGCCCGACCGCTGCTTAAGGAAAGCGCGGCTGAGGGCCTTGATAAAGGAAAAAGCGCCCTTGAGATTGGTGTCCAACACCGTGTCCCAGTCCGCCTCGCTCATCCGCATCACCAGCCCATCGCGCGTCACTCCGGCATTGTTGACAAGGATGTCCACCTTGCCCGCCTCGGCCAGTATCTTTTCCCCGGCTTCGGCGACCGCCGCCCAATCCGCCACATCGACCCCGTGCGCCCAGGCCTTGCGCCCCAGGGCGCGGACTTCGGCGGCGGTTCTTTCGGCGTTCTCCGGCGCGCGCGAGACACACACTATGTCCGCGCCGGCCGCGGCAAATCTCAGCGCGATGGCGCGGCCGATGCCGCGCCCGGCGCCGGTGATGACGGCGATTTGGTCGGTCAGTTCGGGCATAAGTTTCTTTTAATTTGAATGATTTCTCGTCAGCGCCGCCACGGTTGTTTCCAGGCTGGAAACGTCCGCCACGTGGAGCGCCTCGGCGCTTTTGTCGATGCGCTTCAAAAACCCGCTCAACGCGGTGCCCGGCCCCAGTTCGATGAACCGCACGAATCCCTGTTCCAGCAAATAACGAACCGACTCCTCCCAGCGCACCGGCGAAATGACCTGCTCGGCCAGTCGCCGGCGAATGTCCCCCGGCGCGCCATGCGGACGGGCCGTGACGTTGGAAATGACCGGCACTGACGGCGCCTGCAGCGGCACGGCCTCCAGCATGGCCTGTACTTTGGGTTGCGCGCTGGCCATCAGGCGGGAATGGTAAGCGCCCGCCACGGGCAGCAGCACCGCCCGCTTGGCGCCCTTGGCCTTGGCCAGATCGCACGCTTTGGCGATTTTCTCCGTTTCCCCCGAAATGACAATTTGGCCGGGGCAATTCAAATTGGCCACTTCCACGTCCGCCTCGGCGCAGACCGGGCCCAACGCCTCCGCCTCCAGGCCCAGGACCGCCGCCATCGAGCCGCGCGTCAAGTCGCAGGCCTCCTGCATGAAGCGTCCGCGCTGGCGGGCGCTTTTCAGGGCGGCCTCAAAGGTAAAAGAGCCGGCCGCCGCCAGCGCCGTCAATTCACCGAGCGACAATCCGGCGGTCGCGTGGAATTCCAGGCGCGGGATATGCTGCTTGAGCAATTGAAACGCGGCCCAACTGGTCAGGAAAATCGCCGGCTGCGCGTTCTCCGTCCGGGTCAATTCCGGCTCCGGTCCGTCAAAACAAATCGCCGCCAAATCCGACCCCAACACCTCGCGGCCCCGCTCAAACCACTGTCCGGCCGCTGGAAAGCGCGCGGCCAAATCCCGCCCCATGCCCACGTATTGCGCGCCCTGCCCGGCGAAGAGTAATGCGGTTTTAAGCATGATGCTCAGCCACTAAACACGAAGTCGCCCCCGTGGAAAAGAGATTTTTTACCCCACCGGGCAAGCTGCTCCGGGCAATTTCACGAACTCAGGCAAGCAAAGAATTTGAAAGGACACCCGCCCGAATGGCGCTTACTTTTTGTCGGCGGTTGCCGTCGGCACCAGGGTCACGTCGGTGATTTCCATTTTGGCGTAGCAATCCTTGAGGCAACAGCCAACGGTATAGACCTGGCCTTTGCGCACCGGTTCGCCACGCAGGAACTTGAAGTAGTCCTCGTTCGGCCGCTGGCCGTTGTTCACTGTCCGAATATCGTCGAACGATTTGGACTCCAGGTGCAGTCCGTTTGGATGGATACCCTTGTCAAACAGCCAGAAAATCGGGGTGTCCGGAGCGGCTTTTTGCAAGACCACGATTTGCTCGGGTTTCAAAAACTGCCGCACGCCTGTCCAATCGGCCATCAGCATGAAATCGCTGCCGTAGTATTGTCGGGTTTGTGCCCCGCGCGAGAGCAGGAACCGGCTGTGTTCGACACTGAAATAGGCCTCGCCGGTGCGGACGCCGGGGCCGGCCAGGTCGGTCGAGGCCTGGCGGGGCTGCAAGGCCCAGCGGATGCCGACGGTGGTCACCGGCTTTAGAACGAGGTCCTGGTTCAATGTCTGGCCGGCGTTGAATGTCAAATCACTTTGGAATTCGCCCCCAGGGGCTTCGCCGCGAACAGTAAAGGTGCCGGGCGAAATCCGGGACAAATGAAATTCGCCCTGGGCATCGGCGCGAGTGACGTCCCAATCGCAAACGCGCACGATTGCATTCGCGGCTGGATGGCTGTCCGGCCAGAGCACGCGACCGGTAAAGGAGGCGCCGTCGGCGCCGGAGAGGTCTTGCAGGACGAACTGCGCTTTGGCGACGGCGGAACTCTCCAGGTTCGGAATGGTCTGCTCGATGGTTTTGCAATGGGGCGCGCTAATGCGCACGGGGACATCTTTTTCGCCGCGCGGCGCCCAGATCACGAGGACACCGGAGACAGGGAGGGACAGGTCGCCATTCGCGGAAATCACCACGTCGTCGCGGTCAACATCCGGGGGCAATAGCACGCGGGCAATCAGGCAGTTCGCAGTCCGCAAGGCGTCCTTTTTGGCCGGGGTGAAATAAGTGACCAAGCCATCGACATCGCCTTTGGCAAGGAGAGATTCGACGACCGTCTGCTCTGGTGTAAACGAGTTGGCCAGGAGCGTCTTCATTTCCCCGGTGAGCGGCAAACCGCCGGCCTTGCGCGCGGCGATCACGTGGCTCAAGAAGGTGGCCGGCGTTTCGTATCCGGTGCTCTTTTCCAGGACGCGCTCATTTGCCGAATCCAGAAACACCAGCGTCGGATAACCGCCTGCCGCAAAGCGTTCGTTGAGCGATTTGTCCTCGTATGCCTTGACCCAGACGAACTCCTCCAGCCCGGACCGGATCGCGGCGTTCGGAAGCGTTTCGCGCTCCAACATTTTGCAAGGACCGCACCAGGTTGCGGTGAGCATAAGGAAAACGTGTCGCTCCGGTAAGATTGTGTGACGGGTTTCCGGCCCGGCGGCTAGGCTCTGCTACAACTAAACGTAGTGGAGACAGCAATGAAATCGAACCGGTCATTCTCGTCGGATTTGGAGG
>JBEKSF010000168.1:0-13152 GCA_049517295.1 Verrucomicrobiota bacterium
CAGATTGACCAAGGTTCCTGGGGTTGCCCCGCCTTGATTAAGGAGCAGGGTGCCGCTGACCAATCGCACTGTTCCGGCGTTGGTGACGATTCCGAACAAGCTGTAGGAGCCTCCAGCCGTGCCCTCCAGCGTCAACACGCTGTTGGCCGCCACAGTCAACACACCGTTGCCGTTGATTTGTCCGCCCGTCCAAGTCAGAACGCCGCTGAGAACGCCATTTCCAGCCAGGTCCGCTCCGGCCAGCGCCAGATTGGAACTGGTCACGGTGCCGTTCAAATTGACCGTTCCTGCCGCCAGGGCGGTTTGACCCGCGCCAATAAAGAGGCTGCCGGTGTTCAATGTGGCGCCGCCGGCAATGCTGATGAGGCCCGTATTGGCTTCGACAGTCCCGGTGTTGACGAATGGCACGGAGATCGTGCTCGTGCCGGTCCCTCCCGACTTGACCAGCGTTCCCTGGTTAAGAAGCCCATAAGGGGAGTAACTAGGGACAATGGAGCCATCCGCCGCAAGATCCAAAATGGCTCCCGGCAGATTGACCAAGACGCCTGGGGTTGACCCGCCTTGATTAAGAACCAGGTCGCCGCTGACCAATCGCATCGTGCCGGCGTTGGTCAAGATTCCATAAAAGCTGTAGCCGTCGCCAACCGCGCCGTCCAGGGTCAACACGCTACCGGCCGCCACAGTCAACACACAACTGCCGTTGAAGTAGCCGCTGGTCCAGACAAGCAAGCCGTTCAACACGCCCTCCCCCTGCACGACGGCTCCGGCCAGCACCAGGTTGGAACTGGTCAGGCTGCCATTGAAGGTAACGGTGCTGCTGTTCAACGCGGTTTGACCGGCACCGATGAAGAGGCTGCCCGTATTAAACGTGGCGCCAAGACCGTTGATGCTGATGACGCCCGTATTGGCCTCGACCGTCCCGCTGTTGCTGAAGTAGGCCACGATGGTGCTTGTGCCCGTTCCCCCGGACTTCACCAAGGTCCCCTGGTTGACGAACGTCCCGGAGTAGGCCTGGTCAATCGTGACGTCCGAGGTCATCTCCACCACCCCACCCGGCAGGTTGACCAATGTGGCGGGGGTGCCGCCCGCCGCATTAAGCCGAAAATCCCCGCTTACCAACTGCATCGTCCCGGCGTTGGAGAGGGTCCCATAGAAATCATAGTCATATCCCGTCAATCCAGCCAGCGTGACCACGCTATTGGTGGGCACGGTCAGGACAGTGTTGCCGTTGAAATAGCCGCTCGTCCAGACAAGCAACCCGTTCAACACGCAATTTCCCTGCACGGCGGCTCCGGCCAGCACCAGGTTGGAGCTGGTCAGGCTGCCATTGAAGGTAACAGTGTTGCCGTTCAACGCGGTTTGACCGGCACCGATGAAGAGGCTGCCTGTATTAAACGCGGCGCCAAGACCGTTGATGCTGATGGTGCCCGTATTGGCCTCGACCGTCCCGCTGTTGCTGAAGTAGGGCACGATCGTGCTTGTGCCCGTTCCCCCGGACTTCACCAAGGTCCCCTGGTTGACGAACGTCCCGGAGTAGGCCTGGTCAATCGTGACGTCCGAGGTCATCTCCACCACCCCCTCCGGCAGGTTGACCAAGGTGGCGGGGGTGCCGCCCGCCGCATTAAGCCGAAAATCCCCGCTTACCAACTGCATCGTCCCTGCATTCGAGACGATCCCAAAAAGATCGTAGTCGTATCCCGCCAGGCCAGCCAGCGTCAGCACGCCATTGGTCGCCACGGACACGACGCAGTTGCCGTTGATATAGCCGCCGGTCCAATCCAGGAGGCCGCTCACGGTCAGGGGGCCGCCAGCCAGATAGCCGCCGCTAAAAGACAGGACACCGTTGTTGGTCACAACGCTGGCGCTGTTCATCGCCAGGGCATAACCGGCCATCGAAAGGGTCTGTTGCCCGCCTGCGCCGCCGCCTAGGCTCAGGCTGTTGACGTCCCGGCTGGTGTCCAGCGTCACGGTATAGGTTCCGGCGTTGGTGATGAACGCGTCGTCGGAGCCGCCCGGGACCTCATTGGGGCTCCAGTTGGCGGGGGCGCTCCAGTTGCCGCCGTTGACGTTGGTCCAGGAAATCGTGGCGGCATCCGCCGAAGAAATCAGGAAAGTTCCAAGCGCGGCGATGAAAAAAGTTGGTTTGCAATGCATTAAGGTTTTCATAGGCATTTAACCGGCTAAAGGCTCAGGTTTTTTCCCATAAACGGCCCAATTTGTCAAGCCCGCAGTTGTTGAAAATTGCGGTTCGGGTGCGGGACAAAATTCTTCGCCGACCGGTTTTTGCGAGACAGAAGTATATGCGACCCAATTTACTCCTTTGGGGTCACGTTTGCCCTCTCTCCCCGCGTGCGGGGAGAGAGCCGGAGAGAGGGGATCCATCCGCGAATGGAGGCCAACGCGAAGAGGGTGCGTTGGGCCGCACAAGACAACGAAGTGCGACGTTCCATCCGCGAACGGAGGCGAACGCAAAAGTGGCCGTGTCATGACAGGCACCCACAGTGACAAGGCCAGCGTTCCGCGCCAAATCAACGATTAGCAAAGCTAATCTTAAAAGTACGCCCTGACTATGAGCTGTGCTACAGGAAGAAGCAAGCGGGCAGTTTCCACATAAAGTGTATTGGCCGGGCAGCGCGTAGGGATGAGTTATGGCTTCCTGCCCATCGCGAGCAGGCACTCGACCGGGACACATTTGTCCGCCATGACGCAGAAGAGCTTGCAGGGCGGCACGCCGGTGTAATCGACCAACATCTCGAAGTTGCGGCCGCTGGGAAAGCGTTCACCCAACTCCCAGGAATTGACCGTGGAAACAGCCAACCCCAAATCGCCGGCAATCTTCTTGAGGGGGAGATTGTTCTTCACCCGCCAGTTGCGGAACGCGGTCGCGAAGCTGGCGCGGATGTCACACTTGATGTTTGGTTTTTGGGCCATGACCGGAGCTTATGCGATGGATGGGCTTTGGGAAAGGGAATCCTTCAGCCAGTCCAACACGAAAAACTCGACCAGTATGAAGAGAATATGCGGTCCTCAATTTGGGGTGCGTAATGATCGGTGAGAATTGGGAATTTGCCGGTTTGGGGGCGAGGCGGGAAAATGGGGCAAGAAAGCCGCCGCGGGGCGCGTGGAAACAAGCTTCGTTTGCCACCACGTGGACGTTGTTAGTCTTGACACTGACATGACATCGACACCATTGGAAATTGTGGACTACCATTGAATGTTATGAGCAAACGCAAAGAACGGCTTGAACCGGTGCATCCGGCTGACGTGCTACGCGAGGACTTTATGAAACCGCTGGGCCTGTCGGCCCACGCCGTGGCCAAGGCCATCGGCTCGACACCGATTGCGATCAGCGAGATCATCCGGCGCAAGCGCGTTGTCAGCGCGGAAATGGCGCTCAAACTCGGACGCCTGTTCAATGTTTCGCCCGAATTGTGGATGGGCATCCAAGCCGATTACTATCTTGAATTGGCCCGCCAGCGCAGTGAGGCGAGAATTGCCCGGCGCATCCAACCGATCCGGGGCGCGGAAGCCGTCGCCGCCTGAACTGCGCCGGGGGCGCATCTCGCCTTTGTCGAGATTTCAACTCCCGAAAATGTTGCCCAAACGTGTCCTTCCCGGCCGCGCGCCTGATTTCCCCCCCTCTTCGCCTTGGGCCGTTTTTTGCGTTGTGACGGCTTTGGTAACGGTTTGTGACGGCAAATGTGACGGGTTAAGTCCTTGACTATCAACGAATGTTACGGTGTGACGGCTTTTCCGGGGGGTATGGGTATGCCAGGGCCTCAACGGCGCCCATCCAAATGGGGGCTACCCACCGGAGTCTGTCGAGATTCTCTTTCCTGGAGGCTGGGTTATAATTATGAGTCTTACGTCCCCTCAAGTGGAGAGGAAGGCTCGACGAAGGTGGGATGGGCCCAGCGTCGGAAAGGGCGGAATTACCGCTTGCGGGGTTGGGAGGGCGGGGTAAATTGGAGGCATGGTTTTTGAGGCTGTGATCCACCTTGGGCGAAAGAGAGAACGCGACTGTCACGGTCGCGCCAGACGACGTGCCGCCGGACTGAGACCCGAGGCGGCGCCAGCCGCGCCGCCCGTTTTCTAAATGCAAATCACCCGCGCAGGCGAATATGGGGTATTGGGCCTGATACACTTGGCACAGCGCCAGCCGGGCCAGCGCACCATGATCGATGAGGTGAGCCGGCAGGCGCGAGTCCCAAAGAGTTTCCTGGCCAAGATTTTTCAGCATCTGGCCAAAGCGGGGCTGGTTCGCTCCTTGCGCGGGTCGGGCGGCGGATTTGCGCTGGCCCGGAACGCGGCGGACATATCGGTGCTGGAAATCATCGAGGCGGTGGAGGGGAAGATCGTGTTTCAGCGTTGCAAATTGAACAAGCCGGATTGCGAGCACGTGGGCGGATGCGCCTTGTGCGGCCTGTTCGAGCGCGCCCAGAATGGGATCAAGGACGTCCTGACCCGCACCACCCTGCGGGACCTGATCCGGCAACAACGAACAATCGAATTGAATCGGTCCGGGTCGCACCGCCGCAACTGAGGGCGGCGGCCCAGCGCGATGCGGCAAGTTTATCTTGACCACCAATCGGCCACGCCGGTGATGCCGAAAGTGTTGGATGCCATGATGCCTTTCCTGGCCGGGGCTTTTGGCAACCCGTCGTCGCTTCATCAACATGGATTGCGGGCGAGGGACGCGGTGGCCTCGGCCCGCGCGCAAGTGGCGGGCCTGATCAATGCCGATTCGCCGGAGGAGATTATTTTCACGTCGGATGGAACCGAGGCCGCCAACCTCGCGGTCAAAGGCACGGTGTGGGCCAACTGGCGGCGCGGCCATCACGTCGTCCTCAGCCAGATCGAGCATCCGTCCGTCCTCAATTCGGTGGCCTTCCTGGAGAAGACAGGGGTTTCGGCCACGCGGGTGGCGGTGAATCGGCAAGGGCGTGTGGACCCGGAGGCAGTGCGCGCCGCCATTACCGAAGAGACGACTTTGGTGGCCGTCCACCTTGTCAATCATGATATTGGAACCATTGAGCCGGTGCGGGAGATCGGTGTCATCGCGCACGAGAAGGGCATTGCGTTGTATGTCGATGCCGAGGCGGGCGCGGGCTGGGTGCCGATTGATGTCGGCGGATTGGGAGCGGACTTGCTTTCCTTTTCACCGCATCGCTTTTATGGGCCGAAGGGGGTCGGGGTATTGTATCGGCATCGGCGGGCGCGACTGGTCGGCATTCTCCACGGCGGGGACCAGGAAGGGGGACGCCGGGCAGGAGTTGAGAACGTGGCGGGGATCGTCGGCGCTGGCGCGGCTGCGGCGCTGGCGCAACGGGACCTGGCGGCGCGGGCGGCGCACTGTGCGCGCCTGCAAAGGCGGCTGTGGGAGGGCCTTCGCTCCGGCATCGCGCGCCTGCATCTCAACGGACCCGAGCCGGGGCCGGAGCGCAGTCCGGTCAACCTGAACGTGTCGGCGGAGGGTGTCGAGGGCGAGGGGGTGGTCTTGGTGGGTGACACCCGGGGCATCGCGCTGGCCAGCGGGACCGGGTGCGTGAGCAAATCGCTGAAGCCATCGCATGTCCTTGAGGCGATCGGCGTCGAACCTGGGCTGGCCCAAGCCGCGGTCGTTCTTTCACTCGGCAAGGACAATACGGACGAGGACATTGATTACGTGCTGGAAACCTTTCCAAAGATTGTGGCCAAACTTCGGGCGATGTCGCCGACGTGGGAAGAATCCAAACAAACATGAGCCGAATAACTGCGCTTCTGCTGCCCCTGAGCCTGTTGGGGCCGTTCGCGGCCCCGGCCGCGGTGACGTTTCAGGCGGCCGGCAAAATTGGTTTTGACGTTCTGGCCGATGGGCGGGTCGTCGCTCCGATCCGTTTGTGCGGCGGGGGCGTCATCGTGGCGGACGAGGTGGAGGCGGCCGAGGGGGGCCTGCGTTTTTCGGGCTTGAGATGCACGGACCCGCAGGCGGCCAGTTTCGGGAAGGACGATTTCGTGAGCGTGGCTCCGGGGCCGGCGGATGCGCCCGAGCCGGTGGTGCGGTTCAAACTGACACTGGCCAAATTTGACGCCGCCCGGTGGGAGAAGCTGTTCGACGGGGCGAAAACGCCGTTTCATTTTTTGATCTGTTCAATGCCATCGGCCAAAATGTGGCATCAGCGGGGCTGGCTCAACGCGACTCCCAACGACGACCCATTTCCATTGCTCGGAGACATCCATGCCGGTTCGCCGGAAATCTCGTGTCTGTGGAACCGCAACTGGAGCTACCTCTGCCCGCTGGGGGCGCATCCGATACCGATGATTGGCCTGTGGGACCCGGACAGCCGCCTTTACGTGGGCTACGACTTTCAGCAAAGCCGGGCCACGGACCAGTCCGCGCGCTACATTGCGACGGCCTACTGCTGGCGGGAGGGGGCCGACCGGAGCTTTATCACGCTGGCCTATCCTTACGGCGGAGCGCGCTACGGGGAACTGGTCGAACCCAAAGCCGGGCAGAGGTTGGAAACGCATTTTCAATTGATTATTGACACAAATCTGCCCGCGACCGAGGACCCCAACGAGCGTTTCCAAAGGCGTCTGTTCGAGCGATACCAAAACGTCCTGCCCGTCGTGCCGCCGATGAACGATCTGGCGTGGCTGCCCGGCGCGGGGCGGCTGGCTGATTTTGCCGGCCCCATCGGCCTGGAGTTTTGGGGACCGGGCGGCGAAGCGACTTTTTACCCGCAAGGGACGCTGATGGCCTATGGATGGGCCGGGCACCGGGAAATGCCCATCGACACGGCGGCGCGCCAAAACGACACCAACGCCATCGAGGGCGCGCGCCGGCGGCTGGCGGCGCTTGTGGAGAAATACGGGCGTCATGTCAAGATGAACGGTGAGCCGTGCCTTTTTTGGGAAAAGCCCCTGAAGGGTTCCTGGCGCGAGAATTGGGGCGGGGCGGGCGTCACCACGCTGCACAACTCCGACGGCTGGTATCCGGCGCGCGCGCTCGTCGAGTTGTACCGCTATGATCGGGCGCGGCATCAGGCGCGGCCCGCGGATCTGGAGGCCATCGACGAGCTTTTCAACTGGGCCAAATGGGGCGTCTGGAGCCGCAACGAGTTTCCCGACGTGCCCTCCTCTCCCTTCGCCATCGGCGGCAGTTTGAAGGCGGCGTTTCTTCTGGATTACTACTTCACTTTCAAAAGTGACCCCGCCCGCAAGGGAAACGCCGAGTTGGCCCTGCGTCTGGCGGACAATGTGGCGTGGCGTTATCTGCCAATTTGGGCGATGGACCCGGATCGATTTGACGGCGGCGTGGACGGCTCGTTTTTGATGGAGCCCAACAGCGGACGGGACTGGGCCGGGCTGGGCTGCGCCAACGAAACCAGTTGGGTGATCGACTCGTTGACAGAGGTGTATGTTCACACTGGCGACGAACGGATGCGCTACTATTTGCGCGGCATCCTGCAACGCTGGCCGCTGCTTTACCGCCCGTTTGCGGAAAAATCGCTGGCGGATTACGGCGGCGATTCGCTGACCGAGGGCTACGGGGTTTTCGACGGCTCCGGGCCGGGGCGCGGGCAGCGGTACGGTTACGGTTTTGTCGCGCCGCTCGCGCTGGAAGAGCCGGTTGGGGGGTCGAAATTGCGCGTGGTCGCCGGCGCGCGCGCCTGCATCGCGTTCGACAAAGGCTCGACGGATAAAGATGTGATTGACTACAGAACCGACGGAAATGGCGCGTGCTCGTTTCGCATTGTCTCTACGGACGCCGGCGCGTTCGACGTGAGTTTCACGTATCCGAACGTCGATGTTTCGCGATTTCCGGTGACGGTGAACGGCCATCCGTGCAATGAAAACCAGGCGCGCCGTCCGCCGCGGGCGCCGTCCTCGCTATATCTGGCGGGGATGCGCAACGGCGACTTAGTGAGCGTGGGCGATCTGCCTGGCGGCCTGCCGGCCACCAATTTCACGACGCCACGAACTTACGCCGAGCGCACGAACGGCGCCGAACAGCGGGGGCCCTTCACCCTGCTGGCAACGCCAGGCGAGGTGGCGTTGCGGCAGGACTGGAACGATCTCCATTCCTTCGCCGGGCTGGTTGCGGGCGAGCATTGGATTTTTGGAGTGCCGTACTGGCAGGGGGAACGGGCCGCGACCAATCTAATATCGGTTGAAAGCGCCGGGCCCTCGGTCCTGTTCGCCGCCTATTCGGCGAACAATGGGAAGGCGCCGCGATTGGCGCTGAGCGACGGCGCGGAAATATCGTTGACGGGCAATCCGGCGCGCGCGTGGCGGGGCTGGCCACCGATCTTCGAGCAGGAGATTCTGCTTGACTATGCGATTGCGCCCCGCGGTGCCAGAGTGAAATCCCTCGATCCAAACGGGACGCTGGTCATGGCGGTGACCGTGTTTAACGGCGATCCGAATGAGTTGGCCGAGGCCACCAATGCCCTGGCGGCCGCCGCCGCCAGCCTGGAACAGGAACACCGCGAACGCCAGGCGCTGGCGGTTTTGCGGCGGCGATTTGAGGGCCTGCCCGCGGGGAAAATCGCCGTGCTGCCGGGGCAGACAGCCGGACCGGCCGCCAATTTCGCCGCGCTCACCGGCTTGCGCGACAAATGGACGCGCCTGTCGGCGGAGGACTTCATTTCACCGGACAAGTTTAACGCGAGCCGGTTCCCGATCGCGTTTGACCTCGGCGACGAACATTATCTCAAGACGGTGCGGGCGGAGGGCGATGGCAAAGCGGCCCTGGAGCGTTATCTGACGGAGGGCGGAACGCTCGTCCTCCTGGCCTCCGGCCCGTATCCGCTCTATTACGGAGAGCAGCCGGGGAAGGAGTCGAACCAGGCGGACCCGGTCCTGCCGCAATTGGGGATACCGCTCTCGATCTCACTGGAAAGCGCGCCCGGAGGTTTGAGGATGCGGCGGGCGGCGGGGCAGACGGTGCTGCGGTCGGTTTCGGCGGAATTCGCTTTTCCGGAGGGGGATCCGAGGCTGCGAGCAGGCCGTGCATCGGACAACAACCCGGCCGACCGTTATGTTCCTTTGCTTACGGTTGTTGACAGCGGCGGGCGCGCGCTGGGTGACGCCGCGTTTTACGTCGAGCTGGACGGCGGGCCGGGCAAAGGGGGCAAAGTGCTCTACGTCTGGTCCACGTTGCAGGCCTCGCCGGAGGGCGCCGCGATCATGGGTGACGCCGTCGGGTGGCTATTGGAGTCCAAATTCAAAATGGCGGGGTCGCCATAGAGGGTGAAGCAGCCGGCGCGGGTGATCTTCACGTCCATCAACTGGCCGCGGTGGCGGTCGTTGCCCTGGAAGAGGACGATTTTGTTGCAGCGGGTGCGGCCCATGAGGCGGGCCGGGTTGTTCCTGCTCGGCCCTTCAACCAGAATCTGCACCGTTCGGCCGATCCGCGCGTTGTAGCGGCGGAGGCCGATGGCATTGATTTCGGCCAGGAGGCGGGCGTTACGCTGCTCTTTGACGTCCTGCGGCACCTGGCCGGGCATCCGGGCCGCCGGCGTGTCCTTGCGCGGCGAGTATTTGAAAATATAGGCGTTGTCGAATTGCGCCTCGCGCGCCAGCGCCAGCGTCTGTTCAAAATCCTCCTCCGTTTCGCCGGGGAAACCGACGATGATGTCGGTTGTGAGGCCGATTTCAGGTTGTACTTGACGCAGTTTTTCGACCAGCGCGAGGTAGCGCGCCCGGGTATAGCCGCGGCGCATGGCTTTCAAAACGCGGTCGCTCCCGCTTTGGACGGGCAGGTGCGCGCTTTGGCAAAGTTTGGGCAGCCGCGCGTAGGCCTGGACCAGATCGTCGCCGTAGCCCTTGGGATGCGGCGAGGTGAAACGGATGCGCTCCAATCCCTCGATTTCATTGGCGGCCTCCAGCAGTTGGACGAAGGCGGTTTTGCCGTCCCTGGGCGGGATGCCGCGCCGGCCGTAACTGGTGACAATCTGCCCCAGCAAGGTGATTTCCTTGACGCCGTCGCGGGCCAATTGGCGGCACTCGGCCACGATGTCCTCAATGCTCCGGCTGCGTTCGGCCCCCCGGGTGTCGGGAACGATGCAGAAGGTGCAGTGTTGATTGCAGCCCTGCATGATGCTGACAAACGCCGTCACCCGCGCCGCGCCGCCGCCGGACAAATGTTCCTTGACCGCTGCCTCGCTGCCGGGTTCGGCTTCCGTGTCAACAATTTTCTCCCGTCTTCCCGCCAGTATCTCATCCAGGTAATCGGCCGCGCGGTGGAATTTCTGGGTGCCGACGACCAGATCGACATCCGGGACCTGATCGATCAACTGGCGGCCGCGGCTTTGGGCCATGCACCCCATGAAACCGAGCACCACATCCGGGCGATGGCGGCGGACATCGGCGGCGATGGATTGCATTTTGCCGACGGCCTTTTGCTCCGCCATGTCGCGCACGCTGCAGGTGTTGAGCAGGACGACATCGGCGACGGCCTCGGACGCCGCGAGGGAATAGCCTCGCGCGACGAGTTGGGCGGCGACCGCCTCCGAGTCCCGCTCGTTCATCTGGCATCCGTAAGTTTTGATATAGACGCTGGGCATTGTGCGTGACGAACGCAAAGGTTACGACGGCGGAGACGTGAATGCAAACCGTCAGGTCGGGGCGACCACGGATATCGCATCTGACCTTTGCGTGTGGGGAAATGGTTTGGCGATTAAAACGATTGAAAATTGGTCATCGAAAATTTGTCATCTGTTATTTCAGCAATGGAAGGCGGGCTGCGGAGACGGTGTTCAGTTCGGACAGCATCGCCGAAAAAACCGAGCAGTGCTATCGATCGTGAGCGCGGTGAACGCGCCTTGAGGGGATTGAGCCGGATGCGCCGGGCGCCGAACTTCATGCAGGCCGGATTCATTGTCGCTAAAGACTGCGGCGCGCGGTAACAATGATCCGGTGAGCGTTTATGATGAGCGGGTCGCCTCAGACTACGCGCGGTATCGGAGCGTCCATCCCGAGGTGCTTCGCCAGTTGATTGCCGTTGCGCCGATTGGCCGTGAGAGCCGCGTGTTGGAGGTTGGCTGCGGCACGGGCAATTACATCTGCGCGTTGAACGACTCGGTTGGCTGCGCCTGCTGGGGCATTGATCCGTCCGCGCCAATGCTGGCCCAGGCGCAAGGCCGCGGTTCGCCGGTGACTTTTATGCATGGACGCGCCGAGGAGATGGAACTGCCCGCCGAATCCTTTGATCTGGTATTCTCGGTCGATGTGATTCATCACATTGCGGATCGACCCAAGGCGTTTCACCAATCCAACCGGGTGCTGCGTTCCGGCGGCAAGATTTGCGTCGTGACTGATTCGGAAGAAATCCTGCGAACGCGCCAGCCGCTGTCCATTTACTTTCCCGAAACGGTGGCAGTTGAACTGGCGCGCTATCCGGCGATAGGGAGGTTGCGGACCGAAATGCGGGCGGCGGGTTTTGGCCGGCCCAGTGAGGCCACGGTGGAATTCGCCGCAAAGCTGGAGAATATGGATTCATACCGCGCGCGTGTTTATTCGAGTCTGGCCGGAATCTCCGACGAAGCATTTGCCCGCGGGATTGAACGCATGGAGAAGGCGCTGCAAACGGGGCCAATCCGCTCAGTTTCCCGTTACCTGATGCTTTGGGGAACAAAGATTGCGGTCAATAAGAATCATAAAACACCTGCATGAAACAAATCTGCGTTTCGAGCCGGGCGGAATGGCGATCGTGGCTGGCTGAGAATCACGATAAGGAGAACGGCGGAATCTGGCTGGTGTTCTTCAAGAGGCAAACGGGCAGACCGTCAGTGGAATATGAGGAGTCCGTCGAGGAAGCGCTCTGTTTCGGTTGGATCGACAGCATCATCAAGAGAATCGATGGCGAAAAGTACTGCAGGAAATTCACACCCAGGAAGAGCGACAGCAGGTGGTCGAATGCCAACAAACGGAGAGCGGAGAAAGTCATCAAAGAAGGCAGGATGACTCAGTTCGGCCTGGCGAAGATCGAGGCGGCAAAAAAGTCGGGGAATTGGGATAAGGACCCGCGTCCCGTGGTCAACATGGACATGCCCTCGGAATTGTCGGAGGCCCTTGCGCGGAATAGGAAGGCAAGGGAGTTCTTCGAAAAGCTGGCACCGACTTACCAGAAGCATTTTATCGGCTGGATCGTTTCGGCAAGAAGGGAAGACACGAAAGCGAAGCGTCTTGAGGAATCCATGATCTTACTCGCAAGAGGTGAAAAACTTGGACTCAAATAGGGCAGAACAAGCCGGTTATTTACGGCCTGCGCATGGGTTGGCGGAGGATTGTTTTCAGGCGTTCAGGCGGCACACGGCGCGGATCGGAAAGGTAAATCTCGTGGTGCGGACCCGCCGCCTTCAACCCGCTGGCTTCAGCAAAGCGGCGCATTAACGCAATGGATTCGTGCTCCTTATCATAGGGACCGACGTGGAGCATCTGCACGCAGTCGCCCTCGTCAATTGTTTCGAGCTTCACGTCCCTGACCTCGGGCGATTTGCCCCGTTTGAGAAGCGTCGCCACGGCGGCGTCGAGGTCTTTCTGTCCGATGAAATCGGGCGTGCGGATCATGAGCTTCCATTTCCAGTCCTCTTTCGGGATGGCGGTGAGGTCGCCGAAGTATTGGCCTTCGAGCTTGCAGACGGCGTAATCCTGTTTGCCGGCGAACTTGCGGGTCATCTTGACGGTGAATGCCATCCCGTAAAGGGCGCCAATGCAGGCCTGGAAGCAGGCGTTTCCAGGCGCGCCCCGCCCTTCAATGGCCAGGTATTGCGCCGGTTTTGTGCGAACGAGCGCCGGCTTGCGGGGCATTGCATATTCGGATTTGTGGGTTTTGTAGAGATCAAGTTTTGTGTTCATTGTCAGGTTCCAGTTTTCAGTTTGTTTGTAACGTTCATTTTGGCTCCAACGGAGCGTGGATGTCGGTGACGAGGTCTTCAGGCTCCGTGTTTTCGGGCGCGTTGAAGTAAATCTCAAAACAGGGGGCGGCGCGCAGGCGGCGGCCACTGCGCGGCAACCATTGGCCAAGCAGCTTTGCATAACTGTCGCCCAGGTTTTCGTACGGGCCGAAATGCGTCATCACGGCATAATCGCCGCCCGGAATCACTTGAACGCCGATCTCCCCGCCGGGGCGGAATTTCCCGTCCACCGTTGCGCAAGCATCGTAGC
>JBEKSF010000169.1:0-10956 GCA_049517295.1 Verrucomicrobiota bacterium
GGGTAGCGTGTTGATGTCTGGGAATGGTAGGGCGTCAAAATCACGCTTGGTGAAAAGCATGTAATCGACACCCTGTGAGACACTTACCATAAGCGCGAAATACCGGAAGAGTGTGCTATGGGCTAATAAGTAGAGGAGTGAAGCCAACGTCTGCTCATCTGGATGTCCAGCACACGAGAAACCGTAGTAGCTCTGTGAAAATGCCAGCGCCTTCGTAGAAAGGTATGCCTTTGGCGAAAAGGGAGTGTCGCCCGGTGCTTTCGGAAAGATGACCAGAGGAGGTTGATAAAGGGCCTCTCGCCGCGGCATGTGAGCGCTTGTTTGTCCTTTGGAGTTCCTGCCAAACAGCTCCGCGTAAGTTTTCAACGAGGAGTAATCAATGGCGAAGCCGTCCTTCGGCGGCTCGAAGACAGACAGGTTAGCAAGGAATTCTACGAACTTCTGTCGTAGATCGGGCGAGCGATTATATCCTTGCCCGGTTTTGTCACCTGTCTTGTCCCAATTAACCCAGCGATTGATAAGGCGTTGGTTCGAAGGTGCAGTCAGTGCCTCCATAACCTCCACATCCAGCCACGTCCCAAGCGAAAGCGTTTTCATAAGCCACGGTAGTTTCTCTACCCGAGCGGTACTAATCGGTTGTGCGGCTTCGTAATCTATCCGGAAGCGACCACGGCAGTTGATCCCGGGTTCGTAGCTAGGCGCGGCGTATTGAAAGCGGTATTCGCGAAGAGGTTTTGTGTTGTGTGCAAAGATAACACAGAACGGAGCAGCCATTCCCTTCCACACCGCTGTGTTGCGCAAATCTGCACCATTCAAAACACCGGTTACCTCGACGCTCCTCAACACTGCTTGCCAAGCTCGAATCCCTTTTTCGCTTAGTCTCATAAAAAGCCGCGGATGCATGGCCAAGGCAATCACGCCGTTGTCTTTGGCCCACTCCATTGCCCGCCATAGGAATGGCAGGTCGGGATTTTTGTCCGGGTTTTTGTAGCTCTTGGCCAAGTCGTCCAAGCCGCGGGAAGCAAGCACCCGGCGACCAATAGCGGTAAACTCCATGTTGAGCGCGTCAGTGGCGGACTTGCTTTCGTTGGGCGCATCCTCATCGTCCTCGTCTCTGTCATCGCGCAGGCGAGTCCACGGCGGATTTCCGATGACAATGTCGAAGGACTTATCGAAATCCTTCGAGACTTCGCCGCCGAGGCTGGCTAGAGGGAACGCGGTCGCTTTATTCTCTTTTTCCGCGTTGTTGCCGAAGCGATGGAGCACCTCGCCTCGGAGATTGCGCGGAAACTTGAGCGCCTGCGGTGGGCGCGGGCTGGCATTAAGCTCGATAGCCGTGATGTAGAGGGCCAGCGCGGCGAGGCGCAACGCGGATTCGCTGATGTCAAAGCCGCGCAGCCGGTTGTAGAGGATGTCCTGAATGATGGCCGTCTTGGGACGGTCTTCGTCGTGCTGCCAACGCTCTCGCACGAGGCGGCGGAAGGCAAGCACGAGAAAAATGCCCGCGCCGCATGAACTGTCGAGCACCTTCGCGCCGGCCTTGTCCTTCACGGCGGCAAATGCCTCTTCGACCATTAGCCCCGCTATGGTGCGCGGCGTATAGTGGACGCTCGTATCGCGCGCAGTGCGAGGGTCGGCACGATGGCTGAAACTCTCGTACACTTGGCTTAACACGCCGACCGGAATGTGGGCGAAGTCGAAGTCGCCCCAATCAAGTTCCGGCTGGAATGAATTTCCTAAACCGCGCCAGCCACGCAGGATGGCTTCAAGATGGGTGAAGATTCTTTTCCCCACCAAGCGCTCGGTGCGTCGGTAGAAGCGCAAATACTCGGTCTCGCGTGCGGTACGGTCGAAGGCAGGAATGGCCTCGTTGACCAGTGGGAGAAAATCGCCGTTGAATGTGCGGTCAAGCCAGGCGGAAGTCCGCGCGGCCTTCTCCGCTGTGGAGAAAGCGTCTTTGAGTTCCATTGCCACCGGGCAGATGCCGTCGCGCCCGTGGAGTTCGTTTTCGAGCACGATCCTGCGGTCTATGAGGAAGCGGAGGAAAAGCGCACGGCCCGCCATTGAGAGTACTTCCAGTGCGTCCAGCCTGCCTTTGCCCTCCTTCGGCACAAATTCATTCGTCGTATGCGTAAGCAGATCGAAGATTTTTTCGAAGACGTAGTCGGTGCCGGGCAGTCGATGATTTTCCTCGAAAGTGCCATGCACGAGGTTCTGGAAGAACAGCGGAGCGGTGGCGCTACGCTTTTCGATGACAGTCACGGGACGTGTGTCGGCAGCCTCATGGAAACCGATGGGAAAGATCTCCAGCGTGCCAGGCTGCACCACGCCGAGCCAAGCCGAATCGCTGCGGTTGGCAAGTTGGCGGCGCACAGCCGCCAGCGAAGCGGCATCGTTTTTGACGTTGCTGCTGGTATCCACGACGTAAAGCAACGCGGTGCCTTGGCGCTCGGCGACTGCGGTGAGAACGGGCGCATGGTTGCTCTGTTTCGGAAGCAGGTCAAGATAGTCGAGTTGCTCCGGCTTTGAGAGCGCTTCGTCCAGGCGAATGAACTCAGTGCATCCGTACGCCGCAAGGCGTTGTGCCAGGGGACGCGTGCTGAGGTTGGAGGCTGTGGCTGGCATCAGGCGGAGCCTCCATGTCTGCGGACAAGGCCGACATATTTGCCGAGAATGCGCAGCGAGCGCGAATCATCGCAACGAATAATATTATTCGGAACGAGAGAGTTCGCGGCGCGCAAGACCACTGTTCCGCTTCGCCGATGCACGAACTTGAGTGTGGCATCGTTGTCAAGTAGCACCGCTGCAATTTCTCCGTCGGCGACATCCTGCTGGCGATTCAAGACCGCAATGTCTCCGGGAAGAATTCCGACATCCTTCATGCTGTCGCCCTTCACGCGAAGCGCGAACAAATCCGTGCCGCAGAAGAATTGTTGCGAAACGGGAAGGATCTCTTCGGCATCTTGATGCGCCTCCTTTGGATGACCTGCCGCGATGCATCCGAGCACCGGAATCCCAGATGAAACGTTGACGGTGAGCTTCAAGCCGCGTGCCTTGCCCGGCAGCAAGGTGACCATTCCTTTCTTAGCCATTAACCGCAGATGCGTTCGGGCGGAATTAGGACTGGCAAAACCAAACCGCCCCGCGATCTCTCGGTGCGTCGGCATCATCCCGCGACGCCGAAATTCAGCCTCAAGAAATTCGGCGATCTCCTGCTGGCGCGGTGTGGGTACCGATTGCACAGACAAAGGATACTGTTCAAAAACACAGTATCAAGGTCTTTTTCCACTTATTTGTAACGGCAGAATTCTATCCCAAAATGCCGATTCGACACCACTGGCGCAGGCAAACCAAGGGTCATTGTGGATTCACAGGCCGGCTCCAAAATCGAAGACGCAAGACGCAAATTAGTCGCGGGAAGTCAGCAAAAGGGTTTGCTCCAGAGTTGAAAGGCCGTCGCGCACCTTTTCCAGCGCCACCTGGCGGAGGGTTTTCATGCCTTGCTCGATGGCGACCTTGGCGATTTCGTTGGCAGCGGCGCGCTTGATCACGAGCCTGCGGATTTCATCGGTCATGGTCATGGCCTCGATAATGGCCAGGCGTCCGGCGTAACCGGAATTCTTGCAGCGTTCACAGCCGCGGCCCCGGTAGAGAGTCCCGTCGCCAAACTCGGCAGGGTTGATTCCCAAATCCTGGAACATCTTGTCGGGATAGCTCACCGGCTCCTTGCAACTGGGGCAAATCTTGCGCATCAGGCGCTGGCCACAGGCGAGGATGACGGACGAGGAGATCAGAAAGGGGGCTATCTCCATGTCATCGAGCCGGGCGATGGCGCCCGCGGCGTCATTGCAGTGCATGGTGCTCAAGACCTGGTGGCCCGTCAGGGCCGACTCGACGGCGATTTCGGCCGTCTCGGCGTCGCGGATTTCCCCGATCATGATGATGTCGGGGTCCTGGCGGAGGATGGAACGGAGGGCGTTGGCGAAGGTGAGGCCAATTTCCTTCTTGACAGGAACCTGGTTGATGCCGGCGAGTTGGAACTCCACCGGGTCTTCCACCGTGACGATGTTGTATTGGGGCCCATTGAGTTCGTTCAGGGCCGAATAGAGCGTGGTGGTCTTGCCCGATCCGGTCGGCCCCGTTACCAGGATCAATCCGTGGGGCGCGTCCACCGCCACTTTGAATCGGGTGTAAGTCTCGGCATCGATGCCCAACTGGTCCATGCTGGTGGAGAGGTTGGATTTGTCCAGGATTCGCAAAACGCATTTCTCGCCGTGAACGGTGGGGAGAAAGGAGACGCGCAGATCGATGTCCCGGCCGCCGACCCGCACGCGCATGCGCCCGTCCTGGGGCAGGCGGCGCTCGGCGATGTCGAGGTTGCTCATGACCTTGATGCGAGAGGCGAGGGCGACCTGCAAATTTCTGGGCGGCGGCGGCATGTCGATCAGCGCGCCGTCAATGCGGTAGCGCAGGCGCACGACGCCCTCGAAAGGTTCAATGTGGATGTCGCTGGCGCGGTCTTTGATGGCCTGCACCAGGATAAGATTGGCCAGCTTGATGACGGGGGCCTCCTCGCTGGAGGCGGCCAGCGCCGCCAGATCGGTCGTTTCCGCCGCTTCGTGCGACACTTCCAGGTTATCGGCGTCAGCATCCGCCTCCGCCTTCTTGGCGGCGTCCTGGATGATCTCTTCCATGCTGGTGGAGCGCGCGGAATCCAGGTTGGCCAGTTTGTCCAGAATGCTCTTTTCCGACGCGATGAGAGGCGAGACCTCCAGCTTGGTCATGCGCTTGACGTCGTCTACCGCCAGCACATTGAGGGGGTCTGCCATCGCCAAAAACAGCCTGTTGCCCAGGCGCGAAATGGGAAGGACTTTGTAATTGTTGGCCATGTCGCGCGGGATCAATTCCGCCACCTCGGTGGGGATGCCCAATCGCGACACATTGACCGGCGGGGTGTTCAAGACCCGACCCATGGAAACGACCAGGTCGTTTTCGGTGACGTAGGCCTTTTCGACGACCAACTTGATGAGGCGGGTGCCTTCCTTTTTCTGCCTTTCCAGCAACTCCTCAATCTGCGCGGCGGTCAACAGGCCGTCTTCGACCAGCGCGTCGGCGATGCGTTCTCCAAGTGATTTGATGGGCATATAAAATCAACGAAAGGCCTTGCCCAGCACGTGGAGCAAATCGACGGGTGAGGTCAGATAGAAGAGCAACCGGTGTTTGAGCTTGTCCTCCAGGTCCACGCCGGCCTGTTTGTTAAAGGGATTGGCAGTGGCGACCATGATGGTTTTGCTCATACGGTCAAAGGGGGCCACACACCACCGCTGGCAAATCTCCCGCGTGGCCGAGCGCAGAAGGTCGATGTCCAACTCGTAGCGATCCAGCGGGATATACGCCAGGCGAGAGCGGTCGGAGAGGAGCTTGAGGGATTTGTCCAAGGGCATGATTTGCTTCTCGGCCAGGCAATGAATGAACGGCTCGACCGTCCTGGCCGGCGGGTTCGTCAGACTGGGCGCCGGCCAGTTGGCGTCGAAATCCCCCGCGGTGATGAATTTGCCTTCGACGAAGTACTTGAACATGAGTTGACGGCCATCATCGACCTCCGGTTGGACGGAGGGCGCGCCGCCCGTTTTTTTGGCAACGCCGGTGGCGTTGTTCCGGGGCGGAGCGTCCATTTCGACCGGCGCCTTGGTCATGTTATTGGCTTTGCTTTCAATCTGCACCATCGCCGCCATCGCGTCCTGGTCATCGGGATGGCGCTGGAGAATGGTTTCGTATTCGAGGATGGCGGAGGAAAGCTGGCCCAGTTGGACGTAGGCCTGGGCGATGCGTTTGGAGGTGTGGATGACTTCCTTCTCCATGCCCAGCTTGAGATAGGCCTCCTTGAGAATCTCCAGCGACTGATAATCCTGCGGCTGCGATTGGGTGATCACCTCGAACATCTCAATCGTCTGCCGCAGTTGCGCCTCTTCACCTGGATTTAAAGTGCCCAGCATGACAGTTTATTGACAGTTCAAAGCTTAACCGGGCGATCCTGTTAAATCAACCCTCTTTCCTGAGAGTCCCCTGAGCGGCTTGCGGCTCCACCACGACCTTGCCCAGCACCTGGCGTTGACGCAGGACGGCAAAAGCCTCCGGTGTCCGGTTCAGCGGGAATATCCGCCAGGTGGCCGCCTTGATCCGCCCCTGCGCGGCCCATTCGAGTATGGCGGCGATGTCCTTGCGATTGCGGCCGTAGCTGCCCACCAGCTTCTGCTCCTTGACAAAGAACGGCCACAGTTTGAGCGCCACTTCGCGCCCGCCTGTCGCCCCGCACGTCACGATCGTGCCGCCCCGCGCCAGGCAGGCGAAACATTGCAACAGCACCTCGCCGCCGACGTGTTCGACCACTAAATCGACGCCCCGTTTGCCGGTCAGTTTGCGCACTTCGGCCGGCCACTCCGGCCGGGTGGAATCCAGCGCGTGATCGGCGCCCAAGCCCAGCGCGAAACGGCGTTTTTCGTCGGTCGAGCCGGTGGTGATGACAGAGGCGCCGAGAGCTTTGGCGATTTGGATGGCCGACGAACCCACTCCGCCGGCCCCGCCTATGGCCAGCACCCAATCGCCGGGTCGAACCTGCGCCCGGTGCGTGAGCATGTGCATTGCCGTGCTCCCCGCGAGCGTCAACGCGGCCGACGCGGCAAAACCGACCTTCTCCGGCAGGCGTATCAACGATCGGGCCGGGACGCGCACGAGTTCGGCAAAACCGCCGTCCTGCTGCACTCCCAGAAGCCGGCCGTTGAGGCAGAGGGATTCCTCGCCCCGGGCGCAGAATTCGCATTGGCCGCAGAAGAGGTTGGACTGCACAGCCACGCGGTCGCCGGTCCGCCACTCCGAAACATCGGCCCCGACCGCCGCCACTTCGCCGGCAATTTCCGAGCCGGGGATGCGCGGGAGCGAAATCGGGATGGGCAAAGATCCCTCTTCCAACCAAAGGTCCAGGCGGTTGAGGCCGCAGGCGCGCACGCGGAGGACGACATCGCCGGGGCCGGGCAGGGGATCGGGCAGATCGCAAAAGCGGAATTGGCCCGGCGCGCCGTGCTTGATAAGTTCAACAGCCTTCACTCGGCCTGATTACAGCAGGCTGGGTTGCTGCGCCAGAATAAAACCTCCAACGGCGGGCTCGTTCCTGCTCGCGCCGGATTCCAGCCTCGGATTCCTTCCCGCTTGTTGTCGTAGCGGTAAGTCAAACCGAGCCGCAGGCCGAGCAACGCGGGTTTCCAACCGGTCGTGAACACCGAGCGCGCAAAGCGCCACAGAATACGGTCCAGGCGATAGAAGTGCCCATAGACCCAGTCGGCGCCCGCTTGCAGCTCCGCGGCGCTCATCCGGGCGGGACTGAACACGACGTGGCGGTAATCGTAGTGGCTCCAATCCCGATCCGTCATGCGGCCAGCCTGCTCCATGTCGAGATAGAGCGGAGTGCCTGGCAAAGGGGTGAGGATGTTCAACTGCACGGCGTCGATGCGCGTCTGTTCGAGTAATCCAAGCATTTGCTGGAAGACCTCCGGGCCGTCGCTGTCCATGCCGACAATCATCCCGGCGATCACGCCGATGCCGGCGCGGTGAATCCGGCGCAGCCGCTCCGCGTAGCTGGCCGTCTGGTTGAATTGTTTGTTCATCATCGCCAGGTTCGCCTGACTGGCCGTTTCGACGCCAATGAACAATCCGCAGCAACCCGCCGCGCGCGCGCTGCGCAACAACTCCGGATCGTCCGCGATCAACAGTGAGGATTGGCTGACCCAGCGCTTGCGCAATGGAACCATCGCGCCGAACAACTCCAACGCGTACCGCCTGTCGGCGATGATATTGTCATCGACAAAAATGAAGTCGCGCGGCAGAGATCGCAATTCCTCGATCACTTTCGCCACCGGCCGCGCGCGGTAAGTCCGCCCGTGAAAGACCGTGACCGAGCAATAGCGGCAGGCATGACGGCAACCGCGCCCGGCTTGGACGGCGTTGATCGTGGCGTAGTGGCGGGCGGTCCGCGCCAGCAATTCGCGCCGTGGCGCGGGGGTTTCGAGCAAGCCCGGCGCGGGGGAAAGGTCCGCTCCGCCGACGTGCGCCGGCGCCGCGGGGCCGGGTCGCCGGTAAAACTTCCGCAATTTTCCGTGCTCAATATCGGAGAGCAGGCGGGGCCACGAATCCTCCGCGTCCCCAACCACGAGCGCGTCGAAGTGGGGCGCCGCATCCTGCGGACACAACGTTGGGTGATAGCCGCCGCCGACGACCAGCTTGCCGCGCCGGCGGAATTGCGCGGCAATTTCATAAGCCCGCCGGGCCAGGGCGGTCATGAACGTGACCCCCACGACGTCGCACTGGGCGTCAAAGTCCAGCGGCTCGACGTTTTCATCCACAATCCGCACGTCATGCTCGCGCGGGGTCAGCGCCGCCACGACCGTCAGCGGCAGCACGCTAAAGCGAAGCATCGCCCGCCGCGGAACCCGGGGCCGCTCGCGGGTCACGCGCACCTTTTCCGCCGCCGGCACCACCAGTAGTATCTTCATGTCCTTGACTTTCGTCCGCTTTTCCGGTCTGGTCACGGGCATACGTCTATAGAGAAAACCTATCCGGCTCAGCCCGAAGGTCCGCCAGCATGAACGTACATCACTTGGAAGTTTTTTATCACGTTGTCCTCAACCAAGGCGTCAGCCAGGCCGCCCGCGCCCTGGACAAGGAGCAACCCACCCTCAGCAAGCAAATCAACGACCTGGAGGACTCACTGCGGACCCGCCTCTATCACCGCCGCCCCTTCGGGCTGACCGAAAGAGGCGAGACGCTTTTCCGCGCCATCGAGCCGTTCTTCCGGGACCTGGGTAAAATTGAGGCGAAAGTGAAGGGAGACGACTCGATCCGGATCGGGGCCTCGCCGATCGTCCTGACCCTTCACTTGCCGGCGATGGAGAAGCAAGTCCGCAAGCAATTTCCCAACCTGCGCCTGGTTCTGCGCGAATCCAACCAGCCCCAGCTTCTTCAATGGCTGGAGCGCGGAGAGATTGACCTCGCGATCACGCTCCTGCCCGGCGAACTGCCGCAAAAAATCTTCGCGCAGCCGCTCGTGCAAATCCCGCTGATCCTGCTG
The DNA here is from genome assembly GCA_049517295.1 of Verrucomicrobiota bacterium. Taxonomy (GTDB): domain Bacteria; phylum Verrucomicrobiota; class Verrucomicrobiia; order Limisphaerales; family Palsa-1400; genus JBEKSF01. Next base: position 9,122 of record JBEKSF010000169.1, read on the forward strand.
GTTCCCAAATCCAGCCGGCTCCGCTTCGTCGGCGAGCTTTGGAAAGAGGGGGAAATCCAGGACAACCTGATCTGCCTGACCCAGGACGAAATGGTGTGCCGCCACTTTCAGCAAGGGCTCGAGGCCATGGAAATCGAGTGGCGCCCGCGCATCGAGGTCGGATCGCTGAGTTTGGTGGAGCACTACGTGCAGGAAGGCTATGGCATTGGGCTGAGCGTGCGCGTGCCGGGGATCGCGCTCCCCCCGAATCTTCGAGCCATCGACCTGCCGGATTTCCGCCCTCTCTCGCTGGGAATGCTCTGGCGCGACAATGAGGACAAGCTTTTGCGCGCCTTCCGCGAGCAGGCCGAAGCGCGCGCGCGGCAGATGACCAACCACTAAATCGCCAGCCAGAGCCTCTTCAACTGCCGTGGAAATGCGACGCTCAAGCCGATGAGCAGACACACCGCGGTGATGGTCCAGGAGAACACCGCGTTCTGGCCAAAACGATCCAGGCCATGCTCCGCCGCGAAATGCGCCGATGCCGGCGCAAGCTCCAGAAGCAGCCAGCCCGCCAACCCGCCCAGCGCAGCCCAGCCAAGACAGTTGAGCAGGCTCGTGGGATTGAGCGTTTTCCGGCGGAGTTGCGTCAGGTCGGCTTCGAATTCAGCTTGCAACTGGCGCTTGCGCTCGGCCCGCTGCGTTTCCGAAAGGAGCGCCGCCTCGGTTTGTATCCGTTGCCGCAGGCGCGCGCTGAAATCCGGGGAGAGCGCCGGGGACTTGACAGTCCGCTTCAGGGCGGCGTCGAGTTGCTGGAGTTGCCGCTCAAAGGCCTGGCATCGGGCACAACCGGCCAGGTGCCTTTCGACGGCCAAACGTTCGCCGGCAGGCGACTGATTGTCGAGGCATTGCAGAATCCGAATTTCCATTTCTTCACACGTCATAAATCATCCTTGGGTTGGACTGGCCACCGGTTCAAAGGCAGCGCAGGCGTGGGCAGGCGGTTCGGTACTGGCCGGCCACCGAACGGGTTCGCACCGGCTGCGGATTGGCAACGCCGTCCTGGGTTGCCTGGAGGCGATGCGCAGGAGTTCCTTCTTTGCGCGAAAAAGAAGTGTCTTCACTGTGCCCAGGGGGAGGCCGAGCATGGCGGCGGTCTCCTCGTAGGCCTTTTGTTCGAGATAGAACAAGGTGATCACTTGCCGGTACTTTTCCGGCAATTCCGCCAGCATTGTCCGCACGTCCATTTCCATGCCGGATTCGCGGTCGGCCGATTGGAGGGAAGGGATGCTCTCGGCCGCGCACTCCATTTCAGGCTCCTGCAGGGAAACGGTGGGATGCGAGGAACGCTTCTTCAGTTCGGTCAGGCAGGTGTTGCGGGCGATGGTGTAAATCCAGGTGGAGAGAGACGCCCCGCCGTGGTAGGCGGGAAGGGCCTTCCAGACCTTGAGCAAGACATCCTGCGTGGTGTCTTCGGCCTGCGTTTCGTTGCGCAACATGCTCCAAGCCAGCCGGAAAACCTTGTCCTTGAATTGCTCGACCAGCAAGTCAAAGGCCTCGCTGTAACGCTGGCCTGCCAATTGCCGTCGAATGTCGTCTTCCATTGGCTGTGCTTTTGTTGGGTGGGAACCGAACCGGTCAGCGGTTCGAGTTCCGGCTCACGCCCGACTGCTGATCCTATATACTGCGCCGCCCGGCTCCAGGTTTCAAAAGATTTCCGCGGGGAAAGTGGTAAAAGGGTGTGAGACAAAATTCTTCAGGTGACGAAAAAGGGTCCCCTCTCTCCGGCTCTCTCCCCGCACGCGGGGAGAGAGGGCAAACGTGGCCCCAAAGGAGTATGTTGGGTCGCATATACT
>JBEKSF010000170.1:0-10853 GCA_049517295.1 Verrucomicrobiota bacterium
ATTGTTTTCCGCGAATTGAAACGTGAGGACGGCGACACCGTCAGCCTGCACAAGGTCCCACAGCATGTTGGGTGATGACCCTACGCAAGTGCCAAGACGCTCCGATTTTCAGGGGCGCCCACCGGATTCCAGACCTTAAATTCCACGGAGTGCTCGCGGCGGTCGTCCACCAAGGGGACTGTTTGCGCGGCAAGTTCTTTGCCGTCGAGAAAGAGTTGGTCCGCGTCGGCCGAATCAGCAACGAGCCGGGTGATGCTGATGTGATATACGGTCTGCCGGTAGCGGTAGTGAACTTTGCAGGAGGTCCAGCCTTTCGGAAGCCGGGGTGTCAGCCGCAGTTGATCGCCCGCGAGGTTGACGCCCAGCAGCGTTTCGATGAGCAGCCGATACATCCAGCCGGCAGATCCAGTGTACCAGGTCCATCCGCCCCGGCCCACGTGCGGCGCCACCGCATAGACGTCGGCGGCGATGACATAAGGCTCCACTTTGTAGGTGGCGATTTGTTGGGGCGTGCTTCCGTGATGGATGGGATTAAGCAGCGCGAAAAGGTCCCACGCGCGTTCGTTTTCTCCCATGAGAGCAAAGGCCATCGCGGTCCAAATTGCGCCATGGGTGTATTGGCCGCCATTCTCGCGGACGCCAGGAATATAGCCTTTGATGTAACCGGGATTGAGCGCTGATTTGTCGAAGGGCGGATCAAATAATTGAATCAGTCCGGCGTCGCGGCGCACCAGGCGCTGATCGACGGACTCCAACGCCAGCCTGGAACGCTCAGGATCGCCGGCGCCGCTGATGACCGACCAACTTTGTGGCAAGGAATCAATCTGGCATTCCGGATTGGTCTGGGAACCGAGCGGTTCGCCGCTGTCGAAGTAGGCCCGGCGATACCATTGGCCGTCCCAGGCGTGTTGCTCGATGTTTTGCTGCAATTGCCGTGCCTCGGCGAGGCAGCGTTCGGCAAAGGCGGGATCGCGGTGCGCGCGGGCCAGCGGGGCAAACTGGGTCAGCACGTCGTAAAGAAAGAAGGCCAGCCACACGCTTTCACCGCGTCCCTGGTTTCCCACGCGATTCATGCCATCATTCCAGTCACCACACCCCATCCGCGGCAAACCGTGTTCGCCGAATTTTAGTCCGCGCTCGATGGCGCGCACGCAATGTTGATAAAGCGTGGCCGATTCTTCGGAGCGATTTGGCAGATCATAGTAGGATTCTTCCTCCGGTTTGACCGGGCGGGCTTCAAGGAAGGGAATCTTTTCGTCGAGCACCCCGGTGTCCGCAATACACGCAACGTAACGACAGGTCACGTAAGGCAACCAGAGGAAATCATCGGAAATATGCGTCCGCACGCCGCGCCCGGATGGGGGATGCCACCAATGCTGCACGTCGCCTTCGCGGAATTGGCGCGCGGCTGCGCGAAGCAGATGCTCGCGGGTCAGCGCCGGTTCGGCATGCACCAGCGCCATGACGTCCTGCAACTGGTCACGGAATCCGTAGGCGCCGCCGGATTGATAAAACCCGGTCCGGCCCCAGAGACGGCAACTCAATGTCTGGTACAGCAGCCAGCCGTTCGCCATCACATTCACGGCGGGATCGGGTGCATCGACATTGACCGCGCCGAGGGTTCGATTCCAATACTCGCAAACACCGTCGAACGCCACGCGGTTGGCGTCTGCCCTGCGAAAGCGCCGGATCAGATTCTGCACCTCAGCCGCATTGCGGCCCACTCCGAAACGAAAACTCGTTTCCCGCTCCTGGCCGTCCGCCAAATTGAAAGCGACTTGCACCGCGCCGCACGGATCAAGCCCCGCGCCGACTTTGCCGGAAAGGCGCGTGCGTTTGAGCGCCGCCGGCTGCGACAAACTTCCGTTTCGGCCAATGAACTCCTTGCGATCTCCGGTGAACGTGCGCGCAGGATCGTTTACGTCAAGGAACACCAGGCGACCGGGAAATTCGGTGTTGTAGTAATTGCGTGCCAATAAGGCGCCGGTCTTGAGGTCCACTTCGGTTTGCACGTGCAGCAGACTTTTCTGCCTCAAGTCGCCCAACACCCATTCCCAGTAACCGGTGACCGACAAGCGGCGTGGACGCCCCGAGACATTGCGTATTTTCAAGACCGTGAATTTCACCGGGGCGTCCATGGCCACATAAACCCACAACTCCGAAGCGATGCCGTTTTCGGTGTGCTCGAACACGGTGTAGCCAAAGCCATGTCGAATGACATGGGGCGTCGTCCCCCGCGCGGGCAACGGCGTGGGAGACCAGAATTGTCCGGTCTGCTCATCGCGAATATAGAAAGCCTCCCCGGTGGTGTCCTGGACTGGATCATCGCTCCAGGGCGTCAGTCGAAATTCATGGGAGTTTTCGACCCAGGTGTAAGCCGCGCCGCTCTCGGAAACAATCGTCCCGAAACTGGGATTGGCCAGCACATTGACCCACGGCGCCGGCGTCATCTGGCCGGGCTGAAGTGTGATGACATATTCGTGGCCGTCGCGGGTAAAGCCGCCCAGGCCGTTCGGAAAAATCAACTCGCGTGGCGGGAGTGGCGTGGGCAGATCCTCGGACCTGAAGCGGGTGGGCGTCAAGCCTGGCACCAAGGGTTCCAAGACACTTCGATGTTCCATTTGCTGGGTCAAAGTTCCCTTTTCATCATCCAGAACAACTCGTGCCGCGGCTTGCAGCAGCACGAGGTCATCGTTGGGAATCTGTTCGAGTCGCCGGACGAAGATGCCGCCCGGCTTGTCCAGCATCTGCGCTTCAATGCCGGAGGAGATCAGACTGGTGATTTGATCTTGCAAGGACTGGCGGTAAACCGAAACGTCCTCGTTCAAGATGACCAGATCCACCATCAGCCCCTTCATGCGCCAATAGGAGTGCGCCTGGATCAACTGCCGCACGATTTCGATTTTCTCCGTGTCACTGATGCGAAGCAGGATGATCGGCGCGTCGCCGGAAATGCCGTAGCTCCAGAGACCGCTTTGACCTCGCCGGTTGTTGAGCAGTACGCCGGGGTTGGCTCGGCGGGCGGGGTCGGCATAAATCAACGCGCCGGCCAAACGGCCATAGAGTTGCGCATCGGCCTCCGTGGCGTTGAGTTGGCGCAAAGTCACCTGGCCATGGGTCCAGGCCAGGTCAAAGGCGCGGTCGGCCATGCGGGAGCTTTGATATTTTTCCACGTGCGCCAGCGCGGCGTCCCGGCTTTCGGTCACGCCAAGAACAAGAACAACGATGGCGGTTTCATCGGGCGCCAAAGTGACCGTCCGCTGCAGCGAAATGATGGGATCCAGTACGGAACCGACGGTGTTGGACAAAGGCGACTCGCTCCGCATGGCGGCCGGGTTGGCCAAGCTCCCGCCGCGCCCGACAAATCTGAAGCGATCCGTTTCGCAGGAAATCTCCCCCGGTTCACCACCTTGGCTCACCATCAGATGCAGCAACCATGGCGGTTTTTCTTCCTGGGAACGCGCGCGGCGGGTGCAGAGAATGGAGGAAGTTTCTGGCGCAAACTCAGTTTGCACAAAGAGATTGCTGAAAGCCGGATGCGCCGCGTCCGCGTCCGGCGTGGCCAGCACCACCTCGGCGTAACTGGTCAATTCAATGACTCGCCTTGCGCGCGAACGATTGGTAATCGTGATGCGCCGCAACTCCACGTCGTCTTCCGGCGACACGCTGATCTCGGTGTGGATTTCCAGGTCGGCCTGACGCTGCCGAAACTCCGCGCGTGACTGCGAGAAGATGGCTTCGTAGCCTTTGATGGTTCGCAAGGCGGGTTGATAGGCGGTGGACCAGAATTCTCCCGTCGCCAGATCGCGCAGATAAACAAACGTGCCCCAACAATCGCGCGTGGCGTCCTCGCGCCATCGGGTGACCGCCAGATCGCGCCACCGACTGTAGCCGCCGCCGGCGCTGCTGATGACAACATGATAGCGGCCGTTGGACAAAAGGTGAACCTCCGGCGCCGGCAGCGTCGGATTGGTGAAAACGCGCATGACGGCCTCGCCGCTTCCGGCCTGCGTCCGCGATTCCGCAAATTCCAAATCTTCCGTGCGCACACTGGCGGAGGCCTTGGGCACACGCTCCTGCAAGAGCAAATCCGCCGCCCTGAGCAACGGACAGGCCATAAACCGGCGTTGCATGGGGTAGTCCTGCAACACATTCACCAGAGCCAGCAAGCTCATCCCCTGGTGGTGCGCCATGAAGGAGCGGATCGTGGCGCTCGTTTCGTCCGGCGGCAATCGCGACGGCGTGTAATCCACCGCTTCGTAGAAACCGTAAGCGCCTTCGCGGCCTTCGTCCGCCATGCGTTGCAGGTTTTCACACGCTGGCCGCGGCGCGATCATCAGGGCCAGGGCCGTGGCGTAAGGAGTGATGACCAAGTCTTCGGCCAACCCTCTTTTCAAGCCCAGACCCGGCACGCCGAAGGCGCGATATTGGTAGTTCAATTGGACATCGGTCCGGTTGTAGCCCGATTCGGAAACGCCCCAGGGCACGCCGCGCAAATGTCCGTACTCGATTTGTTGCTGCACCGCCGCTTTGCAGGTGCGGTCGAGCAACGTGTTCTCATAGTTGGGCATGACCACCAGCGGCATCAGATACTCGAACATCGAACCGCTCCACGAAATCAGGATCGGTCCGCCTCGCACCGCGACGAGCAGGCGGCCCATGGAGAACCAGTGGTCCTGCGGAACTTGCCCTAAAGCGATAGCGACGTAGCTGCATAAACGCGCTTCGGAGGCCAGCAGATCATAGAAGCTGGTGTCGCAGCGGCGTTCGGTAACGTTGAAGCCGATGGAGAATAAATCCCTCGCCGGGTCGAACAGAAAAGTAAAATCCATCGAAGCCAGTGCGTCGCATTGCGCGGCCAAGGATTCCAATGCCAACAGCCGTTGGCGGGCATGGGCGCTGCCTTCTCGCAGGCAGCGCGAGAGTTCGGCAAGTTGCATTTGCTCTTCCTGCCGTGAAGCGGCGGGTTCGGTCGGGAAGTCTTGCAAGGCCGCTTCAATCAATGGACAGAGCGTCAGTTCATATCTCGGGATCTCTCGCAAGCTTGGCGCTTGATCAAGCAGGGCGATTTTCTCCTCAAGTTTTGCAGCCGCCGACGCCACCGCCGCAGGCCGGCCGCCGCTAGCCAAGGATTGCAGTGCCAGCCACGGCGCAAGGAAAAGAATGTCCGCCAAGTGCGCCTCGCAAGTGCGCTTCAGAGCCAGGGACCACTCTTTGAGTTCTTCTGTTTCGCCCGCCAGCGAGGCAGCAATGTCAGCGGCCTGGCCCGTCGCCTCCTCTAGCAAGGTCTTCGCCGCGCGGAGATCGGGAGGCGAGTGTTTCAATGCTTCATCGAGTTTGGTGAGCGCGGCTTTTTCGCGGGCCAAATCCCTGAGAATCCCCACCGTGTCGCGCAGACCCGCAAAAATCTCGGGCCTGAAAATCTTCTCTTCGGCCTGTTCCCTTAACCCGGCGCCGAGGGTCAGTAAATGGCCCGCCAGATTACCGCTGTCCACGCTAGAGATATAAAGCGGGCGAAGCGGTTGGAGGGTGTGGGTTTCGTACCAATTGTAGAAGTGCCCGCGATACCGCTCGAGTCGTTGCATGGTGGCGAGAGTGTCTTGGGTGCGTCGCATCAAGCCGCCTGTCGAAAGATGCCCCAAATCCCACGCGGCCAGATTGGCCAGCAGCGCCAGGCCCATATTCGTGGGCGAAGTCCGCGAAGCGATCGTTGGGACGGGCACTTCCTGAAAATTGTCCGGCGGCAGCCAGTTCTCCTGAGCGGTCACCAGCGTTTCGAAATAATGCCAGGTCTTGCGGGCGGTGCGTTTCAGAAAGGCCAATTGCTCGGCCGTCAGAGTCGGCGCCGCGGATTCAATCGGCTGGCTGATCCACCAGGCGATCCAGGGAGCGCCGAGCCAGAACCCAAGGATCGGCAGGGCCAAAGACAGTTGGGCCGGCTGCACGGCTGCCAGGAAAAGTCCGGTCGCCAGCGCGGTCGCCGGCGCGATCCACATCGTGGCATAGAAGCCGGTGAGGTCGGCGCGCTTTGTCCGTTCGGAATCTATCGAGGTCCGCCATTCAAGGAGTCGTTTGTGCGTTAATAGCAAGCGGAGCAGCGTCCTTCCGATGGCGTCCAGGCTGATGAAAGCGTCGTAGGGTAGAAAAGCCAGCGTAAGAACGATCTGTCCGAGCTGTCTGCCATAAGACCCGCCCACAGCCCGCAGATGCATCGCCCACGGCAAATCAACCGGCTTGCGAAACACATCCACCAACGCCGACAACGATCCTGGGAGGGTGATAATCCCAAGAACCAACAGCGATCCCAACCCTTCAAGTTCGGGCAGGAGCAGCCAACCGCCCAGCATGAGAAACAACAGACCAACGGGGACCAGACTGCGCCTGAGGTTGTCGAGAATCTTCCACTGGGACAGAACGGAAAGCGGATTGGCAATGCGCCGGGCGTCCGAACCGGGCACTCGCGGCAGGAGCCAATGCGTAATTTGCCAGTCGCCGCGAATCCAGCGGTGACGCCGGTCAATGTCCACGTTGTAGCGGGAAGGATATTCTTCGTAGAGTTCCACGTCGCTCACCAGGGCGGAGCGGGCATGGCACGCTTCCAACAAGTCATGACTCAGAACGGTATTCTCCGGAAAGCGCCCGTTTATGGCTCGCTGGAAGGCGTCCACATCGTAAATCCCCTTGCCAATAAACGAGCCTTCCTGGAATAGATCCTGATACACGTCCGACACTTCCCGCGTATAGGGATCAATGCCCGCGTCGCCGGCAAAAAGCCGGACAAACCACGATCTCCGCGCCCCGGGCAGACTCACCCCGACGCGCGGTTGCAGTATGCTGTAACCTTCGGCGACGATCCCGCGCGTGGCGTCGAACACCGGACGGTTCAACGGATGGGCCATTGTGCCGACAAGCTGCCGGGCGGCCTCGCGCGGCAATTGGGTGTCCGTGTCAAGAGTAATGACATATTTGATGGAGGGCAGGATGGCCGTTTCCCCCACGATCTCGGAGAAGCACGCGCGGGAACCGCCGCGGAGGAGGGCGTTGAATTCCATGAGCTTCCCACGCTTGCGCTCGTATCCCATCCACAAGCCTTCTCCGGCATTCCAACGGCGCGGCCGATGAAACAAGAAAAACAGGGTGGAATTCCCGGAAGGATACTTCTGGTTCAGCATCTCGACTCCGGCTCGCGCCCGTTGAAGAAGCGCTTGATCTCCAGGCAGAACCTCCTCCGGTGCGTCGCGGAAATCCGTCAGCAGAGCGAAGTAAAGGCGCTGGTCCCGATTCGCCAGATGATGAATCTCCAATGTCTCGATCAGACGATCAACCCCTGCCAGGCTCGTAAGCATCGTGGGTACGGCCACCATCGTGCCGCAATCCGAAGCAATGCCAGCGGAAAAATCCAGGCGCGGCAGCAGGCTGGGTTTGACCAGCAGCGTGGACAGCCAGTTCATCAGCGCCACGGCCAGTTGGCTGGCACAAAGGAGAAAAACAGGTATGAAGATAGCGGGTTTCCATGCTGGCGCTTCGAGCAGCCGGGTTTGCTGCATCAGCCCGAGCGTGGCAAGCAAAGTGAGCGTTCCAATACCGCCCGCATAAAACGTCAGCGGATAACGGTGGATGCTTCGTTCGATGATGGTTCGCCAGGGCCACCGCACCTTCGTCATGCGACCAAGCACCGGTTGGCCTTTGTCTATCAAGTAGAAGCCCACGTGGGCGGTCCGGTCTTCGCTCCCTTTTTGCCGGGCGCTGTCTTCGGCCAGTTGGATGGCGCGCCGCGCGACATCCTCTTCCGAGAGTCGGCTGTGCCGGGCAAGGAACTCGACCGAGTGCCGATAGCGATCACGGGTCGAAAAATCCATCTTGGCATAGACACCGGCCGGGTCTAAGCGCAGAGTTTCCTCGACCAGACTCAGCTTCTCCACAAACTCCTTCCAGTCCATGGCGCTCAACGAACGAAGACTGGCAATGCTGTGGCTGACGGAAACCTGGTCGGCCGCCTGATTTTGGCTCTCCAGTTGGACGAGTTGCTCAATGGACAATCCTTGTTCAACCAGCTTCTGTTCAAGCCAACTGCGCGCGAGATGCAAGACCGGCGTGTGGAGGGACAAACGCTGACAGAATTCCGCCACAAACGAACTGGAGAGGGGAACATCGGATTTCGCCATGTCCGCCACCACCACCACCAGTTGCGACGGGGCTTTCTCCGCCATGTCCTGCAATCGTTCCACCCATAAGTCCGCCAGATCGCGATCCTTCCGTGCAATGGTCAGCCGGCTGGTGATGCGCTGGAGATTTTCAATCAACCCAAGGCGCAACATGATCGGAATGGCCCACAACTCGCCCAGTTTCAAGGAACTTGCTGTTTGGTAAGAGGCGACGAAGGCACTCAGAGGTTCGGCATCAATTTGAGCATCCACGTGCGAGATCAATTCAAGCACGATGTCGTAAACGCGCGGAAGTCCGGCCGAAGGGCCATTCAAGAGCCGAGGCAACTCCCGACTGTAGCCACGGGGCAGGTGCCGCCGGGCCATTTGAATCTGCTCCTCGATCAGGTAGAAGTTATCCAGAAACCACTCCGCGGCGGGAGTGATGCGCCGGCTTGGATTGACGGCCAGGCTCGCGCGATTGAAAGCCCTCAGGATGTCCTCGTTTTGGTCCAACCGTGCCAGCAGACGATTGGAACCCTGCCGGGTGACGATTTGGTGATGGGCCGCCAGCGCCTTTGCATGGCGCGCCAATTGTTCGACACTGAACAACTCGGCCCGCAACGGCGGCTCGCTCGCGCTTGCACGCAAGCGCGCATAGCCGGCCTGCCGGCCTTGAAAGCGCAATGGCAAAGTCTGCATGTCCTTCTTGCTTTTGTTCTCGATGCCTGCAACCAACTTCACCGCAGGAATTCATCCTGTTTGGCCATTGCAGTCTGGCCCGTCGGCCCTGGGATAGCCCATATAATGCCCAATTCCGGCGCCGGGCGCTTAATTAAGCCGGCCGAAAAGACGATGCCGCGGTGACGACATTGTCCCCCTATAAAGGTGCCCTTGTGCCCGGCAAAAGGATATGGGGTGTTATCCCCTCTCCAATTGGGCAGTTCAAACGCTTGGTTAGTAATGGTTCATCCTGTCGAACGCCCATGTCACCGTCACCGCGTCCGCTCGAATATCCCGCGCCAAAACCATTTGGAACGCGCGGTCAGGCACATCAGGCCCGAGCGCGGGCGGTTTGAACAACGCCCTTTGCAACCAGGCCGCCCAGCACAGTCGCGAGGTAAATCTCTTGTCGCAACGCGAGGCAATCTCCTGCCGCGCTCCGGTCCAGGCCAGCTCACGGCGGCTAAATTTTGCGACCGCCATCGTTGGCCCCGGAGGCGCTCCAAAAGGGCCGCAACCTGAAGTCGCTGGAATACCACCTTCGGGTGCCACGACTAGTTCCAAATATTGAATCAAATGAGCCGTTCATTATGAAGGCTACCCAACTGCTGCACAACCTGGGCCAGAGTCTCTGGCTCGACGACATCACGCGCGACCTGCTGAACAGTGGCACGCTCAATCGCTACATGGACGAACTGTCGGTGACCGGGCTGACCTCGAACCCAACAATCTTCGATCACGCCATCAAGAACAACGCTGCTTACGACGCTGCGGTCGGTGAGGATCTGGTGAAGGGAAAATCCGGGGAGAGCCTTTTTTTGAGCTGGCGCTGGAGGATCTCACCCGGGCCGCCGATTTGTTTCGAGCGGTTCACAACCGCACGAGGGGTGTGGACGGATGGGTGTCGCTGGAGGTGTCGCCGCTGTTGGCACACGACACGGCCAGCACCATCGCCCCCGGGCTCAATTCCCAGGTCGGCTCCGTGGCCTCGATATTCATCAGCCGTTGGGACGTCGCTATCCTGGGCAAGGTTCAAGAGGAGTTGAACAACCGGCTCGGCATGGCCTTGCCGGTCGCATCTACAAGGCGTACCTTGACCTATTGAGCAACCCTCGCTGGCAGCGTGCGCCCAATTGCCGGCAGCCGGCCGCAACGCGTGCTGTGGGCCAGCACTGGCACCAAAGACCCGAAGGCCTCCGACATTCTCTACATCAAAGCGCTCGCCTCTCCGTTCACAATGAACACCATGCCCGAGGGAACGTTGAAGGCGTTTGCCAATCATGGCGGCCTCGGCTCGATCATGGCGCCGGACGATGGCAATTGCGAAGGGGTGCTGGCTCAGTTTGCCAAGGCCGGCATCAATGTGAATGCACTGGCCGCGCAACTTCAGGACGAGGGCGCAGATCGTTTGTGAAATCCTGGAATGACTTAATGGCCGTGATTGCAGCCAAGAGCAACGCGCTCAAGCAGACCACCTGACCTGGCAGTTGAATCAACAAAAACATCGAAAAGGCAGGGTTATACCCCATAGCAAAGCCGCCCCCGGCGGCGCAAATTTTGAATGCTGGGACCCGTGCAGACCGCGGTGAAATTGATTTCTCAAAAACGCTGTCAGCCGGACGCCAACAGCGAACAAAAACGAACTGCAACGAACGAAAGAATTATTATGCTGAGCAAAGCCGGAACGCTAACGGGTTACAAATTGGACAGTCTTGACGGAGAAATAGGGGAGGTCAAAGAATTCTACTTCGACGACCGGTACTGGACCATTCGCTATCTGGTCGCAGACACGGGAAACTGGCTCACGGGCAGGAAGGTGCTGATTTCCCCCTATGCTCTGGTGGCCGTGATTGCGGCAGAGCAACATATCACCATCGATTTAACCAAGCGGCAGATCGAGGACAGCCCATCCTTGAACAGCGACAAGCCCGTCTCCCACCAATTCGAACAGGCCTACTACGGGCATTATGGATGGCCGATGTATTG
>JBEKSF010000171.1:0-10343 GCA_049517295.1 Verrucomicrobiota bacterium
AGAGACACGAGCACTGTGATGGGGAGGAGCCAGAGCGAACCGAGCAGTTTTGGGGTGTTCATTTGAATTGAGGGTGTAACGATTTTGGGTGAACTGAGGGCCGGGTGGAAGGGGGAGAGACAGGCACTTCTGTGGCTGACTCATGATTAGAAAATCATGCGAGGTCAAAATGGCCTGGCAGCCAAGTGTTGTTTGAGTCCCCGAAACCCGCCTCATGTTCAGCTTTTACGGTTTATTTGATTTTGAGGCAAGATAAATCGCGATTTATTTGACGGCCATAGGTTCAGGCGAACCGGGATTGATTTGTATATTCGACATGCCGCCAGAGTAAAAAGTCTCCGTGCGGGGGTTCAGTCCCAACTCAATCCCTGTTGCAACTCAACGGGTTAGCGACCGTTACGAATGCGGCCTGTGCCCGGTCATCGCAACGTGGCCCTTAGAGTGTGTTTTAAAACTCCTTGGAGACGCCGCGTGAGGGCACGCGGCCTACAGGAGATGGCAAGAAATCCGCAGCCCTGTAGGCTCGGTCCCCCGACCGGGAGATTTTTAAAACACGCTCTTAGAGAATACGGCGCGCCGATGGCCCTGGACACGGCCCCCTCTCGCAACCTGCAATCAGCCCTATTTACAAAATGGCGTTTCCCGCTATCTTCCTCCCCTAAATTGTCGATGCTCCATGTTGCGACGTTTATTCACGCTCGGAGTCGCGCTCGCCGGGACTGCTCTTCCTGTCTGGGCTGGCCCTCCCGTGTCTTTGCTCAATGTCTCCTACGATCCCACGCGTGAGTTTTACCAGGACATCAACACCGCTTTCGTCAAGTACTGGAAAACCAGGACCGGAGACGACGTCACCATCCGCCAATCCCATGGCGGTTCGGGCAAACAGGCCCGCGCCGTCATCGATGGCTTGGAAGCCGATGTCGTCACGCTGGCGCTGGCCTTGGATATTGACGCGCTGCATGACCGGGCACATTTGCTGCCCGAAAACTGGCAGCAACGCTTCTCCAATAACAGTTGTCCCTACACCTCCACCATCGTCTTCCTCGTCCGCCACGGCAACGGCAAGGCCATCAAGGATTGGGACGACCTGGCCCGCCCCGGCGTGAGCGTGGTCATGCCAAACCCCAAAACATCCGGCGGCGCGCGGTGGATTTACCTCGCCGCCTACGGTGACGCCCTCAAGAAACACCACGGCGACGACGCGGCCGCGCGCCACTTCGTCGAGCAACTCCTTCGCAATGTGCCGGTTATGGATGAGGGCGCGCGCGGCTCGGCCACGACTTTTGTCCAGCACGACATCGGCGATGTTTTGGTCGCCTGGGAAAACGAGGCCCTGATGATCGCCGATGGTTTCGGGCGCGGTCGCTTTGACTTTGTCTATCCGCCCCGCAGCATTCTGGCCGAGCCGCCCGTGGCCGTCGTGGACAAATATGCCGACCAGCATGGCACTCGCGCCCTGGCCACCGCCTATTTGGAGTTCCTTTACTCCCCGGAGGCCCAGGAGATCGCCGCCAAGCACTATTTTCGGCCCAGCCTGGAGGATGTGGCCCGCCGTCACGCGGCGTCCTTTCCTTCGTTGGAGTTGTTTACGCTCAAGGAGATGTTCGGAAGCTGGAAGCAGGCCCAGAAAACTCACTTCGACGAAGGAGGCGTCTTTGACCAAATCGCCCGCGGCCGCCGCTGAGATCGCTCCCCCTTCCAATCCGCTGCCGGGCTTCAAACTGACGCTCGGTTTCAGTGTCGTTTATTTGACCCTCGTTGTCCTCGTCCCCATCGCCGCCCTGGCTCTCAAATCGCTGGGCCTGTCCTGGAACGATCTCTGGGTCCTGGGCACAAACCAGCGCGCCCTGGCCGCCTACCAATTCAGCCTCACCGCTTCCCTGGCCGCCGCCTTCATCAACGCCCTCTTCGGCAGCCTCCTGGCGTGGGTCCTCGTGCGTTACGAATTCCCGGGCCGCCGTTTCTTCGATGGCTTGATCGATTTCCCCTTCGCCCTGCCCACCGCCGTGGCGGGATTGACCCTCGCCAACCTGTTCTCCGCGCACGGCTGGCTCGGCCGCTTCCTCGTGCCTCTGGGCATCACCGGCGCCTACTCCCGCCTGGGCGTTGTCATCGCTCTTACCTTCGTCGGTCTGCCCTTCTCGGTGCGCACTCTCCAACCCGTCATCGAAACCTTGGATGTCGCCGTCGAGGAAGCCGCCGCCTGCCTGGGTGCCGGACGCGCTCGGACCTTTGTCCGCGTCGTCGGCCCGACTCTGCTCCCAGCGGCGCTGACCGGCTTCGGCCTCTCATTCGCGCGCGCCCTGGGCGAATACGGCTCCGTCGTTTTCATTTCCGGCAACCTGCCCGGCACCGAAATCGCTCCCACCCTTATCGTCATCCGCCTGGATCAATACGATTACACCGGCGCCATTGCCGTCGCGCTGGTCCTGATGATCTTCTCCTTCGCCCTCCTGCTCACTCTCAACACGCTCCAAGGATGGGCGGCCAGAATTGAGGAACCATGAAGCCGCTCTCTCGTACCACCTCCCGCTCCGCCCCGGCGCCCCTTCCCTCGCCCCCCGCCGTCAAATGGTCGCTCATCGCGCTGGCCGCCATTTTCCTGGCCATCTTCCTGCTCCTGCCACTGATCAACGTGTTCGCGCAGGCCTTTGCCCGAGGCTGGAGCCCCTTCTGGCGGGCCTTGTCGGACCCTGACACCGGCTCGGCTGTGCGGTTGACACTGATGGTAGCGGCAATTAGCGTGCCGTTGAACGCCGTTTTCGGCCTGACCGCGGCCTGGGCCATCGCCAAGTTCGATTTCCGCGGCAAGGCCCTCCTCCTCACTTTGATTGACCTCCCCTTCGCCATTTCGCCCGTAGTGGCCGGGTTGCTTTTCGTCCTCCTCTTCGGGGCCAATGGCTGGATGGGACCCTGGCTGGAGGCCCATCACCTCAAAGTCATCTTTGCCCCGCCCGGCATGGTCCTGGCGACGCTCTTTGTCACATTCCCTTACGTGGCACGCGAGTTGATTCCCGTCATGCACTCCCAGGGACGCGAGCAGGAGGAAGCGGCGTTGACCTTGGGCGCGGGCGGTTGGCAGACCTTCTGGCGCGTCACCCTCCCCTCGGTCAAATGGGGTTTGTTCTACGGCATCATCCTCTGCAACGCCCGGGCCATGGGCGAGTTCGGCGCCGTCTGGATCGTCTCGGGCCATATCGCCGGCGAAACCGACACCCTCCCTCTGCGGGTGGACAAGCTCTATAATGAATTCGATCCGGTCGCCCCCTTCGCCGTCGCCACTCTGCTGGGATTGCTCGCCGTGGCCACCATGCTCTTGAAAGCCTTTCTCGACTGGAAAGGCCGGCGCGAACTATGATTGTTTTGACTGGTGAGCATTGAATTAAAGAACGTCAGCAAGTCCTTTGGCCAGGTCGCCGCGTTGCGCGACGTCAGCTTTGCCGTCAACGAAGGCGAACTGGCCGCTTTGCTCGGCCCCAGCGGCAGCGGCAAAACAACCGTCCTCCGCCTCATCGCCGGCTTGGAGACACCCGATAACGGCCGCCTCTTCGTTCGTGGCGCCGAGGTCAGCGCCGTCCCCGTCCAACGCCGCAACATCGGCTTTGTCTTCCAGAACTACGCCCTGTTCCGCAACATGAGCGTCTGGGGCAACATCGCTTTCGGCCTCTCCATCAAAAAATGGCGCCGCCCGCAAATCGCCGCGCGCGTCGCCGAACTGGCGGACTTTCTCGACCTGCACGACCAAGTCCGGCGCTATCCCCATCAATTGTCCGGTGGCCAGCGCCAGCGCGTCGCCATCGCCCGCGCTTTGGCCCCGGGGCCGGACGTCCTCCTCCTCGACGAGCCGTTCGCCGCCGTCGATGCCCAGATCCGCCAGGAACTGCGCCAATGGCTCATCCGCCTCCATCACGAAATCAAGTTGACCACCATCTTCGTCACCCACGACCAGGAGGAGGCCATGGAAGTCGCCGACCGCATCGTGGTCTTTTCCCAGGGCCGCCTGGAACAGATCGGCACACCGCAGGAGGTGTACGAAAAACCCCACAACGAGTTTGTCGCCCGTTTCGTCGGCGTTTTAAACGTCCTCGAACTCGAAGTCCGCGATGGCCTGGCCCGATGCAATGAACTGGAGTTTCCCGCCCACGGCCTGGCCGACGGCCAGAAAATGCGCATCGGCTTCCGTCCTTACAACGTCCAGGTTTCGCCTCATCCGGCGGTCTATCCATTCCGGGCTTTGCTGCGGCGGACCTATTTTCTGGGCGTCATGCTCCGCCTGGAAATGGAACTGCCCAGCGGTTTGGTCATCCGTTCACGTCTGAGTAAGGAGGAATTCGCCCGCCTTGGCCTGGCCGACGGACGCGAGGTCTCCTTTCAAATCCGCACCTACCGCATCCTCTCCAAAGAGGGCGGCCCCCTCGGCGCCGAAGTGGCCACCTCCTACGAAACCCGCCCTCTTCTCGGCGAAGGCATCTGATGTCCCCTCCACTTTCAAAATCAATAAATGGAAGGAAATCCGCAGCCCTGTAGGCCCGGTCCCCCGACCGGGCGTTTCTTATCCCACGCTCTAAGAGGCGGCCTGTCCTCTCTGATCCTCTGCGGTGCTTTCTCAACTGACGCCTCGCAATCGGCGGACCCCACCGAGCCGCGCATCGTTAATATCTACAATTTTGTCCGCAATTCCGATTATCGCGTCCCCAACTCCGAAGACGTCCTATATGAAACTACCCGGCAGCAAATCCAGTTGATCAAATCGGCCAACCTGCACGCCACTTGGGCTTTGCAGTACGATGCCTTGATCAATCCCCGCTTCCAAGGCCTCTTCAAACAGCAATTGGGAACCAATGACGAAATCGCCGCTTGGTGGGAGATTCCCCAGCCGCTGGCCGAAAAGGCCGGCCTCAAATGGCGGGGCCGGCACGAGTGGGATCCAGCGGCCAATATCGGTTTTTCTCCCGGCTACACGCCGGATGAACGACGTAAGCTGGTCGATGTCTATATGGCCGATTTCAAGGCTATCTTTGGCTCGTACCCCCGCACCGTCGGCTCCTGGTATATTGACGAAGTCTCCTTGGCCTACATGGCCGATCATTACGGCATTGTGGCCTCCTGCAATTGCAAAGACCAGGTGGGCACCGATGGCTACACGCTCTGGGGCGGTTATTGGAACCAAGCCTACTACCCCAGCCGCCTCAATGCCTATATGCCTGCACAGACCAGGGCCGGCCAGATCAATGTGCCGATCTTTCGGATGCTCGGCAGCGATCCCATTTATCAATACGGCAACTCACCCGGCATGTTCACGCTCGAACCGGTTTACCCCGCGGCGGGCGGCTCGCCAGACTGGGTTGCGTGGTTCATCAGGAATCTGATTCATCAACCCGCGCTGGCCTTTGCCTATGCCCAAGCCGGACAAGAAAACTCCTTTGGCTGGGAGGCGATGAAAACCGGCCTGACACTGCAGGTGGCGCTTCTCGCCAAGCTCGCCAAGGCTGGTGAGATCCAAGTCAAGACGCTGGCGCAAGCGGGCCAATGGTTCCACGATCATTATTCCCTCACGCCTCCCACCGCAGTGATTTGCCTTGACGATTGGAAACATGAAAACCGTAAGACCGTCTGGTATGACAGCCGCTTCTATCGACTCAATCTTCTTTGGGAAAACGGCTCGTTCTTCATCCGTGATCTTCACCGCTTCGACGAAAAAGTGGTCTCTGTAACACACGACACCGCTCTCACCACGACCTTCCTGGCCTATGAAACCCTCCCGGTGATGGACGGGGCAATCTCGTCAGGGACGGAAAAGGCCGGCGTGTGGCCGGTCTTGCTCTCACCCGGCGGCCAGGAATCGCCCATGACCCCGGACGGTCCTCCGGTGGTCAAGGAACTGAATCCAACGGATTTGAGTATCACGCAGCCGCTTCGCGGTGGCGGAACCTTTTCCATTGTTTGCCGCGAATCCAATGTCACCTTCAATGGCGTGGACGCACAAGGCCAACCCTTGCGCTGGGCTTGGAATCTGGTCGGCGGCGCGCGGCAAGAATCCGCGGTGCAGACAGTCACATCGAACGCCGTTGCGTATAATTATTCTGGGATTAACTATCAACTCAGAGTTTCTCCCGATGCGGGTTCCTGCCAGCAATTACGTGACGGTGCGATTCGGCTCAGTCCTGACAAGTCTGGAAAACTCGTCCTGATCTTGGGCGGATTCTGAACTCCCTCCACGCGGCAGAGTCCGGCATGTATTTGCGACGTGACTCGAACAACCTGCAAAGAACTTGCGAAGAACTTGCCAGACACGTTGAAGAGGCCGCGAACACTGGCTTTTATGCATATCTGTGTCAATCTGTGTCGATCTGTGGCCGAAATAAACCCTGAATGTCGTTTCAGTCTTCGACGATGCGCGGCCATGCCCCTTTGACGCTGCCGAAGTGCCGCCTGAGTTTTGGGAATTCCATTGTGGCGGGATCGGGGCACACGGGCTTGCCGGCGCGATCCAAATAAAGGCAGCCCACTTCGCCGGGCGGAAGCCGGGCGATCAGTTCGAGAGCCGCAGACGAAGCATCCAGCCATCGTTCCTTGAGTTGCGGCAGGGTCACCGGCTCCGAGAGTGTCAGGTCAACGAGGTCCTCAGGCCGATACACCGCCTGGCGTCCCCCCCAGCGGATGATGGCTTCCGGCGAGAGGCCAGGGTCTTTGCCCGTCCCGGCCCAGGCCAGCGCGCCAAGGTGCAGGTGCCGCCCATGCAGGTAGAGAACGTCAACCCAGTCCCGGACCTCGGCACGCCCAGCGAAGGCCAGAACCTTGTTCACCGCAACGTCCCAGAAATTTAATCGCCAGCCCAGGTCCGGGTCCCACTCGACCGGGAAAAAGCGAAACGCGCTGTCGAAGGCCCACTCGATCTTGGTCTCTTTCCCTCCGCGACGGATCAGAGCGCGCCAATACGTGTCATGCCGTCGGCCCGTCTCGATGACTTCGAAACCGGATGTCCTTAGTGTGGCGATGTCGCGATCTGCGGACCGCGCAAGGCTTTCAATCGTGTCGTGAAATACATCCACGTCCTTGGATGTGCGCGGGGAAGCGGCGTTCTGATTCAGGACCGTCGCTCCAGCCACGTAGCTGTCGGGATTCCGATTCACGGCCAGCAACCGAAGCACTTCCTGCTCGAAGGCCCCTAATGGCATAACTCGGCGGCGATCCGGTAGCCCGCCAGTCCCCCGTGTTCGCGAAGGCCGCGGATGACGAACCCGATTTTGTCCTCCGTAATTTCTGTGTCTTCGCGGTATGACCAGAAGCACTGCGCGTAGAACTCCCGAAACGCCTTCTGCGCCAGATCGAGCCGGCGCTGGCGGGCTGCGTCGGCGCCGGCACGCAATGACTGGTCTATCTCACCCATTTCCGCGATTGTTCTTGATTTGGCCGCCAGCGGCAAGTTCCAAAACGCCTTCGAGGGGAGTCAAGCAGCAGCAGGGGCAAGCCATTGAAACTCCTGCTTTCTCAATCTTGCCGTCTGAATCAAGCTTCTGTAATCTGCAGGGCATGCGCCAGCCAGCCAAATTTGAATACCGGGATGAGTTTGCGGATTTCTTGCCTGAAAACGGCGTTCCGATTTCGGGTCAGATGAGCGCCTATGGGGTCAGAGATGACTATTGACACATTTCAGTCCTCGGACAAGCAATTCTCCCGGCATTTTTGCAACCGAAACCAGCCCCAGCCATCCATTACGTCCCGTTGATTTATCGGTGACAATCTGAGTCCATCCGTGGCTCAAGAAAATCTTCAAGAATTCCGCGCTTTTTCCCCCAGTCGGTTTTTCTCCACGTGGAAATGTGATCAACTCTTGTGCTCTCCACCGAAGCCCAATCCACCGCCGTCGGCGCTCGCGCAACCTTTCAACAATTCGCTCTGTTCTCATCTTTTTCACTTTATTTTCAAATCACCGCCACCCGACCATAAATGATAGTTATGGCAAATGCAGACCCTCTGGCGCACTTTCAACTCTCCGTTCAATCATCGACAGTGAACCGAACCGCCGTCATCAATGTGGCCGGCCTCGCGGAGCCGCTCCTCGGCCCGCGCACGCCGTGCCTGGCCCGCTTCCGCGATCAGGGCGCGGCGGCTCGCATTGTCCCGGCCTTCCCCGCCCTCACCTGCACGGCGCAGGCAAACTATTTGACAGGCGTTGTCCCGGCCCGCCACGGCATCGTGGGCAACGGCTGGTATGACCGCGCCCTGGCCGAGACTCACTTCTGGAAACAATCCAATCACCTGGTCGCCGGCCCGAAGCTCTGGGACGAACTGCGACGGCGCGACCCCCGCTTCACCTGCGCCCAACTATTCTGGTGGTTCAACATGTATTCCGGCGCGGACTTCTCCATCACTCCCCGCCCGGCCTATCCGGCCGATGGCCGCAAAGTCTTCGACATCTATACCCACCCCACCTCCATCCGGCCAGAAATCAAACAGACCCTGGGCGAATTCCCCTTCCCTGCGTTTTGGGGGCCAGCCGCTGGCATCAACGGCCCTTCCTTCAGCGCCGACGCCGCTTCATGTTGGATCGCCGAATCCGCCAAATGGATCGAGGAGAAATACGCGCCCACCCTCAGCCTGGTTTATCTTCCTCATCTTGACTACAATTTGCAGCGCCTCGGCCCCTCCTCCCCCCGCGTCGGCGCCGACCTCGAACGCATCGACGCCATCGCGGGCGGCCTGATCTCCTTTTTCCAGGCCCGCGGCGTCCGCGTCGTCGTGCTCTCGGAATACGAGATTGAGGCTGTGGAAACGCCCGTTCATCTCAACCGCCTCTTCCGGCGGGAAGGCTGGATTGCCGTGCGCGAGGAACTGGGTTTGGAATTGCTGGATTGCGGCGCCAGCGAGGTTTTCGCCGTCGCCGATCACCAGGTCGCCCACGTTTATCTCAACGACCCTTCCCTCCTGACCCGCGCCCGCGATTTGATCGCGCGCCAGCCGGGCGTCGAGTCCGTTTTGGGGGAGACGGAAAAAACCGGACTCGGACTCAACCATCCCCGCGCGGGCGATTTGATCGCCGTCGCCGCCGAGGGGGCGTGGTTTGCTTACTATTACTGGATGGAGGACGCCCGCGCGCCGGATTTCGCGCGCTGCGTGGACATTCACCGCAAACCCGGCTACGACCCGGCCGAATTGTTTCTGGACCCGAAAATTCCGCTTGTCAGGTTGAAAATTCTCCGGCGGCTGTTACAAAGCAAACTCGGCTTCCGGATGCTGATGGATATTATTCCTCTTGACTCCACCCTCGTCAAAGGTTCCCATGGCCGCCGGGCCGGCCGGCCCGTCCTGCTGTGCGAGCGCGCCCCCGCTCCGCTCCCGTCGCAAATCGATTCGACGGACGTTTTTGGCATTCTCATCAACCAGCTCTGAGCCGTCTCACCCCATCTGATAGGGCGGCCGGAAGGGCCGGGTTGTCAACTCGGTCGCCGCCGGATCGTCCAGTATCTCCTCCTTGTCCACGTCCCACCGGAGTTTGCGGCCGACCAACATCGAGATCAGCCCCAGATGGCCCGGAATGGCCGAGTGATGGGCGGTTTCCACCGGTGTAATGGTCGGTTGGCGCGATTTGACGCTGTCGATGAAATTTCGGTAATGATTGGTCGAGTGGGTGAGCTTGATCTTCGCGTCCGCATCCGACAATTCCTTGATGTCCTTCCAGTCCTCGTTCGACGCGTCGAAGCTCCCGCGGTCCACCCACACCCAGCCCTCGCTGCCGATCCATTTGGTGCCGCTTTTGATGTCATCGTACCCGCCGGCAATGGTCATCTTGACGTCGTCGGGATATTTCAACTCGATGCGATACTTGGTGCAGGTATTCCAGATCGCGTCCACCGGGGGAAAGTCCCCCTGCCCCTCCACCTCGTACGGGCCGCTGTTGTCAAAACCCAGCCCCCAATGGGCGATATCGACATGATGGCCGACCCAATCCAACAGTTGCCCGCCGCCGGTGTTGTAATTCCACCGCCAGTTCAAATGACTTTGGCAGGGGATGTAAGGCACCATTTTGGAGGGGCCAATCCAGGTGTTGTAATCCAACTGGCGCGGCGGCTTGGTAATGTGCGTCAGGCCCCCGTTGTGCCCAAAATCCGTATGTCCCGACGGCAGTCCGACCTCCACCCGCGAGACTTTGCCGATCAGCCCGTTGCGCACAATCTCGGCCGCCTTGTGAAAACTGCCCGTCGAGCGCTGCCAGGAACCGGTTTGCCAGATGCACCCGTTTTCCTTCACCGCTTTGACTATCCGCTGCTGTTCGGCAATGGTTTTGGCCAGCGGCTTTTCCCCGTAAATGTCCTTCTTCTGCCGCGCGGCCTCCGTCGCGA
>JBEKSF010000172.1:0-13289 GCA_049517295.1 Verrucomicrobiota bacterium
CGATGACCAATGACTAATTCTCAATAACGATAATTCGTAAATCGACATTTCTCCCTTCTCCTGCAATTCTTGCCCCCATGACCGCAATCCCGAATGGGCCCTCCCCATTCACCGCGCTCTTTCGCGGCTATCGGCGCCAATGGCTGCCAGGTGACCTGGTCGCGGGCATCAGCGGGTGCATCGTCCTCATCCCGTCGGTTATTGCCTACGCCCGCTTGATGGGGATGCCCGCCCAAATCGGCCTTTACGCCGCGTTGATCCCTCTGGTCGTCTATCCCTTCTTCACCACTTCGCCCCAGGTCATTGTCGGGCCGGACATCGCCATTTGCCTGCTCATCGCCAACGCCGTCTCTCCCTTGGCTGGCAACGACGGCGCCCACGCCGCCCAATTGGCTTCGATCCTCGCTGTCTTGAGCGGTGTTTTCCTCATTCTGGGCAGCCGCGCCAACCTGGGCAAGGTCGCCGACTTCCTCTCCAAGCCGGTTCTGGTCGGTTACATGACCGGAGCGGCGCTGATTTTGGCCGGTTCCCAGTTGGGCGGTTTCCTGGGTGTTCCTCTAAAGAATAATGAGTTTTTTCCACGCCTTTTCGAGGCGGCCGGCAACTGGCGGAACACCCATCTGCCCACCCTCATGTTCGGCATAGCCACCCTGGCCTTGCTGGTGGCCCTGCGCCGTTTTGCCCCCAAAATCCCCGCCACATTGGTGGCCTGCGCCGCCGCCATCGCCGCTTCGGCCGGATTTCACTTCGCCGATCACGGAATCGCCGTCGTGGGCCGCGTCCCGTCCGGGTTGCCCGCCTTTGCTCTTCCCGTCTTCGACTGGCGCGATCTTCACAGCCTGCTGCCGGCGGCCATCGGCATTTCTTTTCTCGCTTATACCGAGGGCATCCTCCTGGCGCGCGCCTTTGCCGCCAAAAACGGTTACGAAATCTCCGCCAACAAGGAACTGGCCGCCTTGGGTATCGCCAACTTGTGCAATGGTTTCTTTCAGGGGTTCGCCGTCACCGGAAGCCAGTCGCGCACCACGATCAATGACGCCGCTGGCGCCAAATCCCAAATGGCCTCCCTCGTCATGGCCGCCGCCCTGGCTCTGTTCCTTTTATTCTTGACTCCAGTTCTCGCCTGCCTGCCCAACGTCGCCCTGGCGGCCGTGCTCATGTACGGCGGCTGGACCCTCGTGGAATTCGACGCCATGAAACGTATTTACCGCTATTATCCCGCCGCTGCGGCCGTCGCCGCCGTCACCACCCTGGGCGTCCTGGCGGCCGGGGTGGTGACCGGCATTCTGCTGGGCGTCGTGCTCTCGCTCCTCGGCTTGATCAAACGCATTTCAGACCCCCCTGACGCCGTCTTGCAGGAAGTCCCCGGCCACGGCTTCCATGACTTGGGACAAAGCGGCGGTCAAACCCTGCCGGGCCTGCTCGCCTACCGGTTCTATGCTCCCTTGCTCTTCTCCAACTGCGGGTATTTCAATGAACGCGTGCATAATCTCATTGCCGCCAGCCCCTCCCCAGTCCGCTGGTTCCTCCTGGACGCCCAGGCGATCACCGACATCGACGTCACCGCCGTCGAATCCCTGCATGCACTGCACAAGGACTTGAAATACAAGGGCATCCAATTGAAATTCGCTCACGCCAACCGCCCGTTGCGCCAGTTGCTCGAACGCACCGGCTTGACCCGCGAGATCGGCGCGGACAGTTTCTTCCCCTCCGTCCATGAATGCGTCACCGCCTTCGCCCAAGCCAAATTCTGAGATTCACCACCCCTCAAGGCTGCCGCGCAAGGCCCCATAGCCGTCTGGAAAGAGCCTGTCCAAAGTCGAGAGATTCCCCGCCAGCCGGGTGGCATTTCACTTTTTTGGGTTCCTCTCTTAATCTTACTCCTAATCTTAATCTTAATCTTAATCTCGTCCCCCCTCCAGCGTGCGGATCCGGAGCAAGATTAAGATTAAGATTAGGAAAGACAACCCAAGAAAGTGGAACGCACCCCCGCCAGCCGCGTAGCTTCTTTTTTCATTGCCGAGCACGCCTTCAGTGAGAATCTTCAGCGCCGCCTCGTCTGCCGGGGATTCCGCGAAATAGGCGACTTTCATGTTCCTGCCGGAACGCCGCCAAGCACCCCGCTATACCACACCTCGCTCAACGGCGCGTCGCCCAGGATTTCCTCCAAATCGCTCCGGTCCGAAAGGCGCGAGAAGGTGGCATCCAATCCCGCCTTCTCAGCAATGACAATTTCTTCGGGATGCTCGCGGAACAAATCCAGAAAATAAGGATTGTGCGTGGTGGCGATGACCTGAACGGGGCTGCGGGTTTCGCCGGCGCCCTCCGGATGAGCAAGTCGATACAGCGCATCCCGCACGTCGCGAAGCAGTCGCGGATGCAAGCCCCGGTCCGGTTCTTCCAGGCAGACTATCGAAGGAGGCTCCGGCGCGTATGCAAGCGTCAGCAGCGCCAGCGCGATGAGCGTCCCCTGCGACAATTCGTCCGCGCCGATGGTGTGTCCGCCCACGCGTGTGCGCAGGCAAATCGCACGGTGCCCTTGCTTGGGTGTTTCAAACAGGACACGGTCGAATTCTGGAATCCAACGGCCTAATTCCTCGTTTAAGGCCTCAAATCGTTCCGGGAACTGATCGCGAAGTCGATCGAGCACTCCCGCCAGATTAGCGCCATCTTGCGCCAATTCCAGGTGAGGTTCCAAAAGAACCGGCGCCGCGATCGCGCTCGCTTCAAATGAGAACAACCGTGCGCGATTCAGAGTCCCCCGCGGTCCGATCAGATGTTCAGGTAACGATGAAAAAATGGGTCCTTCGGGGTGGCCAGCGTGAGGCCAGAAAACTGCCACTGTACCCTTATACCCTTCTTCTGTCCAGTTCACTGTCAAGGTGGCGTTGGCGGAGGCGGGGGCTGTTGTGCTGCGAACTTGGCGATTCGATCGTTGCCGAGGATTTTGGATAAGTCCGAAAGCCGACAGCGCGGTGGTCTTTCCGCTCCCATTTGGCCCAACGATCAAAGTGAAACGACCGAGCGGAAGTGTCGCAGCCCGCAACGCCATGAAGTTTCTGAACTCAATTGATTCAATCATACCAGTCGTGCCGTCGGGGGGAATCCTAACGGTTGGGCCGCACTAAATCCAGCAATTTGCGCGCACCTCGGGCGCATCTCACCTTTGTCGAGATTTCAATTCCCGAAATTGTTGCCCAAACGTATCCTTTCCGGCCGCGCGCCTGATTTCCCCCCCTCTTCGCGTTGGGCCGTTTTTCGCGTTGTGACGGCACTGGTGACTGTTTGTGACGGCAAATGTGACGGACTAAGTCCTTGATTATCAACACTTGTGACGGTGTGACGGCTTTTCCGGGGGGTATGGGTATGCCAGGACCTCAACGGCACCCATCCAAATGGGGGGAGGAAGGCTCGACAAAGGTGGGATGCGCCCGCACCCCTCGCTCCCCGCACATTCCCCTTTATCCGGCGCCAATGCCGGGCTAGATTCTCGGATGCTTGCGACCAAACCCTGGCGGATCGACGCGGTGGGACGACTGTTCTTGGCCATCCTGGCCACTTATTGTCTGGGCATGACCCTCGCCAGCCTCCTGGACAAAGTAACCTCCGCCTGGCCCAAAGCCGAGTCCGACTTCCTCCAAATCCTCCTCGGTTTGATCTTCTTGCAATTCTCCGCCCTGGTCTGGATCACTTTGTTCCTGCGCCGCCACGCCATCGGCTGGACCGACGCCTTCGGACTGCGCCTGTCCGAACCGGTTACCGCCGCCGCTTACGGCATTCTCGCCGGCGTCCTTTTCCTGCCCGTCGGCCTGGGTTTGACCTGGCTTTCGGGATATTTGATGGAATTGGTCCACCAGACACCCCAGGCCCAGGCCGCTGTGCAGGCCCTGCAGGACTCCGCTCTTTCACTCCGGGACAAAATCACCTTTGGTCTGGCGGTCATTGTCGTCGCACCGGTGGCGGAGGAGGCGCTGTTTCGCGGCATCCTTTACACAACTGTCAAACAAATGGGCTATCCCCGCCTCGCTCTCTGGGGCAGCTCCGCCCTCTTTGCCGTCATGCACGTCAATGAACCGACGCTGATGCCCTTGCTCGTCTTTGCCCTCGTCCTGGTGTATCTCTATGAATCCTATGAAAATCTCCTCGCCCCCATCGCCGCCCACAGTCTCTTTAACGCCGCCAATTTCTTCTACCTGATCTTCGAGGACCAATTCAATCGCCTCCTCCACCTGACATGAACGAATTGGACCTCATCGCGCTCTTGACTCGCTCTCTGCCCGCCAACCCCTCCGTCGTCGCCGGCGCGGGCGACGATTGCGCCGTGCTCGATTGTGGCGCGCCTGGCCGTTTCCTCCTCTTCAAGACCGACGCGGTCGTGTCCGGCATCCATTTTACCGCCCAGGCCGCGCCGGAGCAAATCGGCCACAAAGCCCTGGCGCGCTGCTTGAGCGACATTGCCGCCATGGCCGGTACGCCCCTCGCCGCTCTCGTCACTCTGGCCTTGCCCCGCAAATTCCAGCCCCGGTTCATCGAGCGCGTCTATGCCGGCATGAATCGCCTGGCCCAACGATGCGGTGTCGCCATTGTCGGCGGTGAAACCACCACCAACCCAGGCCGCCTCCTCATTTCCATCGCCCTGCTCGGCGAAGTGGACCAGGACAAATGTATCCGCCGCGGCGGCGCGATGGACGGTGACGCGCTCTGGGTCACCGGTGAACTGGGCGGTTCGCTCGCAGGCAAACACCTCGACTTTGAGCCGCGCCTGGCCGAAGCCCGCTGGCTCGCCGCCAATTTCCCCATTCATGCGATGATTGATTTGAGCGACGGCCTGGCCGGAGATTTGCGTCACATCTTGCGCCAAAGCGGCGTCGGCGCCGAACTCCTGGCCCGCTCCATCCCCGTCAGCCGCGCCGCCAGGCTCCTGGCCCGCACCCAGCCTTCCACCAAGCCGCCCCTGCTGGCCGCTTTGAGCGATGGCGAGGATTTTGAATTGCTTTTCGCCCTTCCCGCCAGCCACGCCGTGCCGTTGCTGGATGCTTGGAAAAGGCAATTCCCGCATTTGCGCCTCACTTGCATCGGCCGCATCACCGCCGCGCCCGGTTTGAATCTCCGCGACAAATATGGCCTCCGTCCCTTGGACACTCATGGTTACGTTCATTTCGCATAGCCCGGCCCAAACCGCCGCCCTCGGTGAACAATGGGCGCGCCAAGCCCGCCCCGGCTGGCTCATCGGCCTCACCGGCGAATTGGGCGCGGGCAAAACTCTCCTCGCCGCCGGCGTGGCCCGCGGTTTGGGCGTGACCGATCGCGTCCCTTCTCCCACCTTCACACTGGTCCACGAATACCGCGGCGGTCGCCTGCCCCTCTTCCATTTGGACCTCTTCCGTCTCGCCTCGCGCGACGACGTGATCGCCGCCGGCCTGGAGCCTTACCTGTGCCGGCCCCAGGGCGTCGCCGTCGTCGAATGGATCGAAAGATGGACCGGCGCCACACCGGAGCTTCTGGTTCCAGGCGCCTTATGGCGTCGCGTCGAAATCCGGTCAACCGCCGAGCACTCGCGGGAAATAACCTATGAAGATTTTGGCGCTTGAGTTTTCGTCTGAGGAACGTAGCGCTGCCTTGGTGCAGTGCGCCGCCGGCCTCCCTCCGGTCGCGCTCGGACGCGCGGCGGAAACCTCCGGCCACCGCGCCATCGGCCTGGTATCCGACGCGCTGCTCCAGGCCCATTGCGAACGCGAGGACGTCGAGGCCATCGTCGTCGGCCTGGGGCCGGGTTCCTACACCGGCATTCGCGGGGCGATCGCTTTGGCGCAAGGCTGGCAACTGGGGCGCGGCGTTCGTCTGCTGGGCCTCAGCAGCGTCTCCTCCGTCGCCGCCCGCGCGGCGGACGAAAAAATCTTCGGGCCGGTCCTTATCGTGGTCGATGCGCAACGCAACGAGTTTTACCTCGCCCGTTATGAAATCGGCCCCGGCCAGGCCCGCGAGACCCAAGCCCTCCGCTTGGCGCCATTCTCCGAAATCGAACAACTGGCCCGCTCCGGCGCCACAATCATCGGCCCCGATCTCACACGCCTCATCCCCCAGGGCCGCGACCTTTATCCCGATGCCGCCGTGCTGGGGCGCCTGGCCTGCGGCCAAACCGCCTTCGTACCCGGCGAAAAGCTGGAGCCGATCTACCTGCGCCAGACAGCCTTCAAGAAAGCGCCTCCCGCGCGGGCGCTCCCATGACACCATGCCAGACAATGCTCCATTGCGAATTGTGCAGTTGACTCCCGGCGCTGGCAAAATGTATTGCGGCGCCTGCCTGCGTGACAACGCCCTCGTCGCCGCCTTGCGCCGCCTCGGCCATTCCGTCGTCATGGCCCCTTTGTATCTGCCGCTGACGCTGGATGAGGAAAACCAGAGTTCGGGCGCGCCCCTCTTTTACAGCGGCATCAACGTCTATTTGGATCAGCTTTCGCCCGCCTTCCGCCGCGCCCCGGATTGGCTCCATCGCTTGCTCGCCTCGCCTTCTCTCCTGAAACTGGCATCGGGGGCTGCCGCCGGTACCCGCGCCGAACACCTCGGCGAACTGACCCTCTCCATGCTCCGCGGCGAGGACGGCAACCAGGCCCGCGAACTGGACGAATTGATTCGCTGGCTCAAAGTCGAAAAGCCCGGCGTCGTCTGCTTGTCCAACGCCCTGCTCATCGGCATGGCCGGAAAAATCCGCCGCGAATTGCGCGTGCCGGTCCTTTGCTCCTTCCAGGGCGAGGACGGTTTTCTTGACTTGCTGCCCGAGCCGCACCGCAAAAACGCCTGGCAAACCCTCGCCGCGCGCGCCGCCGACGTCGATCTGTTCATCGCTCCCAGCCGCTATTTCGGCGCCCTCATGGGCCGCCGTCTCAAAATCGCCCCAGCGCGGATCAAAATCCTCTTCAACGGCATCAACCTCGCCGGCTTCGATCCGGCCCAGCCCCGCGAACTGGTCCTGGGCTATTTTGCCCGCTTATGCCGCGAAAAGGGACTCGACCAGCTTGTCGCCGCCTTCCTCCGCCTCAAGAAACGGCCTCACCTCCAGAATTTGAAATTGCGCGTCGGCGGCAGTTGCGGCCCCGCCGACCAGCCGATCGTCGATGCCTTGCGCAACGACATCGCCGCGGCCGGTGTTCTGGCCGATGTCGAGTTTTGCCCCAACCTTTCCCGCCTCGAAAAACAGGCCTTCCTCCGTTCCCTCTCCGTTTTCTCCGTTCCCGCTACTTACGGCGAAGCCTACGGCCTCTACGTCATCGAGGCGATGGCCTCGGCCGTACCGGTCGTCCAACCGGACCACGCCGCCTTTCCCGAACTCATCGCCGCCACCGGTGGCGGCATCCTCGTTCCGCCCAACAACCAATCCGCTTTGGCCGATGGCCTGGAACTGCTTTTGAGCGACCCTCCGCGCGCGCGTGCGCTGGGCGACGCCGGTCGCGCCGCCGTGAGTGCCCAATTCAACATGAATACTATGGCCCAACAAATGGTCCAAATCTGCCGCGACGCCGCCCTCAATTTCCCCTCGTAAATCCACAACCCGGAATTTACAGTCTCCTCATGGCTTGCCAATTTAAAGCAATTCGCCGCGTCGAATTCTCCGAAACCGACATGGCCGGCATCATGCACTTCTCCAATTATTTCCGTTTCATGGAAACCGCCGAGAATGCCTTCTTCCGGTCCCTTGGATTCTCCGTTGTCGCCAATAAAACCGACCCCCCGGTCAGCTTCCCCCGCGTCCATGCGGAATGCGATTACAAACTGCCGCTCCGCTTTGAAAACGAGGTCGAAATCCACCTCCTGGTCACCTCCAAAAAAAGCAAATCCATGAGCTACCTCTTCATTTTTCGCAACCTCGGCTCCACCCCGCCCGTCGAAGTCGCCCGCGGTTCCCTCACCGTCGTCTGCGTCACCGAGCACGCCGGCAAAATGTCCGCCTGCCCCATCCCCAAATCCATCGCCGACAAAATCGACACCGCCCCCGCGGAAATGTTGAAGTGATTTGCCGCCTCAAGCCGCACCTCGACGCGGTAGCCGTTCTTCCGTTTTGGTGGCGCGACCGTCCCGGTCGCCGTGGCTGGCGTCTCGCCAGCCACATCCTTGGCCCAATGCATTCTCATTCCCATAATGGTCGTATCGAGATGCGCCCTGAAGCCCGTTTTCGCCGGGAAAACATTTGAAACATTTTTGTCCCCCAGCACGTATTAACAACTGTATATAATGAAATCTCGCAGACATTTTTTGAGGATCAGCATGGCGATTACCTCGCTGATCGCTGCCAACCTCCATAACCTCCGGGCTTGCACCATCTTTGTGCTCACTGATAGTCGCCATGCCCTCTTCTGCAACAACGAAGATTATTCCAACCCAAAAACTCGCATCTGGTTCATCCCCGGCAACGGCCACTTTGGCTGCGTGTACGTCGGCTTCGACAACGGCTGGGCCCAAGGCGGCCTCAACACCAAGGGCCTCGCGTTCGACTGGGTGGCCGGCTACAAGGAAACTTGGGAGCCGGACCCGGCCATGAAAGCCGTCCCAGGCAACCCCAGCCAGCGAATGTTGGAATCGTGCGCCACCGTTCCCGAGGCCATCCAATTCTACCACACCCACCGCGAGCGTTCCTTTTCCTACGCGAAAATCCTGGTCGCCGATCGCTCCGGCGCCTCCGTCATTATCGGCGCCAAAGATGGGCGTATGCAGTTCGATAAATTGGACCAGACCCGCGGCTTCGGCTTCGGAGGCGAAACCCTCGACAAGCTCTTGGCCGATTCGCCCGCCCCCTCACCGGCAAACGGCTCCCGTATATTGCGGGCATGCCTCCAGAGCGGCCAATACGCCACCAAGTATTCCAACATCTACGATCTCAACTCCGGCGACATCTTCCTGTTCCCGACGCCCGGCCAGCAGGACCCTGTCAAACTCAATCTCTTCGCCGAACTCGCCAAGGGCACACACTACTTCGACATGCCGCAAATCCGCGAGCAACAGGCCCTGCCTCTCAAGCCCTTGGAGGAAAACATGAAAGGCACGCCCCTGGAGCGCTATAAACCGATCCCAGACCACGAACCCAAAGTCGCCCAGCGGATCCGGCGCCTCCTGCAAGACGCCCTCGACGGCAAAATGCAGGCCCAAGACTATTCGCCTGCAACCTGGCAGGACTTAATGCCCAAGCAAGCGGACATTCAAACCCAGCTCAGCTCTTTCGGCCCCGTCCCTTCCCCGACGCTCGTGGCTCGGTCAACCGACGGCGGCAAACGGGACTACCGCTACCGCCTGGAATTTCAGAAGACCACACTGCTCATGCACTTTATCTTCGACGATCAGGACAAAGTGACCCTCTGCGACGTCGAAGCCTCTGAATAGAGAATCCCTGCGTCTTTTCCTCGGTGCCATCCTCCGTTCGCTCCTGTTCAAATTCTGCGGCTTATTGCGTCTTTCCTTTCGGTCCCTTGCGTCCCTTAAGTCCTTTTGAGGTCGCGGCATGCCGATCAATGATCACTTGCGCTCCACCGCCATCGACAACACGCAGGCGGCTGACCGCTTTGTAGAGGCGGCGTGCCGCGCGTTTCAGCAACTGGCGCTGACGCCCGGCATGGGGCGCAGGCGCGTTTATCCACTATCGCGGTTACCACCAACCTACAGAGCAGTCCATTGGACGGACTACACGGCGCGCACCGCCAGCCGGATCTTCTCCCTCGCCCCGCGACGAAGGAGCGGGGAGAGGGTTGGGGTGAGGGGTTGCCTCCTGTCGCCTATCTTGCGGACTCCTCAGTATGTGGGTGTCTGCGAGCGTCACCTCACTTTTGACACAATTTTATTCCTTTGACAGACATTCCCCCTTTTTGCAAAGAAAACCAGCCTCCAGCCATCCCTCACACCCCGTTGATTGATCGGTGCCAATCTGACTCCATCCGTGGCCCAAAATAAATCTTCAAAAATTCTGCGTTTTTTCCCCCAGTCGGTTTTTTCCCCTCGTGGAAATGTGATCAACTCCTGCGCGTGAGCACGAATATGCCTGCCCACCGTAGCTTTAGCGTAGGTGGGTCCATCGTCCGCCGCCGTCCGCCGGGCCGCAGCCGCTACCGCGCTTGCCGCGCCGCACCGGCCCCCATTGTCGCTGGAATCCTCACCCCGCGTTCTCAAAATCCTGCCACCGACGATAACGCAAAGCGGCAAACCTCCACAATTACAATTGACACATCCTCAATTGCCAATTCTCAATCTCCCCGTGCCATCGACCGAACTTTTGCGTTTTCGATGGATGTTTTCTTCCTCTGCTGGCTCAGTTTCCTCCTGTTCAGATTCACCGTCCACCCCGCTTTTTTTTCGTCCCTTCCGTCCTTTCTCGTCCCTTCCGCCGCCATCACCACAGCCTTTCAACAATTCGCTCTATTTCCGTTTCTTTCAACTCTATTTCCGCCCTTGCCAATTCCGCCCGCAACTCCCAACTCATTGCGCCAAAACCACTTGCAACAAACATTACCACTCAGCCATTAGCAAACCTTATCAATTTCGAAACACTATTTT
The DNA here is from genome assembly GCA_049517295.1 of Verrucomicrobiota bacterium. Classification (GTDB taxonomy): domain Bacteria; phylum Verrucomicrobiota; class Verrucomicrobiia; order Limisphaerales; family Palsa-1400; genus JBEKSF01. The sequence goes on from JBEKSF010000172.1 coordinate 10,537, forward strand.
TTATTTTCCCCCGTTCTTATGCACGACAACCACCCATCCATCCCTTCCCAACCGCCTTGACCTTTGCCCCCGCCAAGGCACCCTTGCCCGATGCGTGTAGGCGTCCTCTGCCGGGCCGATGAATTGGACTGGGTCCAAAAACTGGGCTTCCGCTCCATGCAATGGATGCGCTTTGCCGAGTCCCCAGCCGCCCCGCCACATCCCGATTGGAAACCCTTCGCGGAGCAATTCGCCGCCGACGCTCGCGCCCGCGGCATCCGCGTCTCCGCCATCGGCGCCCTCTACCGCAATCCGCTGGATCCGAAACAAACCGAATCCGCCCGCGCTGTCTTCCAGCGCGCCATCGACGTCGCCGCGCACATCGGCGTCAGGACCGTCTCGGGTTTTGCCGGCGCGGTGATCGAGTTGGAAATGGACGAGCGCGGCGGAAATCCTCTTTACAAGCCCTTCGAGAATTTCCTGCCCCAACTGCTCGCCTTTTGGGAGCCGCTGGCCCGCCACGCCGCCAATTGCAACGTCCGCATCGCCTTCGAAAACTGTCCCCAAGGCCGCTGGCATCTCCCCCTCATGCACTACAACGCCATGAGCCAGCCCGCAATCTGGGAGCGCCTCTTCAACCAAACTAAATGCGACAATCTCGGCCTGGAATGGGACCCCTCCCACCTCATCTGCCAGTTCATCGATCCCGTCGCAAACATTCGCTCCTTCGGCTCGCGCATTTTTCATGTCCACGCCAAGGACGCCTTTATCAATCGACCCCTGCTCGAAACCTACGGCCCTTGCCATCCCGGCGTGGCCGAGCACCGCTTCCCCGGCCTCGGCCAGGCCAATTGGCCGCAAATCGTCCATGCCCTCCTGCGCGCCGGCTACGATTCCGATCTGAACATCGAAGGCTGGCACGACCCGGTTTTTCGCAATCACCAGGGCGGCCCGCAACTCGAAGATGCCGGATTGCTGCTCGCCCGCAAAACCCTCCAGCCATTGATCGAAGGCACCGAGCCTGATTAAGACGGCCACTCCAAACCCTTCACTCGTTTTTAGCCCGCCGCCGGTTTCAATAACTCATTTTGTCCAGCTTCACCTTGCCTCGAAAAATCCAATAGACGCTCACCGTGTAGGCCAGCACGGCGGGCACGCCGATCAAGGCCATGGTGAGCATGATCCCCAGCGTCTTCTGCGAGGAGGCCGCGTTGTGGATGTTCAGGCTGTTGCCCGGCAGCGGATTGCTCAACACCAGGTTCGGATACATCTCCAATCCGAACAACCCCATCAACGCGATCATCGCCACGCACGACGATACGAACGCCCGCCAATCCCGCCCATAATGGATTTCCCGCGGCACGTTCGCTATGGCCAGCATGTTCACCAGCGTAATGCTGAACAGCCACGGATTGGCCCGCACCCGCGCCGCCATCTGCGGCACGTAAAGCAGCGTCGCCATCGTTGTCACCGCGTAGCACATGATGAAAAAGATGATCGTGTTGTTAATCCAGCCCCTGAGCCGGTCGTGCAGCTCCCCCTCCGTTTTCATCAGCGCGTATATCGCCCCGTGCATCATGAACAACGACACCGTCGTCACTCCCAGCAGCAGCGGATACGGCCCCAGCAGGCTCCAAAACGAGCCGGCGAATTCTCCATCCTCGTCCAGCGGTATCCCCCACGCGATGTTGCCCATCGCCACCCCAATCAGCAGGCTCGATACGATGCTCCCCACGCTGAACCCAACGTCCCACATCTGCCGCCACCACCGCATCGGTTGCTTGCTGCGAAACTCGATGGCCACAGCCCGAAATATCAGCGCCACCAGCAGCAGCGCAAACGCAAGATAGAACCCCGAAAACACCGTCGCATACACGTTCGGAAACGCCGCGAACAACGCGCCCCCGCCCGTCACCAGCCAGACCTCGTTGCCATCCCACACCGGGCCGATGGCATTGACCATCAGCCGCCGCTCCTCGTCCTTCTTGACAAACAAGTGCAGCGCGCCCACCCCCAGATCAAAGCCGTCCAGCATCGCGTAGCCGGTGAAAAGCACGCCGATGAGAATGAACCACGTCGTGTTGAGATCCAGCGAGCCGAAGTTCATTGCTGCCTCCTTTCCGGCAACGCCAGCTTTCCCGACGGTATCAAATCCGCGTCGTCCGGCCCGTGCTGGATTTTGTCATTGAGCAAATACACGAACACCGCGAACAGCAGCACATATACCACGCTGAACAAAATCATCGCCGCCAACACCGTGTTCGCCTTGACAACGGCGGACAGCCCTTCCGACGTGCGAAGCAATCCCTGGACAATCCACGGTTGCCGCCCCACCTCCGCCGCGAACCATCCCGCTTGATTGGCGATCTGCGGCCCGATCACCGAAACCACCAGCAGCCACAGCATCCACCGCTTCTCGAACAGTGACCCCCGCCGAAAGTATAGAAACCCCAATGCGCCGATGACAATCATCCCGATGCCGATCCCCACCATCAGGTGGAACAATTGGAACGTCACATTGATGGGTGGTCGATCCTTCGGATCCGGCGCGGCTTCTCGCAGGCCGGCCACACGGCTGTCCGCGTCATTGTGCGCAAGAAAACTCAGCATCCCGGGAATCTTTGGCCCGATCACCTTCTGGTTCTTCTCGTCCACCCAACCAAACAACGTCAGCCTCGCGTGGTTGGTCGTCTCGTAAAGCCCCTCGAACGCCGCCAGCTTCACCGGCTGGCTCCTCGCCACGCCTTGGGCGCTCAGATGGCCGCTGACAACCT
>JBEKSF010000173.1:0-10069 GCA_049517295.1 Verrucomicrobiota bacterium
ACGCGCAAGAGGCCGACGATCACGTGGGCGGTCCGTCCGCAGGTCCTGGGAGGCTGCCGGATTTGACAGGTCCTGCTGGAAAGAAAATCTATGAAAGAAGCTTTAGAACAGGTTGTTGATCTATTGCGTTCGCCTGCTTAAAACCCAATGAATGCAAGGGTTTAAAGGGTATACATCACCTCAAAAAATGGTTTGCAGTACCGGCACAGTACAAGTTTGTTTGTAAACATCATGCAATCGAGGTCCGCTCGCTGTCCCTTTCCGAACCACGCTTTCGCTCCTTTGGCGCCTCATCCGCAACTTTCGGGAGTGGAATGTGGCCACGCGGAATTCTCTTCGTGATGAATTTCTTTTTAACAGGCCGTGGAGCCGAGTGGGGGGTAAGCCAACTCAGCACCTCGACAGGGGCAGGCGTGGAATTGCTCCAAGCTTGGCCAGAGCGACGCCTTTCACCTTGAGCATGGTCTTGGCAATCGCCCCTATTCCCTTGTCCGGCACTATTGTCGGAAGGATTTGTGCGAAGCGGCCTTTCATCTCATCCATCGAGGGTGAATCAGATTCGTCCAAGCCGAAAAAATTCCCATTGTCGCTGCGAATGATGGGCAGGAACTTCTGTTGCTGTCCAGTACGCGACTCCCCTGTCAGGACGACGACCTCCTGCCGGTCAAATGCCTCCGATGGCGGTTCGGTCTCATCGAACCTTTCGCCCTGCATGGCGAACTTGACCCAAGCCTTCAGCGCCATCACGCACGCAGTGGCGGCGTGGGCAATGCACATGAGCCGGGCAGCTGTGGCAAAGTCGGTCTTGCCGCTCTCATCAGCCAGCGATTCGGGCATGAACATGAGCAGACCTTCCGAGCCGATGAGAAACAGCGTGGGTGGCAGGTGACCGATATTGCGCATGGAGTGGTTGGCGTAGTGCTCCGCCTGCACCAGAAGGTCGTCCAGATGTTCGAGTCTGCTCTGTTGCACTCCCGGGATTTGGCTAGAAACCGGGAATGCAGGCAAGATTGATTGTGGGCTGGCGGCCTCCATTGCCCAACCTCGGTTCATCTTTCAGCAACTCCGGGGCGATGGACTATCCCTTCATGGCGGCTTCGCTCCGCCATTCTCGCCTCCAACGGGAAATCCATCGGCGGACGGAGAGCAGCGCAAGCTGAGACTTGGGGATTGGCCATCGGACGAAATTTACGCAAGAGAGGAGGAGAAGCAGGAAAGCAAAACGGAGCACATAGTACAGGGTACGCATAAACATCAGGGTTTGAGAGGATTGCGATTAGCCAAGCGACCGTTCAAATCTTCGTGTCCGAAGATGGCGGGGTGAGCATTCGCTTCCATAGCCATTTTGTACCCTATGCCGCCTGCAAATGCACTGTAATGGGGTCTTCACCCCAGAGCGATAATCTCCTTTTCGTCAGGTTCAGCCTGGCATCATCCGCTCGCGCCGGGCCACGCCAGGGGCGCTCCTGTCGCTTGAGCGAAGCGACGCACGCATGGCGAAGATCATCCTGCGCACAGAAAGGCGGAGGCCACGCCAAGCTGTGTGGCGTCGGCTGATAATGTCATTTCACATACTTGATGACGACCAATTTGAGTTGCTGGCGGTCTGCCTCGCCCATCTGGTCCTCATCGGATTTCTCCCGATTTACGCGCAGCAGAAGGATTGCGTCACCGCCGTGGTCTTTTGCGACTTTGGCGATGGCAGAATCCCGGTCTTGGCTGAAAAGACGTGAGAGGCGTCCGAGCTTGGGGCCGTGAGGGATACCATCAACCGAGCCTAGAATTTCATATTTCCGGGCAGGCTCTCCGTGCTCCCAGATGTCAATGCCGTCAACGGATCGCACTTCACCACCCGATCCTTGGAGAACCCCCATCCCAGGATATTTCGTGAACTTGGGGCTCGAACAACCGCAGAGCAGAAACGTAGCGACAAATACCATAGACCATATCCGAATTTTCATAGCTGGCTCCGATGATTACATAGTTGAAAAATAACGACTGGGATTAAGCCGAACCGGCCCGCTGAGGTCAAGTTGGATTGCGGGATGAGGACCACTTCCATCATCCAACCTAGATCGATTCCCAAGCGGGGATGGCGGGATTCAATTCGCATAAGAGCCGGGCAAGGCGGGCGAAAACCGCAACTGGCCGGTTTTCCCGCCAATCCACAGTGAAAACACGGCTTGCCTGGCTTTGGGGAAGCCCATTGGGTCAATCGCTGGCATGTCGGCTGTGGTGCGGGGTCGTTTCGCTGCGCAATTCGCCTGTATTGCGCCCAAAAACCCACCCAACCCCCACAACGGATTTCCTCCAACTGCGGATCCGAAGTGCGTTGGCATGGTGCTTACCACCAATTATCGAAATTGCGGCCCGACCTTTTTCAGGTCAAGGTTTGGCGGGTACAGACCCGGCAGGCTGACGCCCAGCGCCCTTGCCAGAAACAGAAGCTCGCAATCCGACGCCCAACGCAGTCGGGCTTCCAATTTCGCCACTGAACTCCCGAAAATATCCCAGCCCTGCAACTGCAATTTCTCCGCCAAGACCTCCTGAGTCCACCCTTTCCGGTCACGGAATTTGCGGACTTGCGGGCCAACAATATTCAGCGGCTTCTTAATTTTTCGGCGCTGACTGTACCCACTGGCCCGGTTTACTATTGACAGGCGCGAAAATCCCCCTGGAAAACGCCCCGCCAAGGTGGCCCGCCAGGCGTTCCCCGGGGTCCGTCTTCGCCCATCGCGCTGGCTCCGACGCATCGGTCGGAGTTGACGCACTCTTTCAGTTCGAGCGGCACGGAGTCGCGCACGACGGCGAAGTTCTGGTTATAGTTGGTCGGCGCAGGCTGGGCGGCGGCGGAGAGCGCGGTGGCCAACAACAGGGTCAAAGTTATCTTTTTCATAAAGTTCCAGTCGTCAAGTATTGGACGGGCTTTCCGTGAAACACTCCTGCTTTTGAAGAAAATGCAAACGGCTTCGGCATAAAAGCCCGTATAAAATTGCAGGTTCCTGCTAAATGAATCCTCCATTTTGTTAAAAGACCCCGTTCGAGGACCCCGGAGGTTTGACTGCGCCTGCTTCGTGGATTGTGGGAATCCAACCGCCCAATGCAGGCTTCTACTTGGCCGGGGCAGGATTGGCCGGGGCAAGAGTTTCGGGCTGGTTCCAGCCGCCGCCGAGGGATTTGTAGAGGCGGACGATGATCAAAAGCTGGTTAAGCTGGGTGCGGGCCAGGGCGTTTTCATCGGGAAATAGTTGCTGCTCGGCGTCGAGGATTTCAAAGTATTCGGCGTGGCCGGCGCGGTAGCGTTGGGTGGCGACAAGCACGGAGTCCTGAAAGGCGGCGACGGATCGGGCTTGCTCGCGGCGGGTTTCGTCGTATTTCTGCCGCGTGTAAAGCTGGCCGGAGACTTCATGGAATGCCTGTAGGACGGTTTGCTCGTATTGCAGCCGGTTCTCCTCCCAGAAGGCCCGCGCCTGACGGTATTGTCCGGTCAGAAGGCCGGCCTGAAAAATCGGGCCGCTGGCGTCCAAGCCGGCGGACCAAAGCCGCGATTCGGGAGCGGTCAGGGCGGAAAGCTCCTGGCTGGTGCCGCCGAAGATGGATGTCAAACCTATCTTTGGCAGAAAATCCCCCATCGTCACGCCCACTTGCGCGTTGGCAGAACGAAGCTGTTGTTCCGCCTGGAGTATGTCGGGCCGTCGCTCCAGCAACGCGGCAGGCAGGCCGGCGGGAACGGAAGGAGGAACCGTTTGATCCCCCAGGGGCGCGCCGCGCGGGATGGAGCCGGAAGTCTGGCCGAGCAGAACCTTGAGTTGGTTTTCCAGGAGGCGGATGCGCTGTTCCAGATCGGGGACGATGGCGGCGACATTCGCCAGAGCGCCTTCGGCGCGGTCGGCTTCGAGTTTGGAGGCGACGCCGCCGCCCAGGCGCTGGTTGAAGAGCGTCAGGCTTTGGCCGTACGAATTGGTGGTTTGCCGGGCGATTTCCAGTTCCTTGTCCAGTTCCAAAAGCTGGAAATAGTCCTGCGCCACCTCGGCGATGAGCGAGAGGCGGACGCCGCGCCGGGCCTCTTCGCTGGCGAAGAACTGGGCGCGGGCGGCTTCGTTCAGGCGGCGCACACGCCCCCACAGGTCAATTTCCCAGGAAGCGTTCAGCGCAGCCTCGAAGGAACTGGCGGTGGTGCCGTTGCCCTCGGAATTGGCGGCGCCAGCGAGGGCGTTTTTTCCGCGGTAACCGTTGACATCGTAGCCGGCCTGCGGGAAGAACTGCGAATGGGCCTGCTCGGCCAGGGCGCGGGCCTGCTCGACGCGGGCGGCGGCGATGGCGATGTCATAATTATTGGTGAGGGCGGTATGAATCAGGTTGGTGAGGGCGGCGTCGTTAAAAATCTCCCACCAGGGAAGGTCGGCCAGGGAATTGGTGGAGGCGGGATCGGAAGAGTCATTGAATTGCATGGGAACGGCGGCGGCGGGGCGATGATAGTTGGGGCCGATGGCGCAGCCGACCATGAGGAGAAGGGCCAATAATAGAAATGCGGATTGCGGATTGCGGATTGCGGATTCGAAACAGCAAACGAAGTGAACGAAGGGGGATCCTTCCTTGGTTGTCTTCGTTATCTGTGATAACTCCGGTTTCATTTCGCTATTCTCTATTCACAATTCACCATTCTCATGGCTTTCCTGCCGCAGGGGCTGCCGGGGCGGGAGCGGGATGCTTCTTGTATCGAATCCCCAATTTCTCCACCACGTAGAAATTGACAGGAATGATAAATATGCCCAGCAAGGTCGAACCCAGCATTCCGCCAATGACCACCGTGCCCAGCGTCTGGCGCGACATCCCGCCCGAACCGGTCGCGAACCACAGCGGCAGACATCCGAACACAAAGGCGAAGGATGTCATCAGGATCGGACGCAGACGGACGCGCGCTCCAATCAGCGCGGCCTCGGTCAGGGACTTGCCTTTTTCGACCTCGGTCTTGGCGTATTCGACGATGAGAATGGCGTTTTTGGCGGACAAGCCGATCAGCATGATGAGTCCGATTTGGACATAGACGTTATTTTCAAAATGGCGCGACCAGAGGGCTAGAAAAGCGCCCAGCACAGCCACCGGCGTGCTAATCAAAACGCTGAAAGGCAGCGACCAACTTTCGTAGAGCGCCGCCAGGATGAGGAAAACAAAAACGAGAGATAGCCCGAAGACGGCCATGCGCGGAACGCCTTGCGCGGCCTGCTGTTCTTGGAAGGACATGCCGAAATAGTCGAATCCCATGCCGGTGGGCATCGTTTGGGCGAAGACCTCCTCCAAGGCCTTGGTCGCCTGGTCCGAGCTGTAACCGGGCGCCGCGTTGCCGTTGATTTGCGCGCAGCGGTATTCGTTGTAGTGCATCACAAATTCCGGCCCGGTGCGGCGTTCCACCGTTGTCACCGCCGAGAGTGGAACACTCTGGCCCAGCCGGTTGCGGACGTAAAACAAGCCGATATCGTCCATGCTCGCGCGATACTTGTCGTCCGCTTCCACATAGACCTGCCATTGGCGGCCAAAGCGATTGAAATAATTGACAAAATAACCGCCCATGAAAGTCTGGAGGGTTTGGTAAACTTGGCCTAGGTCCAATCCCTGCTTGAGCACCTTGTCTCGGTCCACATTCACATACACCTCCGGCACGCTGGGCAGGTAGCTGGTGCTCAAGCCGGAAAGCTCCTTCCTTTTGGCGGCCGCAGCCATGTAGGCGGTCAGGTTGGTGGTCAGGAACGAGGCGTCCTTTCCCGCCCGGTCTTCCAAAATGAAGGTGAATCCGCCCGCCGTTCCCACGCCCGGAATGGATGGGGGTGGAAAGGAAAAGGCCTGAGCTTCCGGCATCGCCGCCAGTTCTTTGTTAATGTGCGCCCGGATGGCGGCGGCTTGTTCGGAGGCTTTCTTGCGCTCGTCCCACGGTTTCAGAGTGACAAAAAACAGGGCGTTGTAAGTGGTTTGCGCCTGACTCAGCAAACTGAAGCCGAGCACCGTCGTATAATACTTGACACCAGGCGTGTTCTTTAAAACTTCTTCCACCCGTTTGCAATACTCCGAGGTGCGCGGCAGCGACGCTGCGTTGGGCAGTTGCACGTTGACATAGACATAGCCCTGGTCTTCCTCCGGCAGAAAGGACGAGGGCAGTTTGCTCCCAATCAGCACGGCAACCGCCGCCACGAGGGCCAGCAGCACAAGGCTCAACAGGCTCCAGTGGATCAACCCCTCGCTCCAATGCACGTATTGATTGGTGACCTTGGCGAACATACGATTGAACCAGTCGAAAAACCGGGACAGCGGGCCGTGCGTCGTCACCCGGTGTTTCAAAATCAGCCCGGCCAGCGCCGGACTGAGCGACAGCGCATTGAACGCGGAAATAATGACCGAAATGGCAATCGTCAGCGCGAATTGCTGGTAAAGCCGCCCCGTGATACCGGCAATGAAAACCGTCGGCACAAAAACCGCCGCCAGTATCAAAGCGATGGCCACCACCGGACCGCCCACTTCCTGCATGGCCTTCAGCGCCGCGTCCTTGGGCGCCATGCCCTCCTGAATATGCCGCTCGACCGATTCCACCACCACGATGGCATCATCCACCACCAATCCGATGGCCAGGACCAAGCCGAAGAGGGACAAGGTATTGATGGAAAAGCCAAACATCGGAAAGAGGATGAATGTGCCAATGAGCGAAACGGGCACGGCCAGCAATGGAATAAGCGAGGCGCGCCAGCCTTGCAGAAAGATATACACGACAATAGTGACCAGCAGAAGCGCCTCCCACAGGGTCGTCAGGGTTTCCTCCAGCCCGCGGCTCACCGCCAGCGTGGTGTCGAGCGAAACCGCGTAGTCCAGGTCCTGCGGAAAGCTTTTCTTTAGCTCCTCCATCGCCGTCTTGACACCCTTGGCGGCGTCGAGCGCGTTGGAGCCGGGCAATTGGTAAATGGCCATGACGGCGGAAGGTTTGCCATTGAGACGGCCGGCCAGGCTGTAAATCTGGGCGCCCAGCTCAATGCGCGCCACATCCTTGAGCCGCACCACCGAGCCATCCGCGTTTTCGCGCACGACAATTTCCCCAAACTGCTTTTCCGTGACCAGCCGTCCCTGGGCGATGGCGGTGTAGGTGTATTCCTGCCCCGGCAACGACGGCGGCCCGCCAATTTGGCCGGCTGGGTTGACGGTGTTCTGGCTATTGATCGCGGCGATCACCTCGCTGGCGGTGATGTTCAACTTGGCCAGTTGATCCGGGTTGACCCAAAAGCGGATGGCATACTGCCCCGCCCCGAACACGCCGATGTTGGAGATGCCCTTGACCCGCGTGATCTGGTCAATAAGATTTATGTAAGCGTAATTGGCCAGAAACGTCGCGTCATACGTTCCGTTCGGCGAATAGAGCGCCACCAGCAACATCGGTGTCGTCGGTGATTTCAGGATGGTCACGCCATATTGCTGCACCGCCGCCGGCAATTGCGATGCCGCCTGCTGCTCGCGCAATTGGGCCAGCATTTGGTCCGTGTTCGGGTCGGTTTTGACATCGTAATTGACCACCATTCGCATCACGCCGTTGTTGGCGTTGATCGAATACATGTAGTTCATGTTGTCCACCCCGCTCATCTGTTCCTCAATGGGCGTGGCGATGGATTGCTGCACGGTTTCGGCGTCGGCGCCGACGAAGGTAGTTTGGATGCGGATTTCAGGCGGGACGACGCTGGGAAATTGCGCGATGGGCAACGTGCTCATCGAGACCAGCCCGACCAGGACCATGAGGATGGCAATGACCATGGCCACGATGGGCCGGTTGATGAAGAAGCGATACATCTATCTGCGGCGGGCTGTCGTCATGGCTTTTTCGCTTCCGGCGGGTAGGGTACGGGAGCGACGACGGTTCCTTCCCTGACCTTTTGGGCGCCCTCGACGATGACCCGATCGTTCGGCTCAACCCCCTTATCAATCAGCCAGTTGTTTCCAACCTGCTCGCCCACTTGGACCGTCTTGATGTGAGCCTTGTTTTGAGGGTCAACCACCGCGATTTGATAGGCGCTTTGCAATTCCGTGACGGCTCGTTGTGGCACCAGTATGGCTCCGTGGCGCGTTTCGGTCTTCGCCCGCACCTGGGCATATTGGCCGGGTCGCAGGACGGAATCAGGGTTCGGGAACAAGCCCGCCACCTGGAGTGTGCCGGTATTGACATCCACCTGCCGGCTGGTGAAGAACCAAGTGCCTGGGAAGGGATAAGTCGAGCCGTCGGAAAGAATCAGTTGCAATTGCATCTGCGCCCGATACGCGCCCCGTTCCGCCGCATTGGTGAATTGGCGGCAAAAGGCCAGATAAGATTGCTCGCTGATGCTGAAATAAGCCCGCATTGGATCAATGGTTGACACCGTCGTCAGCACCCCGCTGCCCGGCCCGACCAAGTCTCCGATTTGCGCCTGGGCGGTGCCGGCGATGCCGTCAATGAGCGAGGTGACGTCGGTAAAATCAAGGTTCAACTGGCTTTGCGCGGCGGTGGCTTTGGCGGCCTCGACACTGGCTTTGGCGGCGAGGTTGGCTTGAAGGGCGTCATCGAGTTCCTCCTGGCTGACGGCGTTTTCTTTGGCCAGCGGCGTGAGACGTTTGACATCCAGTTCGGTTTTGCCCAACTGGGCCTGGAGGACGTCGAGTTGCGCCTTGGCCTGATCGATGGCGGCCTGGAAAACGCGCTTGTCAATCTGGAAAAGCACGTCGCCTTTTTTGACCAAACTGCCTTCCTGGTATTTTTGGGCGACGAGATAGCCGGAAACCTGAGCCCGAATCTGGGCGTTGGTGGACCCGTCCAGGGAACCTATCCATTCCTGATAAATGGGAACGTCCTGGAGCGCCACGGTCATCACTTGAACTTCCGGCGGCGCGGGAGGAGAAGGAGGCGCGGCCTTGTTGCAGCCAGCCACGCCAATGATCAGCGCCGCCGCCACAAAAAGAACCCCGCGCCGGGAGGTTCCCGGCCCGCGCTGAATCAATAAACCAATGCGTTGCATGCTGTTAGCCTGATAAACGACGGCAGAGTGAATCATACCGGGGCCGGGATGTAAAGAGGCAGCAATCCGCGCAAGTCCGGCATGCACCAGCGCCAGGACGCCCTGCATCTGCGGAATCCGTAGGTGCCACCGGATTGATAGAATCCGGCCCGGCCCCAGAGCCGGCAACTCAAGGTCTGATATAGCATCCGGCTGTTGACCATCACATTAACGGCTGGATCAGGCGTATCCACCCCCGAGGACATCTTTTCTCTTCAATCCTTGACCGGTGGCTGCAAGATTCGAACCCCGGCCCCGTATTGGAATGTGCAGAGTTTTGGTGGTGAGAATCGGGAAATTACGAAAACCCTGAAAAAATGATCGAAACTGTCAGCGAACTGCGGAAGACAGGTTGAGTCCATGAACACGAACGAGACAGTCTGCCCAAAGTCGAATTGGGGTTTGCGTTGTCTCCGGCTCAGAACCATAATTGTGACACGAGCCGACAAATCGAAGGAGTTGAAAATATGAAGAATCGTCCCCCGGCATTTCGGATGGCCCTTGCGGCCATCACGGCAACAGCAGTCTATCTCGGTGGTCCCTGGAATGCCGCCAGCGCCCAAAGCACTCCCGCGTACAATGCCGGCGCCAGCCAGGCCCCGGCAATGCCTTCGGGCGTGAGCGAGGTGATGAAGCTGTTCAAGGGCGGCATCCCGGCGGACATCATGGTCAGTTATATCAACAATTCGCCCTTGTCGTTCTACCTGAGCGCGGACAACCTCATTTCATTGCAGAAAGAGGGTGTTCCCGCGCCGGTTCTGACGGCGATGATCCAGCGGAATGGGGATTTGCGCCGGCAAACAGGAGTGGCAGCCAGCCCGCCTGCGCCAGTGATGGCCCAGGACCCGGCGCCCCAGTATGCCAGCCCACCGGCCCAAGTGCCGGCTCAGGCCACGGTCGCACAGTATTACTCTGCGCCGTTGCCACCGGCAGCTTCATATCCTTACGCCGTGGCGCCAAGTTATCCGGTTTACGATCCTTACTATTACGATCCCTATTATTACCCTTGGTAT
>JBEKSF010000174.1:0-9910 GCA_049517295.1 Verrucomicrobiota bacterium
ACTCGGCCACGTCATTGGCGCTCATGGCCCCGCCCAGCAAATTCCGCACCCGCACCTCCCGGCAACCCAACGCCGCCAGTTTCTCAGCCACTCCGCGTTGGGCCGGATAATTCTTCAACGATTCATAAATGTAGGCGTAAGGGGCCGAATCGCGGCAAAAAATCCTGCCCAATAGCGGCACAAAAAATCGCAGGTAGCCAAAATAGGCTTGACGCCAGAACCACAAATCGGGCTTGCCAAAATCCAGCGCCAACAACCGCCCCCCGCGACGCGCCACGCGGTGCATTTCCTCCAGGCCGCGCTCCCAACTGGCCAGGTTCCTCAGCCCGTATCCAATGGTCACAATGTCGAAGGCCGAGTCGCAATAGGGTATGTGCAGGGCGTCGCCCCTCACAAATTGCATTCCCGGCCCAGGCTCTCCGGCCCGCTGCCGCGCCACCGCCAGCATCGCCGGGCTGAAATCCACACCCGCCACCTCCGCGCCGGCTTGATGCAACGCCAGGGCGATGTCGCCCGTTCCGCAGCACAAATCCAGGGCTTTTTCGCCGGGTTGGACGGCGGCCATCCGCACCAGGCGTCTTTTCCAGCGGCGGTGCAGGCCCAGGCTTTGCAAATCGTTGATCAGGTCGTAATGCGGGGCGATCTCCCCGAAGAGGTCGCCGACGCGGGCGGCCCGCTGCTCCCCCGGTTGGTAAAACTTGTTGCTCACGCCAATGCGGGATAGTTTCACGCCATGACGGCCTCTATTCAAGCCGGGCCTCGAAGCGAATTGCTCGTCACCGGGATGAACTGCGCCAACTGCGCCCGGCATGTCACCGACGCCCTGCAAGGGGTTTCCGGCGTGGCCGGCGCCGACGTCTCATTGCCGGATGGCCGCGCCCGCGTGCGCTGGCAACCCGGCGTCCCTCCCAATCTCCCCGCCTTGTCCGCCGCCGTGCGGGCCGCCGGCTACGACGCCCGTCCGGCCCCAACGCCGGCACAGGCGCCATCCGCCGCGCCGATGGAGGGCTGGCGGCTGAACGTGGCTCTGGGCGCGAGCGCAACCACGCCGTTGATGATCGGCGAATGGGTTTTTCATTGGGGCATGGAGACTTGGTTTCATTGGCTGGCATTTGCGCTGGCGCTTCCGGTCCAGGTTTTCTGCGGCGCGCGCTTCTACAAGGGCGCCTGGCGACAGCTCAAATCCGGCGGCTCGAACATGGACACGCTGGTGGCGCTTGGTTCGACGGCGGCCTTCGGTTACAGCGCGTGGGCATTGCTCTCCGGCGCGGGCGGGCATCTCTATTTCATGGAAGCCGCCGCCATCATCACTCTCATCAGTATCGGCCATTGGATTGAGGCTGTGGCTTCACGCCACGCCGAAAAATCACTGCGCGCCCTGCTCCAATTGGCTCCGCAAACCGCCCGCCGCCGCCAAGCCGACGGAACCGAAGCAGAAGTCCCCATCGCGGATTTGCAACCCGGCGACACCGTCATCCTTCGGCCGGGCGACGCCATTCCGACCGACGGCACATTGATCGAAGGCCATTGCAGCGTGAACGAAGCGATGTTGACTGGCGAGTCGTTGCCGGTGGAAAAGGAGGGCGGCAGCCGTCTTTACGCCGGAACATCGAATCTGGACGGGCGGGCCGTGATGGAAGTCACCGCCGTCGGAGATTCCACCGCCATGGCCGTCATCATCGCCGCCGTCCAACGCGCGCAAAACAGCCGGGCGGACATCCAGCGCCTGGCCGACCGCGTCAGCAACGTGTTCGTGCCCCTGGTGGTGCTCATCGCCCTCGCGACCGCGCTGTGGTGGGGGCTGGCGCCAGGCCAGGCGCACCGGCTGAGCGCGGCCCTCGGCCGCTTTCTCTGGCTGTCAAATACTCCGGCAACGCCCCTGGCCGCGGCGGTCCTCAGCGCCGTTGCCGTCTTGATCGTCGCCTGTCCCTGCGCGATGGGGCTGGCCACGCCCGTGGCCATCATGGCCGGAACCAACGCCGCCGCCCGCCGCGGCATTTTGATTCGCGACGGAATCGCGTTGGAGAAAGCCGGCAACATCACCGTCCTGTTGGCCGACAAGACGGGCACGTTGACCTGTGGCAAACCAACCGTCGTGGCCACCCAAGGCGGTGATTTGCCGTTGGCCGCGTCCTTGGCGGCAGGCTCCAAACATCCCCTCAGCCAGGCGGTGGCCAAATTGGCGGCCGAACGGATCCCACTGCCAGGCTGGCGGGAAATTCGCGGCTCGGGACTTGAGGCCGGCGCGGCGCGCCTGGGTTCGCTGATTTGGCTGGCGCAATGCGGTGTTGACACCTCCGACCGCACCGGGTTTGTCGAAAAATGGAGCGCAAGCGGCGCCACCATTCTTGGCCTGGCGGAGGATCGGCAATTGCGGGCGCTCATCGCCTTGCAAGACACCCTCAAACCGGCGGCGGCCGAAGTCGTGCGTCAACTGGGCCGCGACGGCCTCAAGGTCTTTTTGGTCACTGGCGACAATCCGCGCACCGCCCGAGCCATCGCCAGCCAGGCGGGCATCGACGCCTCAAATGTTTTCGCGGAAATCCGCCCCGAACGCAAAGCCGAAATTGTCCGCCAACTCCAACAGCGCGGCGAGCGCGTCGCCTTCGTGGGCGACGGCATAAACGATGCTCCGGCGCTGGAGCAGGCCGATTTGGGGATTGCCGTCAGCCAGGCCAGCGATGTTGCCAGCGCGGCCGCGGACATTGTTCTGCTCAAATCCAGCATCCAGGCCATACCCGAAGCGCTGGATTTGGCGCGGGCCACCTTGCGGACCATCCGGCAGAATCTTTTTTGGGCCTTCTTCTACAACGCCGCCGCCGTGCCGCTGGCCGCGCTGGGCTTCCTGAGTCCGATCCTGTGCGCCGCCGCCATGGGCCTCTCGGATTTGGTGGTCATTGGCAATGCCATCCGCTTGGGTGCAGCCCAGCCGCGCCGCCCATGATGGCGCTTTTGTGCAAGCTCGTTGACCGCACGGCCATTCAGTTCGCCGCGCTGCGGATGCCGGGCCCGGACGAGAGGGACGCGCACCTGGCCGAAGCCCGCCAATTCCTCCGCAGCCCGGAATTTGTTCCCCCGCGGGTCGATCTGCCGGCGGTGGAGTTCATCGGCCCGAAACGGTTTCGCTTTGCCACGCCGCGTCCGACGGCTTTCGCGGAAAACGACCTTGTACACGGGCGGTTGTATCGATGCCAGCGGCGCTGGCAGGAGCGGCCCGCTGTGGTGCTGTTGCACGGCTGGAATGATCTCATCAATCATCGCCTGCGCTTCCCCTTGGTCGCCTGGCAATTCAACCAGGCGGGACTCAACGCCGCCGCCATCGAGCTGCCTTTCCACTTTCAGCGCCGCCCGCGGCAATTGGGAGCGCGCGGCAATTTCCTTTGCCCCGATATTCTGCGCACCGCCCGGGCCATCGCGCAGGCTATCGCGGAAATCCGCGCGGTGTCCCATTGGCTTCGAGCGCAAGGCTGCCCCGCAGTCGGACTGTTGGGCGTCTCCCTCGGCGCATTGCTGGCCGGTCTGACGGTCTGCCGCGACGCGCAATGCGCCTCATGCGCCGCGCTCATCGCACCCATTGCGCGCTTGGACCGCCTCATCCAGGAAGCCGCTTTTTGCCGGGGCATTGCCGCCGCTTTGCGCGGCCAACCGATGGAGGCGGACACATTGAACCTCACCGCCTGCCGCCCGGTCATTCCGACGGAAAACATTTTGCTGGTCGAAGCCGTTCACGATTTGTTCGCGCCGCCTGAAACCATTGAGGAACTCTGCCGGGCCTGGGGAGGGCCGGAAATCTGGCGTTTGCGCCACGGGCACGTCGGCGTCGTGGGCGCGCCGGGTTTGACGCGCCGGATTATCGGCTGGATGGCGCCGCGGCTGGGCGAAGCCGCCGCGAAATGAACTCGCTTTTGTCAAGCACAAATCGCAACGGTCGCTCCGCCGCCTTTGTCAGCCCGATCCGCGCCGTCGTCGCCACCGGCCCGCGGCGCAACCGAAAACGTTCCAGCCCCGGATTCTTGGCGATGAACAGCGGCGAACCGGCCGCGCACAGGTCCGCCCCGTCCAGTTGGCGGTCGATGCGCAGGGCGGCGCAAAGCTTGCCGGGGCCGTTGCACAGGCTCAGAAGGGACGCCGCGGGCCTGTTTTGGCGCATGAACTCCTCGCCGAACTCCGCTTCGATGGCGCGGATGAGCACCGCTTCGGCCCGGCCCGCGGGCTGGCAGACGGCGTTGACGCAGAAGTGAAAGCCGTAAATGAGATAGACGTAGGCGCGGCCCGGCGGCCCGTACATGACACCGTTGCGGGCCGTTTGCCCGCCGTAACCGTGCGACGCCGGGTCGCCCACCAAATACGCTTCCGTCTCGACGATCGGCCCCCCGCAAACCCCTTCGGGCAATTGGCGGATCAGCCAATGGCCCAGCAATCGCGGCGCCACCACCGCCGCCGATGGCCCGAAGAAGGATCGCGGCAGGGGCGCCAGCTTCATCAGATTTGCGAATAGGCCGTCGGGCGCAACAATACGTTGGTGATGTTGCACACGATCTCGGAGTCCGAGTAACCGGGCATCGACCGCAGCTTCTCCCATTCCGGGTCCGCCATGAAAGCGCTCCAGCCTTTGTCGCGCGCGCCGGGGTTTTCGGAGGCCAGCATGTAGGTCAAGTTGGGCAAACGCGTGCCCACCATCGTCTGGCCGAAGAAAACCGGACGAAAACCCGCGTGCCGGAAAAGGGTGATTTCGCCGCGATTGAACATTTCGATCTTTTTCTCGTTCGCCTTCAGGCTGTGGCTCTCGTAAGTCCGCAACTCGAAGAGCCGCGAATTGCCTCCGCCCTCAAATGAAGGCGCCTCCAGTTTCGGCATCCCTTCAAAGGCCACCATCAGCGTGCTTTCCACCCGCACGTAGGCCGGGTCGGTCGCCGGCGCGTTCATGTACTCCGCGCCTGCCTTTTGGAACTCCGCGTCCTCGCTCAACCGCAGGTGCGTTGCCGCCAGCGAATGAAGCGACGGATGCGCCAGCAATACATACATCGTCGGGTTGTCCGGCCCGACGCTCACGGTGAACACGCCCACGTTCGCAATGCCGGCGCGATTGAGCGCCGGAATGGCCGCGTCGCGATAAAATCGGTCGAACAGTTGCGTCTTCGGCCCCCGCCGCAAATGATAGAGGCGCAATTCGTAGAATTGCCGAACCACCGGCGCCGCCTCGTCCGCCGCGCGCGCCAATTGGGAGAGCATCACCGCGCCGCCCGCGGCGGCGAATGAGGATTTGAGAAACTCGCGTCTTTTCATAATGTCTTATTGCTGTAGGAATACAAAGGTCCCCTTCTTGTTGCCCACGATAATGTCAAGGCGTCCATCGCCATTGACGTCGCCGGCCACCACTTCGGTGCCGACGCCGGAATTGGTGTCAATCAAATGGGGGATAAAGTCCGCGCTATGATTCGGGCCGCGCACCAGTTGGAACCAATACAATACTGCCGGTTCGTTGGATTGTGGATCAGGCCCGTTTTTGCCGTGGGCCCAAAATCGTTTCCCCGTCACGATGTCTTTCAGTCCGTCGCCATCAATGTCCGCCAGCGCCACCGAGTGAGGTTGGGAAAAAGCGACGCCCTCCTTGTTGGGCGTTCCGTCGCCATTGAGAATGAGATGTTGTTTGAACTGAATCTCGCCCCGCGCGTCCCTCTGCGGCAATTGCTCGTACCAGGCCAGGCCGAATCCGTGCGGATTAAGGCACGTTATCACGTCAGCCAGCCCGTCGCCGTTGACGTCGTAGGCGTACATTTGGGAACTGCCGCCAGGAGCGAATGGATAAGGGTGAAATCTCCAGAGTGGATCCCCCTCCAGCGAGGGCGGTTGCTCATACCACCCGTCCTTGACAAGTATGTCGTTGCGGCCGTCCCCGTTGACGTCGCCGAATCCCAGCCCGTGGAGAAATCTTTGATACTCCTCCTTGCGTGGTGAGATGCGATGAAAACTCCATTTGGCCGTTGGGTCCTTCCCATCCGCTTGGGCGTAACCCAGGTAATTGCTGTTGCAACAGATCAGCGCCGGTTTGCCGTTGTTGAACAGGTCGCCAAAGGCCGGCGACTCATCGTCGGTGGAGTCGATAATGACATGTCGCGCCCACGCATCCCCCTTGTTTTGCGGGTTTTCGTACCAACAGGTTTCCGCGCCGGGAAAGCCGACCACGATTATGTCCGTCCAGCCGTCGCCGTTGATGTCCGCCGTAAAGGTGAGAAAATCGTCCGAATAGGCATTGTTGACTCCCAGGGCGCCCTCGAAACCCTCGATGCTCACCGCCTCTCCACTGGCGTTGGTTCCCTGGAAAGAATGGTTGGCCGGGCGGTATTGGTGGCGCTCCGTAAAATCCGGCCCTTCATACCAAAACGGGCCGGAGACGATGTCCATTTTGCCGTCGCGGTTAAAATCGCCACAACTGGCGCCTTCGCTCCAGAACTTGTCCGTCAACTGGATTTTACGGAAAGTGGGGACTTTTTCCCCGGCGCCAGCCAGGCCGGCGCCAAGCGCAAACGCCGCAAGGGCGATGGCAATGCCTCTCATCCCGTTCATCAGTTGCACTTCCGCCCCCGCGGGTCAAGCCCTTAGCGGCCGGCCGGCCTTTCAGGGCTGCATTTCTTTTTTGGGCGCCTCTTTTGTGGACTGCGGTGGCAGAGCGCAGCGGCGACACCTCTTTCGACTTTACAGAGGCAATCGGAACTTCCAAGGCGGCGGAACTCACGTTACCCCCGCGATAGTCCAGCGGCAGTCCTCAAACAATTGCAGACGCTCAGCCCAGCGGTTCTCATTGCGGTGTTCCGGCCCGGGGGCAATCCTGAAAGGATTGCAGGCACTCAGCCCTGGGGTTGCGAGGAACGAGCTACCCAGGGTGCCAGAACGAAAACGCCCCCAACTCTGTAGGAGTTGAATCCAATCCCCACACATAGCGTTCATCACCTGAAGCCAGGGACCCTTGACCCTTTCGGCCTTGCACGATGATTGGGAAAAATGGCCTCACGTCGATTTTGATGCCAAGGACAAGGACCACGACAGCGCGCTCTATGCGCTCAAATCGCTCAACTAGTAGAGGTCCCCTCCTTTACCACTTGCCAATAAATCGCAAAAACAGCAAAATACAAGGGTGACCCTTCCGGCCCCATACCAAAATGGGCCGGAAACGATGTCCATTTTGCCGTCGCGGTTAAAATCGCCATAACTGGCGCCTTCGCTCCAGAACTTGTCCGTCAACTGGATTTTACGGAAAGTGGGAACTTTCTCCCCGGCGCCAGCCAGGCCGGCGCCGAGTGCAAACGCCGCAAAGGCGATGGCAATGCCTCTCATCCCGTTCATCAGTTGCACTTCCGCCCCGCCCGGTCAAGCCATTAGCGGCAGCCCGGTCTTTCAGGGTGCCTTTCTTTTTTGGGCGCCTCTTTTGTGGACTGCGGTGGCAGAGCGCAGCGGCGACACCGCTTTCGACTTTACAGAGGCACTCGGAACTTCCGAGGCCGCGGAAATCATCTCGCATCAAAGCGGCGTCGCGCCCGGGTGGGGTGTCAGTCCTGACACCCCCTCCCCCTCTGCCCCGTTTCCCGCCCCCGTCAACCTCAAACCATGCCAATTTCCCCTATGGCTTTTTAAAAAACAGCAAAATGCAAGGACCCCAACGGCTTTCCTGCCGGCCCGGGGCAATCCTGAAAGGAGAATGGCGCTTACATAAGGAACTGCATTTATAACATGCGTTTATTCAACATGATAAAGAGAATATACCGCTCCTGACGGAGCTGAATGATTTTTTTCGGTGCGGTTCTACAACGAGGTCGCGCCTACGGCGCTGCAAGCGGCAAAGTCGGTTCCGGGTTCAGGAGGGCGTTCCAGCGCCGTAGGCGCGAAAATCTTTGTAGAACCCAGGGATCCAGAAGATTAAAGCCCCAGCGGGGCGGCATAGACGCACACAACCTTTTATCAATCAATGTTTTACGTCCTATGTAAACGCCATTTTCCTAAAAGGACTGCAGGCACTTAGCCCTGGGTTGCGAGGAACGAGCTACCCAGGGTGCCAGAACGAAAACGCCCTCAACTCTGTAGGAGTTGAATCCAATCCCCACACATAGCGTTCATCACCTGAAGCCAGGGACCCTTGACCCTTTCTGCCTTGCACGATGATTGGAAAAAATGGCCTCACGTCGATTTTGATGCCAAGGACAAGGACGACGACAGCGCGCTCTATGCGCTCAAATCGCTCAACTAATAGAGGTCCCCTCCTTTACCGCTTACCAATAAATCGCAACAACAGCAAAATACAAGCACTGACCCTTCCGGCCTTCCCTGGTTGGCTCGTTCAAGTTCAGTTATGAACTGCGGAACTCCCAGAAATAGGGACGGTCTTCGGGATCTGGCGGGGGCAACCGATAAAGTTCGATCTCGTCTGGCTCGAAGCGCCCAATCCCCTTGTAGACAGAGCTTTCAATCGTCTTGGTGGTTCCTGGCCAAATCCCGGCCGTTGGCAGTGCAATTGAGCCGAGTACCCCGCCTCGCCCTCGCACCCCTATGGTAAGCTGCGGCAACTCGACAGGGGACCGGTTCTCAATTTCGACCAAGACATTCCCCTCTGGTGTAACGCCGGCCTTTCGAACCACGAATTGTGACATGGCTTCCAGAATGCGTTGCTCCCCCTCTGTAAAAGGCGGAGCCGGCTTCGTGATTTGCTCCCACTCCACCTTGGTGTAGATCTTTTTGCAGGCCGCAAAGCTACGTTTGAGCCAATCCCCGAAAGAAGCCCCTGCCTTCCTCCGCTGTCCAGCGTGGCCAACCATTACGGCGCCGTCGTGGAGCAAAGAGCCTCCCGCCCATTCGAAGTACGCGGGACCTGTATTGATGTAAAAGCCCACTTGCATCTCGACGACTTCCCCGGCTGTCCCCGGCTCCCCCAATGTCCGCGACGTAATGTGTGGGGGTGCCAATACCATGAGGTTATGCCACGGATTGCGAGTGGAACGAAACAGGTTTGCCCTTCCAAACTCCCGGACGAAGTCAGTGTAATCAGGTGGAAGCTGTCCATACTGGGCTTCGGCTTCCTTAAGATCGGACAAGGACCGGCGCTCGAAGACGAAGAACGTCCTGCGGGGAACCAGCGCCATTTCCCTTCTTAGCCAATCATATCGATACATGCTTTCCATGGTGTTCTCTATTCTTGGTCAAGTGGATCCGATGCAGTACAGGTTCGCCCGCCCCGCCTGCCCCATCTCTTAAAATCACCATCGTCTTGGTGGTGCTTCGTGTGGTCGTCTGCAAACATCGGATCAATGTTGCTGCCGTCGCCCGCTCCGCGATCGGCCAGAGGCTGTATATGATGCGGTTGAGACGAACCTTTAATTGGGTCCGTGGGCCAGGTTTGCGTCGGGTTCAGTGCCAGCCATTCAGCAATCAATTGGTTGCGTGTCTTAATGCGAGGAGTGGGTGGAAACTTCTTCCAGCAATAACAATAGCAAGGCTTGGAATTGTTAAACGGACCAAACTTAAAACAAAGCTTGTCGCACGCGTCCAGGAAGTCGTCTAAGTTCGCGGCATCGTCCACGGTAGTACTCCAAGTGAACGCTCCGAGCGGGTCTATGAGATTTTCAGGGCTGTTTGAAACGAAGTCATAAAGATTTCTTCCTCCTCTCTTCCCAACCGGATCTCTGGAGAGCCACCTTCCGGTGGAGGGGTTGTAATATCTGTGGCCGTAGTAAAGCAGGTCCGTTTCGTCATCGTCGTATTTGGTAGAAAAACGGAAGGGATTGAGCTTGGCCATGGGGCCGGATGCTCGGATGAGTTCGCCGAAGGGGCCATAATCGTAGTTGGCGGCGGTCACCCCGTTTGCGGCGTTCACCAGTGCGCTCACGTTGCCGTTGCCGTCAAACGCCACAAAACAATTGGT
>JBEKSF010000175.1:0-9782 GCA_049517295.1 Verrucomicrobiota bacterium
TGGGTTAATAACTCGGGAGTGAAGTCCCGACCGCAGACCGTAATGGTATCGAGCATCCCTATCAGATAAAGAAGCAGGACGCACGAGTCTAGCGGAAAAAAATGCGTGTAAGGAGCAGGCTTTGCCACCGCACTCCATAAAAGAGGCGCCCAAAAAGGTGCAGTGCGACTTTGGGCTCGGTTAAGGCTTGTCGAGAACGTGTTATGAGATTGGGTTTCCTCCCGTGACAGAATATGCCGCTCCTGACGGAGCTTGAGGGAGCCTTTTGGTCCGAGATCTACAGAGATGCCGTCTCTAGCGGGACTGTGTTCACGGGGTCAAACGATACTTTTGCCCACAAAATCAGGCGGTAAAATGGTTGGATTCTGTTGACGACCGGGTTTCCAAGCGCCTCGGCAAGGTCGAAAGCGGTGTCGCCGCTGCGCTTTGCCACCGCACTCCATAAAAGAGGCGCCCAAAAAGGTGCAGTGCAACTTTGGGCTCGGTTAAGGCTGGTTGGGGGTGTCGAACCAGAATGGCGCTTGGATAAAACAGGAGGCTTACCCGGGCGAATTCGTGAAGGCAGGCGAGGGGAGGAAGGGAAAGAAGGGACGGACACGGACGGACAGAGATCGCCGCGCCTGATTTTCCTCCGCCTTGACGGCGGGGGGCGCCACTGCGACTTTGAGAGGGTTGACCAATAGCCGGTCAGAAAAAACGACCGGTGACGTTTTTGCGGTCGTGGCGCGCGCTCCCGCCGTGCAGGCCCTGTGCCGGCGAGTGGAGCAAGGGGGTGTTTTGTCTTTGGAGGCGGTCAGTTCGGGGGCGCAACCCTTTCTGGCCGCGCTTATGGCCAGAACGTTTCCCAAGCGATCCATCGTCGTCGTCACGGAGGGATTGAGGACGCAGGAGGTCTTTCAACAGGACATGGAAACATGGATGGCGGAATCGCCGCTCAAACCGCTTTTCTATCCCGCCTGGGAAGTCCTTCCTCACGAAGAGCGCCTGCCCCATGCCGACGTGGTGAGCGAACGACTGGCCGCGCTCGTCGCGCTGGCGCAGCGGGCGCCAGCGCTGGTGGTGGCCAGCGTGACCGCGCTCCTGCAAAAAACGATGGCGCCCGACCATCTCAAGGACCGCCTCCGCGGGTTGAACCGAGGCGACACATTGGATCCGTTGGACCTGGTCCAATGGCTGGAGGAGCAATCTTACGACGCCGAGGCGCAAGTCACCGAAAAGGGCCACGTCGCCACGCGCGGCGGCATCGTCGATTTCTGGCCCTTGACCAGTCCCTGGCCGGTGCGGCTGGAGTTTTTTGGCAGCGTCCTGGAGTCGTTGCGCTATTTCGATCCCGTTACCCAGGTTTCGCGCGAGGAAATCACCGGCATCACCATTCCGCCGGGCGGGGAACTTGGATTGTTGAAGAAGGAAAAAGGCGCCGCAACCGCCAGCCTGCTGGAATATCTGCCGGGCGACGCCCTCTTTATTCTGTGCGAGCCGGAAATGCTGGCCGCGCAGGCCGATGGCTACCAATCCCAGGTTCCGGCGGGCGACCCGTTTTTCATATCCTGGGGCCAGTTTCAGGAAGAAATGACCCGGCGCGGGATGACTTCCGTCGGTGTCAGCCAGCTCGAAAACGTCTTTGTCGAAGACGTTCTCCTCGATGGAACCCGGCTGGAAAAGGAGGAGGCGCTGGTCTTCCAAGGGCTGGACGTTTTCCGCCCGATCGGGGAGCGCCGGCCGGAGCCGCACATTGCCGAGGCGCAACGCAAGGAGTTTTTCAGCCAGCTTCATCGCTGGCTGCGGCAGGACTACGCGGTGCATCTGTTTTGCAACAACGAGGGCGAACGCCAGCGCTTCGAGGAGATATGGTGGGAATACGGCCTGGGCCACCCGGGCGCTTTGCAAATCCGCCTCGGCGCCCTGTCCCGCGGCTTCCTCCTCGAAGCGGCCAAACTGGCCGTCGTGACGGACGCCGAGGTATTCGGGCGCTACAAGGTCCAGCGGCCGCGGCGGCTCAAATCGCCCCACGCGCCATCGAGCCGCTCGTTGCTGGACATCAATTTCTCCGAGTTGGAGGAGGGCGATTACGTGGTGCATCTGCAGCACGGCATCGGCCGCTACCTGGGATTGGGAGTGATGCCCGAAGCGCTGGGCCGCAAACTCCTCAGCGACCGGGCTTCCGCCCCTTCGCCCGGCCAGGAGTGCCTGGTTATCGAATTCGCCCCATCCGATCCCAGCCAGCCGCCGCCCAAGCTCTACGTGCCCATCAGCCAGGCGCATTTGGTCAGCAAATACGTGGGCGCCGGCAAGGCCCATCCGCCGCTCAACACCCTGGGCGGCACCCGCTGGGCCAAAACCAAGGCGCAGGCCGAAGTGGCCGTGCGAGACATGGCGGCGGAGATGCTTTCCATCCAAGCGGTCCGTTCCTCCCAGCAAGGCCACGCCTTCGCGGCCGACACCGGCTGGCAGCATGAGTTCGAGAACAGTTTTCTCTACGAGGAAACGCCCGACCAGTGGCGGGCGATTGTCAATACTAAACACGACATGGAATCGCCCAAACCCATGGACCGCCTCATCTGCGGCGATGTCGGCTACGGCAAAACCGAGGTCGCCCTCCGCGCCGCCTTCAAGGCGGCCCTGGGCGGCAAGCAGGTTGCCGTGCTGGTTCCCACCACCGTGCTGGCCCAGCAGCATTTCAACACCTTCCGCGAGCGCATGGCCGATTACCCCGTTCGCATCGAATTGCTTTCCCGCTTCCGCAGCCGCCGCGAGCAGGGGCGCGTGGTCCGCGAGCTTGCTGCCGGCTCGGTCGATATTGTCATCGGCACACATCGCCTCTTGCAGGGGGACATCGCGTTCAAGAATTTGGGCCTGGTCGTCATTGATGAGGAGCAGCGATTCGGCGTCCTGCACAAGGAGCGTTTCAAACAATTGCGCACGATGGTCGATGTCCTGACACTCACGGCTACGCCGATCCCGCGCACGCTTTATCTGGCCTTGGCCGGGGCGCGGGACATGAGCACAATCGAAACCCCGCCGCAAGACCGCCTGCCGGTCGAAACGATCGTCGCCCAGTATGATGAACGGCTGATACGCGACGCCATCCAGCGCGAGATCAACCGCGGCGGCCAGGTTTTCTATCTGTATAACCGGGTCCTGGACATTGAGGCGGTGGCGCAGCGGTTGCGCCAGTTGGTGCCGCAGGCCCGCCTGGCGGTCGGCCACGGGCAGATGCATAGCGACCAACTTGAGGAAGTGATGACCACCTTCGTCAACGGCCAGAGCGACGTGCTACTTTCGACCACCATCATTGAGAGCGGGCTGGACATCCCCAACGCCAACACGATCATCATTGACCGCGCTGATCGTTTCGGCCTGAGCGATTTGTACCAATTGCGCGGGCGTGTCGGGCGCTACAAACACCAGGCTTATGCCTACTTGCTCTTGCCGCGCCACGCCGGCCTTCTGGTCGATGCCCGCAAGCGCATCAGCGCCATCAAACAGTTTTCCAGCCTGGGCAGCGGCTTCAAAATCGCCATGCGCGACCTGGAAATCCGCGGGGCCGGCAATCTCCTCGGGGCCGAGCAGAGCGGCCACATCGCCGCCGTCGGCTTCGACCTTTATTGCCAATTGCTCAGGCAGACCGTCGGCAGCCTCAAGGGCGAAAAACTCCCGCCGCCCATTGAAGTTCAACTGCGCCTGGATTTTTTGCTCATGACGCCCGGAGAAACCGTTCCAGCGAAACAGCCGGAAGCGCCGCCCGCCCCCGCGTCCTCATCGCCGGAGATTCAAGTGCCGCGAGAGACCGCGGTCTGGGTTCCACAACCCGCGCCACGCCGCGACGCGCCGCAACGCGCCGCCCGCGCGGCTGCGGCGTGTTTCCCGGCCGCCTACGTTCCCGAAGCGCATCAGCGAGTCGAGCTTTACCGCAAACTGGCCCAGGCGCTGGACCCCGCCGCCTTGATCCAGCTCAAAAGCGAATTGCGCGATCGTTTCGGACCGCCGCCCCCCGCGGTCGAACTCCTGTTCAAGGCCGCCGACCTCAAGATGGCCGCTGCGGGGCGGGGCATCACGATCATTGAAACCAAGGAGGACAAATTGATGCTGACCCGGCGGAACGATTACCTGATGGCCGGGGGGAAATTTCCGCGGTTGAAAAGGATCGCTCCAGCGGCGCGGCTCAACGAGATCAAGAAATGGGTGCTGGCCCTGTAAGAATTGCACGCATTCTGTGTGCCAAGTGGGGGCGGCGGGACTTTTTTAAGTCAGAAAAACTTGGCCGTTGTCCCTTGACGCGGATGGCGCCGCGTCAGCATATTATCCTCCATTTTCGGATTTTGAATGATTCAATGAAGAGAATTCGATTGAAAAAAGGCGCCAAAGCCATCCCTACGCCCGACCGAGCCGGCCGGGCGGGCCGCCAACAAGGCCCAATCGGCTCCCATGCGTCAAACCCGTAAAACCAACGTCCCAGCCGCCATGACAATCCGTTCTGAAGGCAGATTAGCTTTTTCACGCGGCGCCGGAGACTCGGCCGCACCCGTCAAAGCACCGCCGCTGGACCTGGCGGAGAAGGTCAAGGAACTCGTGCGCCTGGCGCAGGAGCAAGGCTACCTGACTTACAGCGACATCAATGACGCGCTGCCAGACGGGGTGATTTGTCCGGACGAATTGGACGATCTCTACAGCAAATTGCGCAACCTGGAAGTGGAGATCGTTGACCAGGCCGAAGTGGACCGCGTCAAGCAGCCCGAACCGGACGAAGACGAGGACAAAGGGCGGCTGGATATTCTGGATGATCCGGTGCGCATGTATCTCAAGCAAATGGGCCAGGTCCCTTTGCTCACGCGCGAGCAGGAGGTGGAGATTTCCAAGCGCATCGAGGTCGCTGAGAACGAAATCAAACGCATCATTTACACCTTTGGTTTCGCCGGCAAGGAGCACATTGCCCTGGCCGAAAAGCTCATCTCCGAACCTCCCAAGGAGCGGTTTGATCGCGTGATCATCGATAAAAAGATCGAGGGGCGCGAAAATCACCTTCGTGAATTGCGCCGTCTGGTCAAGCACGTCCGCACCCTGGACCAGGCGGTGGACCAGAAATACGCCGTCATGAAGGGGCTGGGGCCGCCGGAGAAATCACCGCGGGACAAGACAGCGCGGGAGTTCAAGAGGCTGGACGACAAACTGCAGCGGACGTTCAACAAGTTTTATTACAAGCAAAAGGTGATCGAGGAGATGGCCCTGGTGGCGGACAACATTCACGACAAAGTGCTCTTGAGCCTTCGCACCATTGCCGAGATGGAGCGCAACGGCAACGCCGCCCTCAACCATCAATTCATTCAATCCGAGCAGCGCAAGATCAAAGCCCTGGAGGAATTTGTCCGAATGCCGTTCCGGGATTACCTCCAATGCTACCTCCAGCTCCAGAACTCCACTCACAAGGCCATTCAAGCCAAAACCGAAATGGTCGAAGCCAACCTGCGCCTGGTCATTTCCATCGCCAAGAAATACACCAACCGCGGCCTTTCCTTCCTGGACCTCATCCAGGAGGGCAACATGGGGTTGATGAAAGCGGTGGAAAAATTTGAATACCGCCGCGGCTACAAGTTTTCCACATACGCCACCTGGTGGATTCGCCAGGCCATCACCCGCTCCATTGCCGACCAGGCCCGCACCATCCGCATCCCGGTTCACATGATCGAAACGATCAACAAACTGATGCGCGTGCAAAAACAATTGATCCAGGATTTCGGTCGCGAACCGTCGTCGGAAGAAATCGCCGACGAATTGCAAATGCCCGTGGACCGCGTGCGCGCCGTTTTAAAAATGGCGCAGCAGCCCATTTCCCTTCAGTCGCCGGTGGGGGACAGCGATGACACCGACTTTGGGGATTTCATCGAGGACAAGACGGCGGAGAACCCCTCCGAGATGACCAGCTACAGCCTGCTCAAAGACAAGCTGGGCGACGTTCTTGCCAGTTTGACCGAGCGCGAGCGCAAAGTGCTGGAATTGCGCTTTGGATTGGGCGACGGCTATTCCCGGACCTTGGAGGAAGTGGGCAAACAGTTCAAGGTCACCCGCGAACGCATCCGTCAGATCGAAGCCAAGGCCTTGCGCAAGATGCGCCATCCCACTCGCATCCGCCAACTCTCCGGCTTCCTGGAAACCGAGGAACCGGCCTGAAGGGCGGCCTTGTTCTAAATCCCGTTGGTCGCGGCCTCCGAGGACGCCGGCGCCGGACGGCTGTTGCCGGGGCTGGCCGCGTCGGGCTTATGGCCGTGCTTGAGCAGTTCGGCAAATTTCGTCCGCTGCTCCGGGGTGAGAACGGCGGTGATGTCCTGCCGGACTTTTTTTAGCTCCGCGCCCATCTGGGGCGCGATCTGGTCCCACAGCGGCTTGGTCCGCTCCTGGCTCTCTTTCATGATCCTGCTGATTTCGTCCCGTTGCGCGGCCGTCAACTCCAATTGCTTCTCCATCCGTTTGAGGAATTCGGGCCGTTGCAGTTGTCCGAAGTACGGCGGCGGATTCTTCGCTTTCTCGCCGGCGGGCGCGGCTTCCGCCGCGACGGCCGCGGGCAAGGGCGCCCTCGTCACCATCGCGCCCGTTATCACCCCGCACACAAAAATGACCATTGTCGCCAGTATGACCTTCCAGGGGTTCACCAAGCGTCCTCAACGTGTTGATTGACAGGGGCAAAAACCGCCGCTTCAAATTCCTGGGAGAAGCCGGCCCCCGCGTCCGCGTGGCGGTGGCTGGCCAGCGACCACACCCCGCATAACAGAGTAATGGCAATGCACGACAGGGCCGCCCGCCACAGCGGCCCGGCCCACAGCGCCCATAAGGTGGGCGGCGCGGCGGAGGAGATGTGGCGCATGATCCGCTTTTCGAATGCGTACGGAACACGGTCGCTCGGGGGATGCCGCCGCGCGGCGGCGATCAGTCTGGCGCGCAACTCATCGTCGTTCATACAATCAACTATTCAGACGGCGCCGGCCGCCTGTGGGTTACAGGTACTTGTCCCGGCGCATCCTGCTCAGAATCTTGCGCATCTCGGCGCGGGCGCGAAAGGCCCGCACCTTGACCAGCGTCACCGACCAGCCGGTCATTTGGGCGATTTCCTTCACCGGCCGCTCCTCAATCTCCAGCAGCGTGATGACCAGGCGCGCGGGCGGACTGAGGCGCGACAAGACTTTGTCAATCAACTGCCGCGCCGCATCCGCGCGCTCGCCGGCGCCCTCGCGCTGGACGACAAACTGGTCCAACCAGTCCCTCTCCGGCTCGGTCAATTCAGTGAAAGTGGTTTCGCGGTTGCGTTGATGGCCGCGCAGGAAATCGTAGCACGTCCGCACCGCCAATCGCATCAGCCAATGTTCAAAGGGCGCATCCCCGCGGAATCCCTTGAGCTTCTGGAAGGCCTTGAGAAAGACTTCCTGGACGATGTCCTCGACCTCGCTTTCCCGCCGGGCGTAACGGCGTGCGGTGGCGAAAACCCGGCCCTGATACTTCGTGACCAGCGGCTCAAAACTGGGGGTGTCGCCGTTGAGCACGGCGGAAATCAACTCCGCGTCACTGGGGTCCATCGCTTCCTTGGGAGCTTATTCCCGGTTGAGGCCGAAGACGCGCTCGAACTCGGCGGAGAACTTGGCCACCTCCGCCTTGATTTTGGTCGGCTGCTGTTCAACCGTGTCCATCATCCTGTCCCGCAACTCCGGTTTGAAGCGCGCCAACTCCAGCGCCGCCACGATCAACGACAACTGGTTGTTGATCTCGTGGCGCATGTGCGAGAGCTTCTCGATCAGCTCCTTCAGTTGCTCCGGCGTTATTGTTGGCGGAACGTCTGGCGCGTTCATGCCCGCAAACATGTTCCCAATCCGCCGCGGAATCAAGCCCCGTTCCGCGCCGCCGCCGGACCCCCGGCCGCCATGACGCGCGCGTAGTATCCGCCCCGGACCCGCAACTCGTCCGGCGTGCCGCTTTCCGTCAGCCGTCCGTCCACCAGCACCAGGACCCGCTGGAGCCGGGCGATGCTGCCGGGCCGGTGGGCCACCATCAGGGCGGTGCGCCCGCGCAGCAACTGAGCCAGGCTCTCACCGATCAATGCTTCGCTCTCGGCGTCCAGCGCGCTGGTCGGCTCGTCCAGCAGCAGGATGGGCGCGTCTTTCAGAAAGGCCCGCGCCAGGCTGATCCTCTGCCGCTCGCCCGCGCTCAACCGGACGGCCCCCTCGCCGATGAGGGTTTGATAATGCTCCGGCAGCTTCTGAATGAATCCCTCGGCGTTGGCCGCCCGCGCCGCCGCGGCGATTTCCTCCGCCGACGCGCCGGGTTTGCCGTAAGCGATGTTCTCGGCCACGCTGGCCGGCAGGATGAGCGGCTCTTGAAATACCACCGCGACGCGGGCGCGCAGGTCCTTGAGGCGAAGCTGGCGCAAATCGACCCCGTCCAACTCGACGCGGCCGCGCGTGGGATCAAAGAAGCGGGGCAGCAATTGCAACAGGGTCGTCTTGCCCGCCCCGCTCGGTCCGATGACGGCGGCGGATTCCCCGCTGTCAAGACAAAACGTGACTTCGCGCAAAACGTCGCGCCCGCTTTCGTAAGCGAAAGACACGTCCCGAAAGGCAATGGCTCCCGCGCGCGGCGCCGGCAGCGCGTCCGCCGCCTCTCTCACTTCTTCGGGCGTGTCCAGAATCTCAAACACGCGCCGCGCCCCGGCCAGCGCCCCGGCGGCGGTCGCGCCGACGTGCGAGAGTTGGTTCAGCGGCTCGTAAAGCTGGACCAGGTAGGACAGGAAGACGAAGAGCTGGCCGACTGTCAACAAGCCGACGGCGACCTGCCGCGCGCCCATGTAGGTGATGGCTGCGGTGCCAAATCCAAACACCACCGCCACCGCCAGCCCGTAAGCCAATTCGGCGCCGTGCTGGGCAAGGCGTTTGTGTTGCGCCTGGTCTGCTTCTCCATCGAACCGTCCCGCCTCAAACTCCTCGCGCGTATAACTCTGGGTCAGCGGAAGAAGCGCGATACATTGCCGCACCAGCGAGGTGACCCGGCTGTCGGCTTGTTGCGCCACGGCCGCGCGCTCCCGCATGGCGCGGCCGAAAATCCGAATCGCCATCACCAGCAGCGGCGCCAGGGCCAGCGCCACAAGGGTCAACGCCACGTTCAGCCGGGCCATCACGGCCGCCATGAGCAGCAGCGAGAGCGACGCCCCCGCCACCGTCATCAGCCCTTGCTGAAACAAGGTTTGAATCGAGTAAGTGTCCCACGAGGCCCGATAGATCAAGTCGCCGGCGTTGGCCCCTTGATGAAAGCGCGCCGACAGGCGCAGCAGCCGGGCGAAGACTTCCTCCCGCGCCCGGGTCAGCCCCCGCAGGCTCACTTGGATCGACCAATAGTTCTGGGCCGCCGCCACCCCGGCTTGCGCCAGGTGCAACAGGAACAGAACGCCCGCCAGGCCGGCCAGCCACAGCGTGTTTCCGTGCAGCGATACCGGCGCCAGCGGCTGCGCCGGCGCTCGCTGGCCGGTCAGGGAATCGACAATCCAGGCCAGCGGCCACGGCTTGAGCACGTTGAGGGCGACGCTGACCAGGAGCAGGCAAAAAACCCACAAGACGCGGGCCGCGTCGGGGCGGAAATACTTGAGGGCGCGAGACAAATCTTTCATCCCGGCGCCGATTATGCCGCTTCCCGCGCCCGCCCGCCATGAAACATTTTGGCGCAATGGAAGGCGGAAAATCGGCCCAAGTACTGATGAACATAAATACGATGGCGTTCGTTGCGTTGTTTTTGGCCTGGGGCTAGGCGCG